>NZ_JBIRQH010000009.1:0-256797 GCF_044333095.1 Streptomyces sp. NPDC021100
CCGTCCCGCAACTGGGGGTACTTCTCCACCAGCTCAGTCAGGGCGAGCCGGGCGAGGTCGCGGGGGTCGGCCCCGTCCGTGGTGAAGGTGTCGCCGTCAAAGGCGTACAAGCGGTCGCCCAGCTTGATGGCGATGTCGAACTTCCAGCGCTCCACTGTCTTTCCCTTTCGAGTCGATGCGGGTTTGGGCATGACGGGGTAGAGACGCGGCACAAGATCGGGTGTGCCGTTGGTGCGGAGGGGGGATCAGTCGCCGGTGCGTGCTTCGGTGGGCACGTGGGGGCGGAAGGGCTCCAGGGCGGGGAAGTCCGGGACGAGGTGGGCGTACTGCTGGCAGACCTCGACGACTTCGGCGGCGGAGATGCAGGGGGTGCGGATGCGGGACCAGCCCCCTGAGGAGTCGGCCGCGACCGCGACACCGGGGCGGTCGGCCGGGATCAGGCACGCGGCCGGAACGGCTTCGGGGGCGACGTCCGCAAGGCCCATTTCGGCGGTCTGCTTGTCGTTGACCCGGTGCACGACCCGGCCGGAGAGCTGAGCGCGCAACATGGTGGCGCCCTTGCCGAGTTCGGACCCGAAGCGCTGTCCGCAGATCTCCAGGTAGATGCCGATCGCGCGGGACATCTGGGCAAGGCGGATCAGTGAAGTGACCAGCCGATCCCGGCGTTCCTCATCCTTCTTCGAGGCGGTCAAGAACAGCTCGGCGACCTCATCGACCAGGACAACGATGGGCACCGGCCGTACCTTCTCCGGCAGCTCCCACACGTCCACCGCACCGTGTGCGGCGAGGAGATCGAAGCGTTCTTCCATCTCCGCCACCAGCACGTTCAGCAGAGAGACCGCTTGGTCGGGGTTTGTGGCCAGGGCCGACAGGCGCGGCGCGTAGCCGGACTGTTCGACGCCGCGTTTGCAGTCCACGCCGACCAGCGCGACCGGCAGCGACGCCAACCCTTTGATCAGGTTGCGTTGGAACATGGACTTGCCCGACAGGTTCGCGCCCAAGGTCAGCCCGTGCGGGACCGTGCGGTAGTCGCGCACGAACGCGGTGCCATCGTCCCGCAGCGCGACCGGGATCACCATGTCGGCCGGCTGGGCCTTACGGGGCATCCGCACGCGGCGAAGCACGTCGTAGCCTGTCATGCGCAGTTCCACGAAGCCGGGCCGGGTTTCGATCACGTGGACCGAGTGCACACCCCAGGCATGGCGCAGCCGTTCCGAGGCCGCCGCCAAGTCCGCCGGTTCCAACCCGGCCGGAAGTCGCAACGTGACCCGAAGCCCGGTCAGTGTTGCGCGCACCCGGCGGATGCGAGGCGGCACTTGCTGGACCTCTCGGCGGGCAACGTTGCGGACCATGAACGCCCGCAGACCGGACGGCTGAACCGTCAGCCCGCACACGTCCATGGTGGAGCGATACGTCCAGGTGAACCGACCCCAGGTGGCCGGCATGCCGACCAGCGACCAGTACACACGGGGCGCGCGGACCTTCGCGTACCCCAAGCCACCGGCACCGGCCAAGGCGCCCGAGGCTTCGAGGACCATGGCTATGTCCGTCATCGTCAGACCGCCGCCGTGACCGCAACCGCGCGGAACGAGATCCCGTGACGCTTCTGACCGTTGAACTCGTTCTCCCAGTCCCGAGCCCTCAGGCCCACCACCGACACCGGCGTACCCGGGACCAGACCCTCGGGGAGGCCCGTCTCCGGAACGGTCACCTGGTACAGGTTCCCCTCCCCCTCATCCGAGATCAGCAGGCCCACCGTGGACAGGCCAGCACCGGACTCACGGTCCACCGCGCGCTCAGCGGTCTGCTTGTTCACCAGCTTCGGAACCGGCGGCGTCGCGACGAACACCACAGCGGTCGAAAGGTCGATCTTGAAGGACGGCATGACCATATCCTCTAACTGAGATCAACTCCTGCACTCATGTACATGAGTGAGTGATAGAAGAGTGCCCGACTCATGTACAGGAGTCAACCCACCCCGAGAAAGAATCTCGGGATGGGTCGAAGTGACGGAGCGTCAGTCTTGCGCGGGGAAGCGGTAGTCCAAGACGAACTGATCAGCAGCCATCACTGTGTCGCACACCTCCACCACCTTGCCCTCATCAGAAACAGCACTGCGCACGAGATGGATCACGGGCGCCCCCGGGCTCAAAGCAAGGGCCGCAGTCTCCGCCTTGGAGGCCAGGCGCGCCCGAACTGTCTCGTTGAACTCGGCGAGCATGTGCCCGTGCTCCTCCAGTCGGGCGTAGATACCGCCACCCCCTGGGTTCTCCTGGAACATCTCTGGGACGTCCTTCACGACCTCCCAGGGGAGGTAGGAAGTGGCTTCCTCGGTCGGGACACCATCCCGGAAGTAGCGACGCCGTCGAGCAAGCACCTTCGCCCCAGGGCCGACTCCGAGTCGATCCGCGATCTCAGCCGGCGCCTCTGTCGGCCCGATGAACAACACTGCCACTGAGGGCTTGCCCCCGGACTGTTCAGCCTCAGCAAGGTAGGCCGCCTTGCCTGCCTTGCGGTGTGCCCTCCGAAAGCGGTCGGAGGACTTGCGCTGCACCGGCGGACGGGATCGAACGAAGGACCCCCGACCATGGTGCGTCTCGATCAACTGTGTCGTTCGAAGTTCCGCAATCGCCTTTCGCACGGTGCCGGAGGCCACGCCATACCGACTCATGAGCTCCGTCTCGCTTGGGACGGCCGACCCGGGAGCGAGCACACCCGCTCGGATCTGCTCCGACAGGTCGTCCGCGATTTGGAGGTACTTCGGCTTGCCCGAGGAACCCGTGCCATTACTCGCCATAGTCCTTACCAGTCTCCTATGCTCCTATACATGAGTAGCAGCCAGACGGGAACAGGGTCAACGCCGCTTCACTCGGTATCCGTGGCGGGAGTCGTGACCCGAGAAGATGGCAGGGTCCTCACGATCCGTCGGGCCGACAACGGCACGTGGGAGCCTCCCGGCGGGGTGCTTGAGCTGGACGAAAGCCCAGAGGATGGCCTCCGGCGCGAGGTCTACGAAGAGACGGGCCTGAAGGTGCAGGCAGACCGACTCACCGGTGTCTACAAGAACATTTCGCGCGGAATCGTTGCCTTGGTTTTCCGGTGCCACGTAGAAGAAGGACGAGAGCAGCTTTCCGACGAATCGACCGCTATCGAGTGGCTGACGGTGGAAGAAGCTTCTGAGCGGATGGCCGACGTTTTTGCGATCCGAGTACAGGATGCGATGCGGGATGATGCCCCTCATGTCCGGTCTCACGATGGACGCAAGCTGATCGCCTAAGAACTGTTACAAGTTTCTCTACCTCATCAAGGCCCGCCGCGCACGGCGCGGCGCGCGGGGCCGCTCGCTCGGGCTCGCCCGGCCTGCCTACGGCGCCGGGCAGCCCGGCGGCGGACCCGCGCCACTGATCGTACGGCGGACCGGGAAAGGTGAGGGTCAGAACGATGCCTCCGGCGGGGGCGCTCCAACTCCGGGATGGGAGGGGGCGCCGCTTGCGGGTGCCGGTGCATCGTGGCGTGCGTGGGGAGGCTCCCATCCCGCCTACCTTCGACCCAGGACAAGCCGAGCAGACGCGGCCCATGGCGTCCAGGTCGTTCGTACAGTGGCGCGCTCCACCTGGACGCCATGGACCACGCCCGCTCCACATGCGTGTGGGTCGAAGGCAGACGGGATGGGAGCCGGGAGAGGTGTGGGTCAAGGAGGGCGGACAGGTGCGGGCGCGGTCAAGTCCACTGCTAGGGTCGCCAGTTGAGTCGAGTCGAGAGGCCAACATGCAAGCGCTGCGTCCACTCATCGCCTTCTTTGCCTTCCTTCTCTTGCTGGCCGTCTGTTTCCTTGGCCTAGCCTGCGGGGTGCTCGCCGTAGCCCATCGTGGCGTGAGTGTTGATCTCTTCGAATGTCTAGCTCTGCTCGCAGCGTGCTTCGTTCTCCTCATGGGATGTAACCGCCTGCTCACCGGTAAATGGCACCGTTGGTCGCGACGCTGATACGTTCCGCTCGTCAAGGGCAGGCAGCTCACCCGTGCCACTCTCGTGCCAGAACAGGCGGGGACTTACGGGGATCCACAGTGCCGAGTGGAGCGACGAGATGAGACCAGCCTGAGTGCACACCACCCAGGTCACGCCCGTGATCGCCCAACCTCGCTCCTAAAGCGGGTGTCGGCAGTTCGAATCTGCCCGGGGGCACCTGGGCGAGGACCCCGGGCCGGTTACGGTCCGGGGTCTTTTGCGTGCGGTGCGGAGGGCGCACCCTGTGTCATGTGCGCGACAGAGACCCGGGCGGGACCCTCAGGCCGTGAAGGCCGCCGTGGTCACGTCGCGTTTCAGGGTCGCGCGGTGGTGGGCGTAGGTGTGGGTGTCGGAGACGGTGATGAGGATGCAGAAGCGCTCTACGGACGGGATGCTTTCGGCGACTGTCGCGAATTCGCGGCGGAGGTAGTGGATGGCGGCCAGGTTGGCCAGGGAGCTTTGGCCGCAGACCAGGAAGACCGGGCTGGTGGACTCGGCGGGGGTGAACTTGGCGACGAGGACGTGTTCGCGGTTGCCGCGGTCGAAGAGGTGTTTTTCGCCGTCGACTTCTATCGCGATCGAGTCGGCGCCCGCGGTGTTGTAGGGGTGGAGGGTGACGCCGGGCAGGTGAGCGGCGAGGTGGCCGCCTGTGCGTACGTTGGCGCCGCCTTCCGGGCCGCCTACGCAGAATTCGGTGCGGTCGCCGTTGCCGCCACGGTAGTTGCCGGGTTCCACGGTGACGTCGCAGCCCAGTTCGCCTGCCAGTAGGGCCAGTTCCACGGCGGCGCGGGTGTCGGGGTAGGCGGTCGCCTTGGGGGCGTTGTATTTGTTGCCGAGGACGACGAGGCACGTCTGGCCGGGGCGGACGCCGAAGAAGCGCGCTCTTCTGTTCACCTCGCGCGTCCGCTTGGCCCGCTCCCACAGCCACACGAACGCGCCGCCGAGAAAGCTGGTCACCAGGCCGATGACGATGTTCTCCAGCACCGATTGAATCGGGCCCCCCTCCATGGCATCCCGGTTCTTCAGTATCGCGAGTCGGGTATCGGGCGGCAATCTCACGCGTTCGTGCGTCAACTCCGTGCGCCTCGGTGGGGACGGCGGGGCGGAGGGGTGGTGGCTGCGCTGCAGAGTGATCCTTTCGGAGACTCTGTCGGGAGGGCGGGCGCTTGGCCGGGGACGTGGGGCGGCGTGGGTTGTTGCGGATGGTCACCGGGGCGGCCGGGGTGGGGGTTGTCCGGTGGGGTGGGGTGGCCCGGGGTGACGAGGGAGCGTTCGACGGGCGGGACATGGAGGTGGTGCCCACTCGGGAGCGGAAGGTTGCCCTCACATTTGACTGTGGGGGTGGGGATCAAGGTGTCGATGAGGTGCTGGGGGTGCTCGGGGCCTGGGGGGTCAGCGCTACGTTCTTCATGACCGGGCGGTTCGCCTCCGTGCACCCCGGCGCCGCGCGCCGGATCGCCCGCGCGTACCCCATCGGCAACCACTCCATGACCCACCCCGCCTTTCCGGGCCTCACCCGGGAGCAGCGGGTGGAAGAGGTGCGGTCGGCCGCGGAGGCCGTGGAGCGGGCGGTCGGGCGGCCGCCGGTGCGGCTGTTCCGGTTTCCCTACGGGGAGGTGGACCGGGAGTGCGTCGCCGAGGTGAACGCCGAGGGGTACACCTGCGTCCGCTGGACCGTCGACACCTTGGGGTGGAAGGGCGCCGGCGGTGGCATCACGACGGAACGTGTCGTCGGGCGGGTGCTCGACGCCCTCGTCCCCGGCGCCATCGTGCTGATGCACGTGGGACGGACCAGTTCCGCCGACGCGTCCACCGTGGATGCCACCGCCTTGCCTGATCTCATCCCGGCGATCCGGGGCCGGGGGTTCGGGTTCCTCCCACTCGACGGGCTGCTTGTCGGCCGCGGCGCGGAGCAGCGGGGGCCTGCGGTAGTCCGACGGGGGTGAGGGGTGGGGCAGGGTGGGCGGGAGTGCCGAGTCCCGCCCACAGTTCGGCTTCTGCGCCATAGTGCGGGCCGCCGCGTGTGCTCCGCCGGAAAAGCCGCCGAAGGGGAAACCCCGAAGGAGAACGCGGGATGACGTCCGCCCGGCCGCCGTCCGGACGCGCGGTGTGATGCCCGGCGAGGGGTCCGAGTGGGGCACGGACCGAACGGATCTTCCTTCGCCTGGGCGTGCTTTCGCGGAGGACGCGGAGGAATCGCCCGAAATTCGACCAAGCGTCAGGACACACCCAACACTTCCACCACCGCCGCCCCGCCCCGTACGCTGACGGCCGTCCTCCAGTTGAAGATCGCCTCCCGGGAACCGTCTGATGATGCCGATAACGGAGGCCGTGTCCCTGGGCCTGGCCGCGGGCACGGCCACCGCCGCTGTGATCGCCACGCCGCTGCTGATCCGCGCCCGGCGCCTGTCCGCGCGGCTGCGCGAGGAACTGGCCGCCGCCACGGAGTACGGGTCCCGGCTGGGCGACCGGCAGCGCGCCTGGACGGAGGAGCTGGAGCGACTCGTCGACGTCCGGCTGCCCGCGGTCCTGGAGGGCGTTCCGGAGTCCGATGTTCCGAAGCCGCTGTACGCCGTCCCCGACGGCGATCCGGAAGCCGCGGCCCTCGCCGCCCGTCACGACGCGCTGCTGTCCCGGACGGCGGCGGCCATCCGGACCCGGAAGGACCGCGAGGAGTCCGGGCGCGCCGCGTTCCTGGTCATGGCGGACCGCATCCAGGTGATGGCCCTCGCCCAGCAGCAGGGCCTCGACGTCCTGGAACAGAGCGCCGAGGACCCGGTGCTGATGGCCGGTCTGATGCGCGCCGACCACGCGGCGGCGCAGCTCGCCCGGCAGGCGCAGACGATGAAGGTGCTGTGCGGCGCGTGGCCCGGACGGCAGTGGCCCGACGCGGTCTCGCTGCTGGACGTGGTGCGCGGCGCGCAGTCGCGGATCCTGGAGTACCAGCGGGTCCGCGTCCAGGGCGCGCGGGACGCCGCCGTCGAGCCGCGTGCGGTCGAGGCGCTGATCCACGCGGTCGCCGAGCTGCTCGACAACGCCACCCGCTACTCGCCGCCGACCGTGACCGTGCTGGTGGGCATCCGCCCGGTGCACAGCGGCGCCGTGATCGAGATCGACGACGGCGGGCTGGGGATGACCGAACAGGCCCTCGCCGAGGCCGAGGTGCGGCTCGCCGGCGGCGCGGCGGCCCAGGGGCGCGGCCTGGGCGCGAAGCCGCAGCTCGGCCTGGCCGCCGTGGGCATGCTGGCCCGGCGTTACGGCTTCTCGGTGAAGCTGGACTCGCCGTCGGCGTACGGGGGCGTCCGGGCCGTCGTCCTCGTCCCGTCCGCCCTGCTCAGCCAGGGGCCGACGACCCCGGCCACCCCCGCGCCCCCGCGCGCGCCGGGGCTGCGGGAACAGGCGGAGCGGGAGCAGGCGGAACGGCGGCGCGCGCGGACGGCCGCGGGAGCGGCCGCCGTGGCGGACGCGGGTGTTCCGTCGGCGCCGGCGGCCGGAGCGGGCACGGTGGGCACCCCCGGCACGCCGGACGCACCGGACGCACCGGGCGGCGTCGCTCCGGCGTGGGACGTGCGGCGGGAGCATGCGCGGCCGGAGCCGATGCCGCGTCAGGACGTTTTCGAGGACGAGGCCGGGGTGCGGGACGGGTACGAGGCCGGGGTACGCGACGGGCACGCCGCGCACGCCGTCGCCGGCCCGGGGACGGACGGTGCCGCCGGGCACGGTACGGGCCCGCGCCGCCCCGAAGTCCCGGGCGCCGGCGCCTCGGAACCCGCCGGAATCACCCCCGGCGGGCTCCCGCGCCGGCGCAGCCGCCGGGCGGCGGGCCCGGCCCAGGGGCCGGCTCAGGAGGCGACGCCTCGGAGGTTGGCGGCTCGGAGGACGGCGGCTCCGGCGTCAGCGACGCGGAACCCGGAGCCCGTCCGGTCACCGCAGCAGGCCGCGGCCTTCATGAGCAGCCTGCAGGCCGGGACCCGGCTGGGGCGCGAGGAGGCGGCGGAAGCGGCGGAGACGGCGGAGACGGCTGCCGGAAGTGCCCGTACGCCGGTGGGCGTGCCCGCGCCGGCTCCCCCGGCGGAACCGGCGGCGAGGGCGGCAGCCGAGACATCCGCCGAGGTGCCCGCGCAGATGCCCCCGGCGGCGCCCGCCGCGGCATCGCCGCAGGCGGGTGGCGGTGGAGAAGCGGAGGCGGCGGTGGCCCCCCGGACGCCACAGGCCACAATGGCGGCGGAGGCCACCGGTCCGGTCGGCCCGTCGGATACTGCCGCAGCGGAAGGAGCTGCCGTGGGAGCGGGAGCTGCCGTACGAGCGGAGGCCGCCGAGCGGGCGGGTTTCGTCCCGTCAGCGGGGGCTGACGGCACGGGTGGTGGCGCGGGGTCGGAGACTTCCGTCGGACCATCAGGACCGGAGGAACCGCCGGTTCGCGTCGGCCCGCCCGGCCACGTCGGCCCGCCGGGCCACGTCGGGCCGTCGGAGCGCGCCGAGCTGCCGGATCACATCGACTCGTCGGATCGCGTCGACTCGTCGGATCACATCGACTCGCCGGAACTCGCCGGTTCGCCGGGTCACATCGGCCCGTCCGAGTACGTCGGCCCATCGGACCACGCCGGCCCGCTGGGACGCGACGAGCTGCCGGACCCCGTCGGCTCGTCGCGTCACGCCGGCGCGTCGGAACCCGTCCGGGCGGAACGCTCCGTCGGATCGATGGGTTCGGCCGGCCCGGCGGAAGCAGCGGCTCCGGCGGAGCGACCGCGTCCGACGGGCCCGGCCGACACCGCGGAAGCGAGAGCGGAAGCAGAAGCGAAAGCGGAAGCGGACGCAAAAGCGGAACCGGAAGCGGAAGCGGCAGAACCGGCGCGGCCCCGTGTGCCGAACGACAGCGAAAGGGAATCGCGTTGAGTACGAACGGGAATCTGGAGTGGCTGCTCGCCGACATCCTGCGGGTGCCCGCGGTGCGGCACGCGCTCGTGGTGTCCCGCGACGGGCTGCGGCTGGCCGGTTCGCCCGACATATCCACCGATGACGCCGACCGTCTGTCGGCGATCTGCTCCGGCCTGCTCTCGCTCGGTCACGAGGCTGCGGCGCAGCTCGCGGGCGACGGGAGCACGCCGCGTCAGGTGATGGTGGAGTTCGACGGCGGTTTCCTGTTCCTGGTGGCCGCCGGGCCGGGCGCCTCGCTGGCCGTGGCCACGGCGGCGGACGTGGACGCCGGGCTGGTCGCGCGGGAGATGCAGCACATGGTGGTGCGCATAGGGCAGCACCTCAGCAGCCCGCCCCGCGCCCGTACCGCCACTCCGTGAGCGGCGCGACCGGCGCGGGGCCGGTACGCCCCTATGTGATCACCGGCGGCCGGGTGGCCCCTTCCCGGGACAGCCTCGCGCTGGAGACCCTGGTGGTGGCCGCCGAAAGCGCCGGCACCACCGGGGCCGCCGCGTCCGCCGGTGAGCACACATCCGACCTCGGCCCGGAGTGTGCCGAGATCCTGGACCTCTGCGTCCGGCTGCTGTCCGTGGCGGAGGTCGCCGCCCATCTGCGCCAGCCGGTCGCGGTGATCAAGGTGCTGCTCGCCGACCTGCTCGACGCCGGCCTGGTCGTCGCCCGTCCCCCGGTCACGGCCGCCGACCGGCACGATCCCGCCCTGCTGAAAGAGGTACTCGATGGACTCCGCCAACTCTGAGGGCGGCCGCTACCTTCCCCCGACCGTGCGCACGTCCGTGAAGATCGTGATCGCCGGCCCGCTGGGCGTCGGCAAGACGACGCTCATCGGCTCGCTCAGCGAGATCCCGCCGCTGCGCACCGAGGAGACCATGACGCAGGCGGGGCAGGGCGTGGACGACGTGCTGCCGGGCAAGGCCACCACCACCGTGGCCATGGACTTCGGGCGGATCACCCTCAACCGGCGTCGTGTCCTCTACCTCTTCGGCACCCCCGGCCAGCCGCGCTTCTTCCCGCTGTGGCGGCATCTGACGCACGGCGCGCTCGGTGCGCTGGCCCTGATCGACACGCGCCGGCTGGAGGCGAGTTTCGACGTGCTCGGGCACCTGGAGGACCTGGGCGTCCCGTTCGCCGTCGCCGCCAACGCGTTCCCGGACGCGCCGGTGTACCCGGCGGAGGAGCTGCGGGAGGCGCTGGACCTGCTCCCGGACACCCCGGTGATGCTCTGCGACGCCCGCGACCGGGCGTCGAGCGCGCGGGCGCTGGTCACGCTCGTCGACCACCTGTACACGGCCGCGGCCGCCGCGTCGCTGGAGGCACCGGCGTCATGACCGCCCCGATACCGAACGCACCGAACGCACCCGAAACGTCGGACGCCCCGGAAACGTCGGACGCCTCGGGGACCCCCCGCGTCCCCCCGGCGCCGGCCGCCCCGCAGAACCGGGCGGCCCGGGAAAGCCACCCCCACCCGGAGCCCCCGGCGTACCCCCCGGCCCCCGCGCCCGCCGCACCCCTCGCGCACCAGCCGACCCCGCCGCCTCCGGCGGGCCCCCCGTCCGTCCCGCCGCCCCCGCCCGGCTGCCCGGCCCACCAATCGGCAGCCCACCGGCCGGCAGCCCACCGGCCGGCGGCCCACCAGCCAACGGCCGGGAAATCAACGGCCGGTCAACCGACGCCCCCGCAGCCGACACCCCCACACCCGACCCCCACACCATCCCCCCACCCCCCGCCACCCCACCCGACCCCCGCCGCCGCCCTCTACGGCGACGTCCTCACCGGCGACACCCACGCCCTCTACGAGCGCCTCCGCCGCGAGCACGGCCCGGTCGTCCCCGTCGAGCTGGAGCCGGGCGTTCCCGCCTGGCTGGTGATCGGCTACCGGGAGCTGCTGGAGGTCACCCGCAACGAGGAGTGCTTCTCCCACGACTCGCGCCGCTGGCGGGCGTTGCGCGAGGGGCTGGTGCGGCCCGATTCGCCGCTGCTGCCGATGATGGGCTATCGGCCGACCGTGCTGTTCGCCGACGGGCCCGAGCACCGCCGGCTCTACCGCGCGGTGAACGACGGCTTCGCCCGCCTCGACCAGCACCGGCTGCGCCGCAGCATCGCCCAGCTGTCGAACATGCTCCTCGACGCGATCGCCCCGCGCGGCGAGGCCGACCTCCTGGCCGAGTACGCGCAGCAGCTGCCACTGTGGGCCGCCTCCCGGATGCTCGGGCTGTCCGACGACGTGGCGCCCGAACTGATCGCCGCCGTGCGCGGGATGGTGGACAGCGGCCCGGAGGCGACCGCCGCCAACCAGGCGCTCCAGCGGATCCTCGGCGACCTCGTGCACCGCAAGATGGCCGAGCCGGGTGACGACCTCACCTCCTGGCTGCTCGCGCACCCCGAGGGCCTGTCGCCCGAGGAGGTCTTGCACCACCTGGCCGTCATCATCGTGGCGGGCAATGGTCCCGCCGCCAACTGGACGGCGGCGACGGTCCGCTTGCTGCTCACCGACACCCGCTTCCGCACCCATGTCACCGGCGGCCGGCTCACCGTGGACGCGGCCCTCGACGAGGTGCTGTGGCGGGACGCGCCGGTGCAGAACTTCCCGGGCCGTTACGCCACCCGCGACCTGCGCTTCGGCGGGCGGTACGTGCGCGAGGGCGACGCGCTGCTGCTAGGCCTCGCCGCCGCCAACCACGATCCCGCCGTGCTGCCGCCGGACGGCCAGATCGTCCCCGGCAACCGCTCCCACCTGGCGTTCGGCGCGGGCCCGCACACCTGCCCGGCCCGCGACCAGGCCCGGGTGATCGCGCACACCGCCGTCGACACCCTCGTCCACCGCCTGCCCGACATCCGGCTCGCCGTGCCCGCCGGGGAGCTGGCCTACCGGCCGTCCCCCTGGGCCCGCGCGCTCACCGCCCTGCCCGTGCGCTTCAGTCCCGTCGTACCGAGCACCGCCACCCGACACCGCACAGCCGCCGCTGGAGGCCCGCCATGGTCGACATCCGCACCGACGACACCCGCACCGACGACAGACCGTCCTTCCGCCTGGACGTGACGGGAGCCGACCTCCACGAGGAGGTCCGGCGGCTGCGCGACACCGGTCCCGTCGTCCGCGTCGAGCTCCCGGACGGGATACCCGCCTGGGTGGTCACCCGCCACCGGCTGCTGCGCGAGCTGCTCACCGACCCGCGCGTCGTCAAGGACCCGGTCAACTGGACGTTGCTGCGCGATGGTTCGGTGCCGGAGGGCTGGCCGCTCATCAACTTCGTCGCGCCGGCGGGCATGGTGACCGCCGACGGCGACGACCACCGGCGGCTGCGCACCCTGGTCACCCAGGCGTTCACGCCCCGGCGCATCGCCGGGATGCGCGCGCCCGTCGAGGCGAACGTGCGGGGGCTGCTGGACCGGCTCGCCGCGCAGCCGCCCGGGCCGGTGGACGTACGGGCGCTGTTCGCCTACCCGTTGGCCATGCGGACGATCGGCGACCTGCTCGGCGTCCCGGAGGAGCGGTACGACGAGTTCCGGGCCCTCTCCGCCAGCCTGACCAGCAGCGCCACCGGGCCCGACGAGGTCCTCGCGACCCGTCGCCGGCTGCTCGCCCTGCTCGCCGCGCTGGTGGCCGAGAAGCGGGCGGCGCCCGGCGAGGACATCATCAGCGACCTGATCGCCGCCCGGGAGGACGCCGACCGGCTCTCCGAGGAGGAGCTCATCGGCACCCTGCTCCTCATGCTCGTCGCCGGTCACGGCACCACCCTCAACCTCGTCACCAACGCGGTGCGCGCCCTCCTCACCCACCCCGAGCAGCTGGCCCGCGTCCGCGCCGGCGAGCTGCCCTGGACGGCGGTGGTCGAGGAGACGCTGCGCTGGGACTCGCCCGTCGCCCACTTCCCGATGCGCTACGCCAGGGAGGACATCCCGCTGGAGGGCGCGGTGATCCGGCGCGGCGACGCGATCCTCGCCTCGTACGTTGCGGCGGGCCGGGACCCCGAGCAGTACGGGCCGTCGGCGGACGCCTTCGACACCGCGCGCGAGAACAAGCGCCACCTCACCTTCGGGCACGGCGCCCACTTCTGCGTCGGCGCCGCGCTGGCCCGGCTGCAGGCCGAGACCGCCCTGCCGGCCCTCTTCACCCGCTTCCCGGACCTCTCGCTCGCCGCCGCCCCGGAAGAACTCCTCCCGCTCCCCTCCTTCATCAGCAACAGCGTCCGGACGCTTCCGGTGCTGCTCGGCTGATCCCTGGGCCCTGGGTGGGGCACGAGGGCGGGCCCCACCCATGACATTCGTCCTGCCGTATCCCCCACACCCGGCCCTGCCGCCGGGCACCCCCGCTCCGCGAAGCTGTGATCAACACCCCGGGATCCGCCCGGGAACAGCCCAGGAGCAGCAAGCATGTCGCAGGCAACGGACCAGCCCGGCACCGCCACCACCCCCGGCGCCCCGGCGCGCGAGGGGAACCCGCTCTCCACCGCCCTCATGCCGCTGCTGCTGGACGTCGCCGTGCCGCTGGGCGGCTACTACCTGCTGCACGAGGGCTTCGGGCTCAGCCTCGTCCTCTCCCTGGCCCTCAGCAGCGTGGTGCCCGCCGTCCGCACCGTTCTCAGCCTGGTGCGCGAGCGGGCGGTGAACGGGCTGGCCGGCGTGATGCTGGTCGTCAACCTCCTCTCCCTGCTGCTCAGTTTCGCCACCGGCGACGCCCGGCTGATGATCGCCAAGGACTCCGTCATCAGCAGCTTCGTCGGCGGCGCCATCCTCTGGTCCGCCGTCCGGGGCACGCCCCTGATGACAGCCGGCCTCAAGCCCATGCTCGTCAAGGGCAGTTCGGCGAAGGCCGCCGCGTGGGACCGCCTGACGTCGGGGAACGCCCGCTTCCGGAGCCTGGAGCGCCGCTACAGCGCCGTCTGGGGCGCGGCCCTGCTCACCGAGTGCGCGGCCCGCGTGATCGGCGCGTACACGCTGCCCGTCGAGGCCATGGCCTCCTGGGGTTCCACGGCGATGCTGCTGGGCGCCATTCTGGTGGGCATCGTGGTCGGCGGCGCGGTGGGCGTGAGTCCGATGGAGAAGCTGCTGGACGCCGAGGCGGAGCAGTTCGAAGCGCCGGCCCGCGTCTGACGGACCGCCAGTCCGGCACCATCCCGCCGCGACTAGAGTTGACGGGTCACCGCTGGTCATGGAGCCAGTACGTATCGCGGTTCCGGGACGGATCGGTCTCGGGGGGAGGGCTGAATCCGCCATGACTCGTCGCTCCAACGGACTGATAGGCATCTGGGCGGAGACCCAGCGCGCGCAGAACCGCCAACAGGAGCTCCGGCACCGGGCCGAGGTGCAGGAGCAGCGCGAGCGGGAACGGGCGCAGCGGGCGGCCCAGCGGGAGGCGGCGCGGCTGGACCGGGAGCGGCGGACGGCCTACCGGCAGGCGCGGGAGGCCGAGGCGCGGCGCCGGACGGAGGAGCTGGAGGCCCGGGTCGCGGAGCTGGAGGGGCTGCTGCGCACCGGGTGCGCGGCGCCGGCGTTCTCGGCGGCGCGGCTGACGGAGCCGGAGGTGCTGGAGCCCTTCAACCCGGGCCACCTGGGGATGCCGGCGCCGCTGCCGGATCCGGCGCGGTACGGGTTCGGGCGGCGGTCGCAGTACGAGCGCGACCTGCGGGCGGCGCAGGAGGCGGAGGCGCTGCGGCAGCGGCAGCTGGCCGCGTACCGGCAGCAGTACGACCAGTGGGCGGCGGCCCGGCTGGCGCAGGTGCGGCAGCACAACGCGGGCGTCGCGGAGCTGGTGGCGGCGTTGCGGGCGGGTGATCCGGACGCGGTGGTGGAGTACTTCTCGGCGGCGCTGTACGCGTCGTCCGCCTGGCCGGAGGAGTTCCCGCACCAGGTGTCGGCGGCCTACGACCCGGGGGCGCGGCAGCTGGTGCTGGAGTGGGAGCTGCCGGGGTTCGACGTGGTGCCCGAGGTGAAGTCGGTGCGCTACATGCCGACCGCCGACCAGGAGAAGGAGACGGCCCGCCCGGTGACCCAGCGCCGGGCGCTGTACCGGGACGTGGTGGCGCAGTGCGTGCTGCTGGCGGTGCGGGAGCTGTTCGCGGCGGACGCGTTCGGGGCGCTGGAGTCCGTCGTCCTCAACGGCTTCGTCGACGACCACGACCCGGTGACGGGACGGCGCGCGCGGCTGGTGCTGGCGGCGGTCACGGTGGACCGGGCGGCGTTCGGGCGGCTGCACCTGGAGCAGGTGAGCGCGCCGGACTGCCTGGTGGACGGGCTGGGCGGGCGGCTGTCGGCGCGGCCGGACCAGCGCACCGCCGTCCGGGCCGAGCGGACGCCGGACGAGGTCGGCCGGGGCGTGGTGTCGCACGGCGGCGGGGAGGACGGCGACCCGGACCTGTTCGAGATGGACCCGGTGGAGTTCGAGGCGCTGGTCGCGGAGCTGTTCCGGGCGCGCGGGATGCGGGCGGTGATGACGACCCGGTCGAACGACGGCGGGGTGGACGTCGAGGCGCTGGACCCGGATCCGATCAGCGGCGGCCGGATCATCGTGCAGGTGAAGCGGTACCGGAAGACGGTGCCCCCGACGGCGGTCCGGGATCTGTTCGGGACGGTGCAGGGGGCGGGGGCGAACAAGGGCGTCCTGGTGACGACGTCCCGGTTCGGCCCCGGCTCGTACGCGTTCGCGAACGGCAAGCCGCTGACGCTGGTCAACGGCGAGGAGCTGGTGGGGCTGCTGGCGCAGCACGGGCTGCGGGGGCGGCTGGGACCGGCGGACGGGGCAGGGCCGGCGGACGGCGGGGCGGCGTCCCGTACGGCCGCTCCCGGAGAGGACGCCGCGGAGCCCGCCGACCACAACGTGCTGGGCATGTCCTGGTCCGGCGGCGTGGCCCTGGACGTCTGCGCCCTGGTCTGCCGGGGCTCCCGCGTGCTCAGCGAGGAGCACTTCGTCTTCTACAACAACCCCCGCACCCCCGACGGCACCGTGCGGTCGGTCGATCCGCTGCCCGGGGACAAGGCGGCGCTGCGGGTCGCGTTCGACGCGCTGCCCGAGCCGGCGGACCGGCTGGTGCTGGCGGCGGCCATAGACCCCGAGGTCGATCCGGAGGCCGATCTCTCCCGCTTCACGGACGCCCGGATACGGCTCTCGGACGCGGCGGGGGCGGAGCTCGGGCAGCTGGAGGTCTCGGACGGCCGGCCGGGCGAGACGGCGCTGGTGCTGGGCTCGTTCCGGAAGCGGCCGGGCGGGAACTGGGACTTCGTGGTGGGAGGCAAGGGGTATCCGGGGGGCCTGGAGGCACTGGTGCAGGAGTACGGCATCGAGGTGGCGTAGGAGGCGGGCGCCGGCCGGGACACCAGGGAGTGACGGCGTTGTCCACAACCGGCCCGCCGTCCACAGGCTTCCTTGATCACCCGCCCGGCCGTGCCGTTCCTCGTAGACTGCCCGAATGGCCGACCCCACCGAGACCACCGCGACCCGTGAGCCCGAAGCGTCGAGCGAGGCGCTCGGCGTGCTGCGCCGCGTCTTCGGTTACGACGCGTTCCGCGGGGCGCAGGAAGAGATCATCGAGCACGTCGTCGCGGGCGGCGACGCGCTCGTCCTGATGCCCACGGGCGGCGGCAAGTCGCTCTGCTACCAGATCCCGGCCCTGGTCAGACCGGGTGTCGGGGTGGTCGTCTCGCCGCTGATCGCCCTGATGCAGGACCAGGTGGACGCGCTCCGCGCCCTCGGCGTCCGCGCGGGCTTCCTGAACTCCACGCAGGACCTCGACGAGCGCCGCATGGTCGAGGCCGAGTTCCTGGCGGGCGAGCTGGACGTGCTCTACCTCGCCCCGGAGCGGCTGCGTCTCGAATCGACGATGAACCTGCTGGACCGCGGCAAGGTCTCGGTCTTCGCGATCGACGAGGCGCACTGCGTCGCCCAGTGGGGCCACGACTTCCGGCCCGACTACCTGGCCCTGTCCGCGCTGCACGAGCGCTGGCCCGACGTACCGCGCATCGCGCTGACCGCGACCGCGACGGACGCCACCCGCCGGGAGATCGCGGCACGGTTGCAGCTCGGTGACGCCCGTCACTTCGTGGCGAGCTTCGACCGGCCCAACATCCAGTACCGCATCGCGCAGAAGAACGAGCCGCGCCGGCAGCTCCTGGAGCTGATCCGCGGCGAGCACGCGGGCGACGCGGGCGTCGTCTACTGCCTCTCCCGCAAGAGCGTGGAGGACACGGCCGCGTTCCTGGTGCGGGAGGGCGTCGAGGCGCTGCCGTACCACGCGGGCCTGGACGCGCGGGTCCGCGCCGCCAACCAGGCGCGCTTCCTGCGGGAGGACGGCCTGGTGATGGTCGCCACGATCGCCTTCGGCATGGGCATCGACAAGCCGGACGTCCGCTTCGTGGCCCACCTCGACCTGCCGAAGTCCGTCGAGGGCTACTACCAGGAGACCGGCCGCGCCGGGCGCGACGGCCTGCCGTCGACGGCCTGGCTGGCGTACGGCCTCCAGGACGTCGTCCAGCAGCGGAAGATGATCGACGGCTCGGAGGGCGACGAGGCGCACCGCCGGCGGCTGGCCTCCCACCTGGAGGCGATGCTCGCCCTGTGCGAGACGGTGGAGTGCCGCCGCGTGCGGCTGCTCGCCTACTTCGGCCAGCACGGCGAGCCGTGCGGCAACTGCGACACCTGCCTGGCGCCGCCCGTCACCTGGGACGGCACGGTCGCCGCCCAGAAGTTCCTCTCGGCGGTCTTCCGGCTGGCACGCGAGCGCCGGCAGAAGTTCGGCGCCGGCCAGATCATCGACATCCTGCTCGGCAAGCGGACCGCCAAGGTCATCCAGTTCGACCACGACCAGCTCACCGTCTTCGGCATCGGCACGGAGCTCAGCGCCGTCGAATGGCGGGGCGTGGTACGGCAGTTGCTGGCCGAGGGGCTGCTCGCGGTGGAGGGCGAGTACGGCACGCTCGTCCTCACCGACGCCAGCGGGGACGTGCTCGGCGGCCGGCGCCAGGTGCTGCTGCGGCGCGAGCCGGAGCGGAAGGCGGCCCGGACGAAGTCCGCGTCCGGCGGTGGCGGCGGCCGGTCGGGGAGCCGCGCGGCGGCGGCCGAGCTGCCGGCGGCGGCGGTGCCGGTCTTCGAGGAGCTCCGCGCCTGGCGTGCCGCCACGGCCAAGGAGCAGGGCGTCCCGGCGTACGTCATCTTCCACGACGCGACGCTGCGGGAGATCGCGACGGTCCGGCCCGACTCGCTGGACGCCCTGGCGGCCGTGAGCGGCGTGGGCGAGAACAAGCTGGTGAAGTACGGGGACGCGATCCTGGAGGTGCTCAAGGCGCTGGGTGCGCCGGAGGAGGGCGGGGAGGAGCCGGCGCCGGCCGCGACGGACTGACACCCCGCCCCCTCGTCGGCCACCGCACCCGGAGGGCAGCCGCGTGACCCCGTACTCCCTGGCGTTCTACGTGGACGTCGTCACCACCGGCACCGTGCTCGGCCTGCGCCCGGCGGACTCCCCCGAGCGCGTCGCCGAGGTCCTCGGTCCGGACTTCGGGGACAACGTCCATGAGTACGGCCTGTGCCGGGACCACGGCCTGGCCGAGTTCCACTGGACCCGTGAGTCGGCCGGATCCCCGTGGGAGGCACATCACTTCACCCTCCAGGTGCATCGACTGACGTTCCGGAGAGGGGCGTTCGTGGAGCCGGTGCTCCGGGAACGGTACGGGCGCTTCACCCCCCGGCTCCGCTTCGACAAGCTCCGCCGCCTGCTGGAGCGGCGCGGGGTGCCGCTGGTGGAGATACCGGAGGGCCCGGCCAACGCGCCGTACTACCGGACGTTCTGGCAGCCGGAGTCGGAGGTGGAGATCTCGGTCATCGGTATGCGCGAGGAGTACCGCACCCCGAGTGACCTGCGGGTCGGTGACGTGTCCGCCATCCGCGCCCCGCTGACGGCGGACGAGGTGGAGATACGGCGGGAGCGGGCCCGCGCGCGGCTGCCCTGATCCGCCTTGCCCGTCAAGGACGGCCACCCGTCCGGGACTTCGCGGGCGCGGCGGCCGAGGGCGAGGTACCGGTGCCGCGGCCACCCGCCTTCGGCGCCGCCGACCGCGCCGGTGCGGACGCCCGCGACGGTCCGGCCCGCTTCACCGGAGGGCCGGCCTCCCGAAGAGGAGAGGACGACGGCGGGGACGAGGGCTCGGGCGAAGGGGGAGCCGAAGAAGGCGGAGACGGCGAGGAAGAAGGCGAAGACCCGGCCCCCGCCCCCACCTCGACGACCTTCGCGAGGTGCGCGTACACCACCACGTTCCCCAGGTACGCGTGGCGCTCCTCCGAGAACCCGCCCCCGCACGTGATCACCCGCAACTCGGCCCGCCCCGAAGCCCCGTACACCTTCCGGGACGGGAAGTCCCCCCGGTCGTACACCTCGATCGCGTCGATGGTGAACACCGCCGTGCGCCCGTCGGCGCGGACGATCTCGACGAGGTCCTTCTTCTTGAGGGCGCCGAGGTTGTAGAAGACGGCCGGCCCGGTGGGCGTGTCCACGTGGCCGGCGACGACCGCGGTGCCGATGGCACCGGGCGCGGTGCCGGACTCGTACCAGCCGGCGAGGTTCTTGTCCTCCCGCGGCGGGCTGGCGAGGCTGCCGTCCGGGAGCAGCCGGAGCCCGCGCAGCGGGGCGTCGACCTTGATCTCGGGGATGCGCACCCGGACCGGGGTGACGGGCGGCAGCGGCCGGATCAGCGGGTCGCGGCGGTGCGGGGCCAGGGCGCCCGTCCCGCCCGCGGGGAACGCCTCGGCCCGGGAGGGCTGCGGCGGCGGGGCGGCGGCCCGGGACCCGCTGTCTATCAGCCAGCAGCCGGAGAACAGACCGGCCGCGACGAGTACGGCGGCGGCCACGGGCCGCGAGCCGAGCCAGGCGACCGGCACGGTCAGTGTGGCGCGCGTCGTCCGGAGCATCGAGGTGTCACCGTCCTCCACCGGCGGATGTACGGCGGTCCCCCCGTCGCCCCCCCGTCGCCCCTCCCTGCCGATCCCCCTGAAGCCCCCGGGCCGGCCCGCCGGTCCCCGGCCCCGACGCGGGCCGGGCACCGGCGGGCGGAACGGGCCGTCAGGCCCGGTCGGTGCCCGCGCGGCGGCGCAGGAACCAGGTGCCGCCCACCGCGGCGGCGCCCAGCACGGACGCACCCGCGATGATCTCCGCCGTGCCCGAGCCCTCGCTCGTGCCGCCGGCGCCGGTCTGCATGCCGCCCTTGGGCGGGTTGGCCGCCTTGCCGGGCTTGGCGGGGGCGGAGGACGGCGAGCCGGTGGTGACGACCAGGTCGCCGGTGGCTTCCTTGCCGTTCTTGCACTTCACGCCGATGCCGTAGGTGCCGGCCTTGGCCGCCTCCGGCACGTTGAACTGGCCGACCACCAGCTCCTTGTGGGTGCCCGGCTTGAGCTCGAACGCCGAGGGCCCGCCGACGGCGCTCGCGTCACCGGAGCCCATGCCGTGTTTGCCGCAGGCGAGCGTGCTCACCGTGACCGTCGCGCCCGGCGACGCGGTGCCCGGCTCGATCTCCAGCTTGTCGAAGTCCCCGGCGAAGGCGGGGGCGCAGGGCAGCCCGGCGACAGCTATGGTCAGGACGGCTCCGGCCAGCACTCGTGCAGTACGCATGCTCGTTCCTCCGTGCGCGGACGCGGCACACCGATGTGCCGCAGCAGGTGGGAGGTTCCGCGCACTTCCGAGCCAAACGGTCCGTGGCCGGTGCCGCACGCCGCGCGACGACGAACGGGTGATCTCCGTCGGCCGGTACCGGGTGCGGACGAACGGGTGACGGGCGCCCGCCGTACGGGGCACCCCACCGGCGCGGCACCCGCGCCGGGCCGGTGACGACCGGTACCGGCTCCGCCGCCGCTACGGCGCCATGTCGTCGGGGCAGCCCGTCCCGCGCGGGAACTTGTAGGGCGCGCCGATGCGGTACGTACCGGGGTGCGGCGCGTGCAGCACCGTCCAGTCGTCCTCGGGGTCGTCCTCGCCCGGCGGCTGCTCGACCTTCTTGGTGAGGCAGCCGCGCTCGTTCACCGCCGGCCCGCCGTCGGGGCCGGACTTCGGCGGCTCGACGGGCTTTCCGGACTCGTCCACCAGGCCCAGCCAGGGCGTGTAGGGGATGCGGATGAGGACGGGCCCGGGGGACCGGACGGTGAGGGAGAGCTCGTCGGCGTCCGCGCGGAGCACCTCCGCCGGGGGCGCGGCGAGCGGTGTCGGGTTCTTGACGGCGAAGAGGCGCCAGTTGGCGTCGGACCAGACCTCGTCGAGGTAGGGCTGGCCCTTGCCGACGAGCTCGGCCTCCTTGACGGCGGCGTGGTCGGGCTCGCCGATCGGCAGGACCACGTAGTGCACGGCCCAGCGGTCGAGCCAGGTGCGGTAGCTCTGCGGGTTGAGCAGGCCCTCCTTGTAGAAGACAGGGTTCCGCTTCATGTCGGCCTGCCGGTTCCAGCCGCGCGCCAGGTTGACGTACGGGGCGAGGGCGGACGCCTCGCGGTGGCTGCGGGCGGGGACGACCTCGACCCGGCCGCGGTCGGCGTCGACCTTCTGCAGCCGGTCCACGAGGGGCGCCATCTCCCGCGCCCAGGAGGCGGCGGGGGTGGTGTTGATGATGTCGGCGGTGGAGTTCACCACCTGCCAGACGGTCACCGTGACCAGCGCGAGGACGGAAGCGGTCCACATCCGGCCCGCGCGCAGCCACTGCGCCCGCGGGGGTACCTCGGCCTCCTGCAGGGCGGCGAGCAGCACCACGCCGCCGAAGATCATGCCGAGCCGGGCGATGTTGGTGCCGATCTGGGAGGGGATCAGCCACACCAGTATCACGCCGACGACGTACAGCCCGGACGTCATCCGGACCGTCCGCCAGGAGCGCGGGGCGAAGGCGAGCGCGAAGGCGCCCGAGAGCAGCGGCAGGACCGTCGAGGGGACGTCCATCGGCTGCTGCCCCGAGAACGGGAAGAGCCACGCCGACAGGCCCACCACCACGACCGGCGCCAGACCCAGCGAGTAGGAGGCGGCCCGGCGCCTGCTCAGCCACAGCGCCGCGGCCACTATGCCCACGAAGAGGCCGGCCACCGGGCTCGACGCCGTCGCCAGGCCCGCCATCAGGGCGGCGAGCAGCGCCCGCGTCCAGCGGTACCGGCGCTCCACGCGCCAGCGCGTCGGCCAGGCGAATATCACCGCCACCGCCGCCAGGCCGAACATGGACCCCAGCGCGAAGGTCACCCGCCCGGAGATCGCGTTGCAGACCAGCGCGAAGGCGCCGTACAGCGACGGCCACAGCGGCCGCCGGACGGCCTTGCTGCGCACCAGCAGCAGCGCGATCAGCCCGGACGCGACGGTCCCGGCGATCATCATCGTGGGACGCACACCGAGCTGCGCCATCAGGTACGGCGAGATCACGCTGTACGAGACGGGGTGCATGCCGCCGTACCAGGCGAGGTTGTACGCGGAGGTGGGGTGCTGGAGCGCGAACTCGGCCCAGGCGTCCTGCGCCGCGAGGTCGCCGCCGCTGTTGGCGAAGACGAACCGCCACACCACGTGCAGCACCGCGGCCACGAACAGGGTGACCGGCACGGTGCCGGTGAGCGCCGCGCGGGCCCGCGGCCACGCGCCGGGGCGTGCCGGAGCGGCGTCCGCCCCTGCCGGTGCGGCGCCTGCCTGCTCTTCGGATTTCCCGGCCCGCGCCGGGCCCACGGTGGTCACTGCGGCTCTCCCCGTCTCCCCGAGGTCTTCCCCCATCTTCCCGCATGCCTCGACCACCCCGGTGCCTCCGGGTACGCGATCGGGTCCGGCACACGACGGGCCCGCGACCTGCGCGGACCCCGCGCGACGCTAGCACGGGCGGGACCGGGGCCCCCGGATCGCGAAATGGCCCCGGGGCGTTACGAGTGCCGGGCACCCGCTGCGAACGGCGTCGGCGGGCCGGCGGGACGGTCCGGGCCGCGTACGGAAGCCGACCGCGGAACGGCCACCGGGCTGTAGGCCCGCGTACGGGCCGGTGGCCGGACGGTACCGCCGGACCCGACCGGACCGGCGCGGCGACGGGGGATCGGGGACCGGCCTGGCAACAGGCGGGGCGGGACCGGGTCGGACAGCCGGACCGGAACCGGAACAGGCGGATCCGGAACGGATCCGGAACGGGCCCGGGACAGGCGGTTCGGGCCGCTCGGCCGAGGCGGGCGGGCTCGTCTCGGCCGAGGCGGCTCCCGGCCCCCGGCCGAGACGAACCCCGGCGTCAGCCGAGGCGAGTGAGCTTCGAGCCGAAGGACGGCTCGCTGAGCGCCTTCTTCAGCGCCACCGGGACCCGGACCGCGTCGGGCCCGCTGCCGACGACGAGCTCGCCGACGACCGTGCCGGCCTTGGCCGAGTGCGGCAGCGCCGCGCCCTTCTTCTTGTCCAGGGCGAACTTCGCCCGCAGGCCGCCCCAGCCGTAGCCCTTGACGTCCTTGGTGGCGACGACCTCGGTCTTCCCGCCGAGCCGGTCGTCGACGTAGCCCACGACCTGGCCCTTCTTGACCACGACGGCCTGCTGGAGGGCGTTCTGCACGGCGGTGAGCTGCTCGTAGCTGACGCGCTTGACCATCTTGAGGCTCATCTCGGCGTTGACGTCCGGACCGCCCTTGAAGTGCTGGTCCATGGTGGCGCCGACGATCAGCACCTCCTCGCCGTTCAGCCGCTTGCGGGCCGCCCACATCAGGGTGCCGCCGGCGGGCGAGGACGAGCCGGTCTTGATGCCCAGCACACCGGTGTGCTTGATCAGCAGGTCGTCGATGTTGCTGTTGATGCCCTCGTTGAGGCCCTTGATCGGGGTGTTGGGCTTGGTGGTGATGGACCGGACGACCGGGTCCTTGATGACCTGCTCGGCGAGCAGCACCTGGTCGACGGCCGTGCTCACGGTGGTCTTGTTGAGACCGCTGGCGTCGGTGTACGTGGTGTTCTTCATGCCGAGCTGCTTGGCGGTGTCGTTCATCTTCTTGAGGAACGCCTCCTCCGAGCCGGCGTCCCACCGCGCGAGCTGGCGGGCGATGTTGTTGCCGGACGGGATCAGCAGCATCTGGAGCATGTCGTACTCCGAGAAGGTCTGCCCGGCCCGCAGGCCGCGGATGGCCGACTCGTCCTTGGCCTTGCCCTCCTTCTCCGCCCGCTCGTCGATGGTGACGGTCGGCCCCTGCTCGGGAACGTCCTGGCCGCCCGGGCCCTTGCGCATCTTCAGCGGGTGGTCGCGCAGCACGACGTACGCCGTCATGACCTTGGCCATGCTCGCCGTCGGCACCGGCTTCTGCGGCCCGTACGTGCCGAGGTCGCCGACGCCGAGCACCTTGGCGGCGGACTGGCCCTCGGTGGGCCACTTCATGTCGAACTTCTCGCCGCCGAAGGTGTAGGCGGCCTGCTTGCCGAGTGCCAGGGACGGGTCGGGCAGCGGACGGAACGCCTGCACCACGCAGAACACGACCAACAGGAGCACCACTATGGGCGTCCAGATCTTCACCCGGCGCATCGCGGTCCGCACCGGCGTCTCCGGCGGCGGCGGGCTGTTGGTGAGCTGGGCCAGCAGGTCGAGCGGCGCCTGCTTCTCGCCGTCCGGCCCGACGGGCATCGGCGTCTGCGTGGTGCGCTCGGGGCCGCCGGGGCCCGCGGGACCGGGGACCGGGCGGGCGGCGGGGGCGGGCGGGGTGACCTTGACGGGGACGGCGGGGCGCTCCGGCGCCGCGGGCCGCGCGGGGGCGGCAGGTGCGCCGGCGGACGCCGAGGGGGCGCCGGGCGCGGCCTTCTTGCCGAGCGCGGGCGCCTCGTCGTCCGACTTCAGCGGGACGAACCGGCTGCTCCGGCCCTGGTCGGTACCCGGACGGGCACCGCCCGCGGGGGCCTCCGGCGGGACGGCCGGGGCCTTGAGCAGGGCGGTCGGCTGGTCGGCGGAGGAGGAGCCGGAGGGCTTCCCGGCATCCCGTCCGGCGCCGTTCGCGCCGCCCTTCGGGGCACTCTTCGGCTCGTTCTCCGGGCCGCTCTTCGGGTCCGTCCTCGTCCCGGCCTCCGGGCGGACGACGCCGAAGGCGGCGGTCGGCCGGTCCACGGGACGGGCGTCCGAACCGTCGCGGCCACCGCCGTTCTTCGGCGCGGCGGCGTCGCCGGCCGGTGCCGGGGCCTTGATGAGCTGCGTCGGCTGGTCGGCGGGGGAGGTGTCGGCGGACGGGGACGCGCCGGAAGCGGACGGGGACGCGCCGGAGCGGGACCCCTTCTCGGTTCCAGGCTCGCCCTCGGCCTTGTCCTCGGATCCGCCCTCGGCCCCCTCGTCGTCCGCGTTCGCCATCCAGGCGGCGACGGCGGCCTTCAGCCGGGCGTCGCCGGGCGGCACCCGGCCCGCTCCCGCGGCGGCGGGCTTTGCATCCGCATCGGTTTCCGCGCCGCCCTCGGGCGCCGCGGCGGAAGCGTCGGCGGAGGCACCGGCCTTCGCGGCCTTCGCATCCTTCGTGTCCGACCGGGACGCCGAAGAGGCCGAAGACGCCGAAGACGCCGAAGAGGAGGACGCCGAGGAGGACGCGGCGTCCCCGCCGGCGTCCTTCACGTCTCTCTCGCCGTCCTTGCCGCCCCTGGCGCCCTCGTCGGCGTTCTCGTCGCCGTCCTGGTCGTCCTGGTCCGCGTGGGAACCGGTGCCGCCGGCCACGGCCACGGCCGCTCCGGACTCCCGGTGCATCCCGAGCCTCGGGTCGCGCTCACCGCCGGCCGCCTCCCCCGACGGCTTCCCCTGCTCAGACTTGTCGGGGGACTCGCCCGCCACCGATGCCTCCTCGATTCCCACGCCGTACGCCGGGACGAAGCGCCGCGCGCTCCGCCGTTCCGGACATTCTCAACGTCTACCAGTGTGCTCTGCCGTCGGCGTGCCACCGCGCGACCACCCGGCAGGCGGCTTCCCCGGCTTCACCCATGTGCAAGACGAGACGACATACCTACCGGTTCCCACCCGAAGCCACCACGCACTCTCGACAGACCAATGTGAGAGGGGTCACCCTGTCACTCATCCACGCGGGGAGGCATGGATGGGCAGGAGCCGCAGAACAATTCCGGAGGAGCTTCTGCTGCTCGCCTTGGACCCGGCCACGGGGACCACGGCGCAGCCGCAGTCGCTCGACCTCGGTCTCGCCGGAGCCCAGCTAGTGGAGCTGGCTCTGGCCGGACGGATAGCCCCTGACGGGGATCGTATCGCCGTGGTGATGCCACGGCCGACAGGAGATCCGACCCTGGACACCGCGCTCGAACTGCTGCGCCGCCGCGGCAGTCCGGTCCGCGCGGTCCACTGGATCGGCGGGCCCCGGCTGGGGCTGCGTCAGACGTACCTCAGCCATCTGGAGCGGTGCGGCATGGTGCACGCCGTCGCCGGCCAGATGTGCGGAGTGCTGCCGACCACCCGGTACCAGGCGACGGACACGGCCATCAGCAGGGAGATCAGGGCCCGGCTGGACAGCGCGATCCGCACCGGCGTGCCGCCGGACCCGCGGACCGCGGCGCTCGCCGCGCTGGCCCACGCGGTCGGCCTGGGCAAGCACCTCTATCCGGGCAACGAGGGCCGCTCGTCGCGCTCCAGGCTCCGGGACCTCATCCGGCACGACCCCATGGGCGGCCTGGTGGCGCACGCCGTGATGGACGTCCAGAACGGCGTCGCGGCACAGCCGCGCCGGGCCGCGGCCGTGGCCGGCGGCGGGAACGGCGGTTCGGGCCGCCGGACGGCGGCCGTCCGCAGCGGCGTGGCACCTGCTGAAACCGTTCCTCAGCAAGCGGGGCACCGCGGCCAGGTGATGGCGCGCGCGGCGGCCTCGTGACGCGCCACGGCAGGCCGCGGGGAGCACCGGACGGGCGACGCGGCGTACCGCGGTGACACCCGGCACGGTGAACGCGGGGCGGCGGTGTCCGCCGGGTACCACCACCGCCGGCCGGTGACCGCCGGGTACGACAACCGACGGCCGCCGACGACCACCGCCGGCCGCCCACGGCCACCGCGGCCCCGGCCGCCGGGCCGTATCCGGCACCGCGTCACCTGAATCCGCGCGCCGGTACGGAACACCCGTACCGGCGCCGCCGCGGCCGGTCGTCGGCGGCCGCCCGGCCGGTCGCACCCGTACCGGCGGGCGTCCGCCGTGGCGACGTCGCACCGCCGCGCCGCCGCGTACGCGGTGCCACCGCGGCCACCGGACGCCGCGGCACAGGCGGCGGCGCGGCACAGGCGGCGGCGCGGCACTGGCGGCGGCGCGGCGGGGCGGAGCGGTCAACTCCGGTCAAGGACGCGGCGATCCCGGTGAGGTGACGGCCGCGACGGAGCGCTGACCGCGCCACCGGGTACGCCGCACCCGCACGTCAGGCACGTCAGGCACGAGCGTTACGCACCACACCCCCTCGGCCGCGGAACCGGAAGGGTCCGCGCCCGCCGCGGGGGCCGCGGGGCGGCAACCCCCCGGACCCCACAGGGAACGCCGAAACGGAATCGCGGCCTACGGCGTGACCGACCGCCCCGGCGCACCCCGGGGCACAGTGGGCGCACCGCCGGGCGCTTCCGGCGGGGATGTCGCCGTCGTGACCACGGTCACCGTGAGCGAGATCCTGTGTCGGCGTTTTCCAGCGCCGCCCCGGCCGGTGGTGGCAGGCTGCGGGAGCAGGAGACAGCAGCATGACGGAGCCGGAGGTGCGTCCCGTGGCGTCCAGTGTCAATCCCACCGTAAGGCGGCGCCGCTTGGGGCAGGAGCTGCGCAAGCTCCGTGAGCTCAAGGGGATGACGGCGGAGGAGGTCGCCGAACGGCTGCTGGTGTCGCAGTCGAAGATCAGCCGGCTGGAGAACGGCCGCCGCAGCATCAGCCAGCGCGACGTACGCGACCTCTGCGGGGTGTACGGGGTCGAGGACCACCGCATCGTCGATTCGCTGATGCAGATGGCCAAGGAGTCGCGCCAGCAAGGCTGGTGGCACGCGTTCGGCGACATCCCCTACAGCGTCTACATCGGGCTGGAGACGGACGCGGCCTCGCTGCGCATCTACGAGGCGTCGCTCGTCCCCGGGCTGCTCCAGACGCCCGGATACGCCAGTGCCGTCACCGAGGGCTCCTGGCCGGAGGCCACCGCGGCGGAGGTCGAGCGCCGGGTGCAGGTCCGGATGCGGCGGCAGGAGCGCATCAGCGACCCGGACAACCCGCTGCGCCTGTGGGCCGTCATCGACGAGGCGGCGCTGCGCCGGGTGGTCGGCAGCCGGGCCGTGATGTGCGAACAGCTGGAGCACCTGGTGGAGTTCAGCCTCCAGCCGCACATCACCGTGCAGGTGCTGCCGTACGACGTGGGCGCGCACCCCGGCATGTACGGGAAGTTCTGCATCCTGGAGTTCCACGACCCGCAGGACGCGAGCACGGTGTACCTGGAGGGGATCACCAGCGACCTCTACCTGGAGAAGCCGAACGACGTCCAGGCGTACAGCGTGATGTACGAGCATTTGCGGATGCAGGCACTGAACGCCGAGCACTCACGGCAGTTCATGCTCCACGTCGCGGAGGAGTACCGGGCCGCCGACGGCGCCCGCGCGTAGCCCCTGCCACAACCCCCGTCACGCGAGAGGCGGAACGGTACACCTGCCGCCACCTCCGCGGAAGGGGTGCCTGGAATATGCCATCCGGTCGGGTGAACAGCCGGCTCAGCACCTGATGTTGGCGCGTACCGTCGGTTCCACCTCGGGAAACCGGCGTTTCTGACCACAGGCAGTACTCACAGGCAACGGAGCAACACCATGGCCATTCAGCAGGGCAAGTCCACCTGGCGCAAGTCCTCCTACTCGCTGGCGCACGGCGACTGCGTGGAGGTCGCCTCCCCGCTCCCCCGCGCCATCGCCGTCCGCGACTCCAAGGACCCGCAGAGCCCGGTGCTCGGCTTCACCCCCGAGGCGTGGAGCGCGTTCACCGCGACCGTCACGGACGGCGAGTGACGTAGCGACGCGTGGCGTAGTAACGACGCGCGGTCGCGCACCGGTCCGGCCGCCGCGCGCCGGCTCGGCGACGCACCGGCCCGGTGCCGGGCGGCACCCGGGGGCCACACCCCTCCGAGGCCCTCGGGTGACACGCCGTCGATCGCGCCGCGGGCCCGGTCAGTGCGCGGCGGCCGGGCGGACCGTCTGCATGATCTTGTCGATCTGCTCCTCGGACAGCGCGTCCGGGACACCCTGGTCCGCGTAGATCACCCAGCCGTGGAAGGTGCCGTCCGGCAGCTTCTGCGCGATGCTCTTCACGATCGCGGTGGGCGGCACACAGGCGCTCGGCCGGTGGGTGACCTTGACCTTCGCGGTGGCGGTGTAGCCCTCGATGCCGTTGTGCTTCCACGGCGTCGCCTGGCCGACCTCGATCTTCGGCTTGTTGGCGCCGGTGCCGCCGTAGGCCATCACGCCCCAGTTCCCCGCCCAGTTACGGGCGTTGGTCTGGAGGTCGCCGTCCTTGCCGCCGCCGGTGGTGCCGACGGTGGCGAGCTGGCCCTTGCCGGCCTCGCCGAAGGTGTCGGGGTTGGGGTTCGACGAGCAGCCGCCCTCATGGAAGTTGGCGGTGCCGGTCATGGCGACGACCGGCTTGCCGTCGGCGGTGTACGAGAGCATCGTGTCGCCGGGCAGGACCTTCCACTTCTCGCCCTTGCCGGGGACGTCGTAGGCGAAGCCGTGCCGCTCGTAGACCTGCGTCTGCCAGCCCGCGGGGGCCTTGCGGCCGCCGTCCGCCGGCTTGTCCGCGCCTTGGCCGCCGCCCGTCGCGGGCGCCGAGGCCGACGCCTGCGGGCCGGCCGGGTCCTTGGGCGCGGTGGACGCCCCCTTGGCGTCCTCCTTCTTGTCGTCGTCCCCCGACCCGCCCTTGAGCGCGAACGCGATGCCGCCGCCGATGACCGCCAGGGCGACGACACCGCCGACGATGGCGAGCACCTTCTTGTTCCCGCGCCCGGGCGGCGGCGTGGGCGCGGGCATGGGCGCCATGCCCGGCCCGGCGCCGTACGGGCCGGGGGTCCCGCCCCCGTACGGCCCGGGACCACCGCCGGGCACCGGGCCGGGCGGCGGCGGTACGGAGCCGTGGCCCGGCGGCGGGGGCGGCGGTGGGACGGCCGGCTGACCGCCGACCATCGTCGGCTGGGCATGGCCCGTCCCCTCCGGGCCCCAGGTGGGCGGCGGGCCTCCGAAGCCGCCGCCCTGCGGGGCTTGCGGGGGGTGCGGCTGCTGGGGCTGGTGGGGGTTCTGGGGTGAAGACATGCGGGACACCTTATGCGGGGGAGTGTTGCCGTCCGATCGAGCGTGTGCGACAGGTCGGCAACACACGGGGGGTGCCCCTGCGGGGGGCTGTGCCCCGGTCCCGCCCTTTCACCGTTTCTTGCGGGGCCGGCCCCGCCCCCCAAACCGCGCTCCGCGCGGTTGTCCTCAAACGCCGGACGGGCTGAAAGATCAGCCCGTCCGGCGTTTGAGGACAAGGGGGTCTGGGGGCTCGCCCCCAGGAAACGGTGAAAGGGCGGGCCCGGGGCACCCTCAGCCCTCCGCCCCCAACACCGGCAGCAACCGCGGCAGATGCCCGTCCGAAGCCTCCGCGGCCAGCCGCCGCTCCTCCGGCACCTCCCCGTAAAGCGTCGTACGCGCCCGCGCCGGCCGCCCCGCCGCGTCCGCGATGGCGACGAGGTCGCGCACCGAGCGGTAGGAGCCGTACGAGGAGCCCGCCATCCGGGAGATGGTCTCCTCCATCAGCGTGCCACCCAGGTCGTTGGCGCCCGACCGCAACATCTCGGCGGCACCCTCGGCGCCCAGTTTCACCCAGCTCGTCTGAATGTTGGTGATGTGCGGATGGAGCAGCACGCGAGCCATCGCCGTCACCGCCCGGTTGTCCCGCATCGTCGGCCCGGGACGGGCGATGCCGGCGAGGTAGACGGGGGCGTTGGTGTGGATGAAGGGGAGGGTCACGAACTCCGTGAAGCCGCCCGTCTCCTTCTGGATCTCCACCAGTTTCCGGAAGTGGCCGAGCCAGTGCCGGGGCTGGTCCACGTGCCCGTACATCATCGTGGACGAGCTGCGGATGCCGAGCGAGTGCGCGGTGGTGACGACCTCCACCCAGTCCTTCGTCGGCAGCTTGCCCTTGGTGAGCACCCAGCGGACCTCGTCGTCGAGGATCTCGGCGGCCGTGCCGGGGATGCTGTCGAGGCCGGCCTCCTTGGCGGCGGCGAGCCAGTCGCGGATCGAAAGGCCGGTCCGGGACGCGCCGTTGACGACCTCCATGGGTGAGAAGGCGTGCACGTGCATCCCCGGCACCCGCTTCTTCACCGCCCGCGCGATGTCGAAGTAGGCGGTGCCGGGCAGGTCGGGGTGGATGCCGCCCTGCATGCAGACCTCGACGGCGCCGACCTCCCACGCCTGCTGGGCCCGGTCCGCGACCTGGTCCAGCGACAGCGTGTAGGCGTCGGCGTCGGTGCGGCGCTGCGCGAAGGCACAGAAGCGGCAGCCGGTGTAGCAGACGTTGGTGAAGTTGATGTTGCGGGTGACGATGTACGTGACGTCGTCGCCGACCGTCGCCCGCCGCAGGTCGTCGGCGATGCCGCAGAGGGCGTCCAGGGCCGGGCCGTCGGCGTGCAGGAGCGCGAGCGCCTCGGCGTCCGTCAGCCGCGTCGGGTCGTCCGCGGCCTGCCGCAGCGCCGCGCGGACGTCACCGTCCAGCCGCTCGGGGACCATGCCGGGGACCGCCGCCTCGCGGAGCGCCTCCCAGTCGCCGTACACCTCGTCGAAGTCGGCCCGCCGGTCGCCGGTGCGGCCGTCGCTGTCGATGGTGCGGTGGAGGTCGGTGCGGCCGGTGGGGACGAAGACCTCCTCCGGCTCCTGCCAGGGGCGGCCCTCCACGACGGCGTCCTCGCGCGCCAGCCCGGTCTCCGGGTCGGCCAGCGCGCGGACGTGCGGGAGGATGCGCGGGTCCAGCCAGGGTTCTCCCCGCTGGATGAACTCCGGGTAGACGGCGAGACGTTCCTTCAGCTCGAAGCCCTCGGCGGCGGACCGCGCGGCGAGCTCGTCGATCTGCGGCCAGGGCCGCTCGGGGTTGACGTGGTCGGGGGTGAGCGGCGAGACGCCGCCCCAGTCGTCGACGCCCGCCCGGATGAGCCGGCCGAACTCCTCGTCCACCAGGTTCGGCGGCGCCTGGAGGCAGGCGGAGGGACCCATGATGTGCCGGGCGACGGCGACCGTCGCGACCAGGTCGTCCAGCTCGGCGTCGGGCATGCCGCGCATCGCCGTGTCCGGCTTGGCGCGGAAGTTCTGCAGGATGAGCTCCTGGATGCCGTGGTACGCCCGGGAGACGCGGCGCAGCGCGAACAGCGACTCGGCGCGCTCCTCCGCCGTCTCCCCGATCCCCAGCAACAGCCCGCTGGTCAGCGGCACGGAGCTGCGGCCCGCGTCCTCCAGGTGCCGCAGCCGGACGGCGGGCTCCTTGTCGGGCGAGCCGTGGTGCGGGCCGCCGGGCTCGCTCCACAGCCGCTCCGCGGTGGTCTCCAGCATCAGGCCCATGGACGGCGAGACGGGCTTGAGCCGCTGGAAGTCGGTCCAGGACATGACGCCCGGGTTGAGGTGGGGCAGCAGCCCGGTCTCCTCCAGGATGCGGATGGAGATCGCCCGGACGTAGGCGAGGGTGTCGTCGTAGCCGTGCGCGTCGAGCCACTCGCGCGCCTCGGGCCAGCGGTCCTCGGGCTTGTCGCCGAGGGTGATCAGGGCTTCCTTGCAGCCCATCGCGGCACCGCGGCGGGCGACGGCCAGCACCTCGTCCGGGGACATGAACATCCCCTCGCCCGCCCGGCGGAGCTTGCCGGGGACGGTGGCGAAGGTGCAGTAGTGGCAGCGGTCGCGGCAGAGGCGGGTGAGGGGGATGAAGACGCTCTTGGAGTAGGTGATGACCCCGGGCCGGCCGGCGGCCTCCAGCCCGGCGTCCCGGACGCGGGCGGCCGAGGCGCAGAGGTCCTCCAGGTCGTCCCCGCGCGCCTGGAGCAGCACGGTCGCCTCGGCGACGTCCAGCGCGACGCCGTCCCGGGCCCGTTTGAGCGCGCGTCGCATCGCGTTCGCGGTCGGCGGTGGCGGGACGGGCCGTTGTGCGCTCGAAGTCATTCCCCGAGCATACGAGGGCAAAGGGGGGAGGCCAGGGGGCATTCCGCCAGGGTTTTTGTGCGGATGCTCACGGTCCGCGAGATGGGGGTTTGCCCCGGTCCCGCCCTTTCACCGTTTCTTGCGGGGGCGAACCCCCGCACCCCCCAAGCGCCCTTCGGGCGCTGTCCTCAAACGCCGGACGGGCTATCCAGCCCGTCCGGCGTTTGAGGACGAGCGGCGAAGCCGCGAAAGCGGGGTCTGGGGCGCAGCCCCAGGAAGCGGCGAATGGGGGTGCCCCCTCTGGGGGAGGGGCCGGGCACCCCACCCCTCACAGGAACTCCGCATGCGCGTCCAGCGCCCGCAGCACCTCCCCCTCCCCCGCCGCCGGCAGCCCCACCACGACCTCCTCGATGCCCAGCTCGGCGAGGTGCGCGAGCTTGCCCGCCGACGGGTGGACGGCGTACGGCACCACGGCCGGTTCCCCCGGCCGGCCCGCGTCCGCCCACGCCTGCCGCAGCCGGGGCAGTGCCTCGCGCAGCCCGCCGCCGCCGATGGGCAGCCAGCCGTCCGCGTACTCCGCGACGGCCGCGAACAGCCCGGGACCGGCGGCCCCGCCGATCAGCGTCCGGGGCCCGACGAGCGGTGGCGCGCCGACCCGCTGCCGCGGCGGCAGCACCGGCTTGGGGTACGCCCAGCTGGCCCGCACGGACGCGAACTCGCCCTCGTACGGGGTCGGTTCCTCTTCCCACAGCGCCCGCATCAGCGCCATCCGGTCCCGGACCAGCCGGCGCCGGGTCGCCCACTCGACGCCGTGGTCGGCGGCCTCCTCGACGTTCCAGCCGTACCCGACGCCGAGGGTGAACCGGCCGCCGCTGAGGTGGTCCAGGGTGGCGGCCTGCTTGGCGAGGACGACGGGGTCGTGCTGGGCGACGAGGGCGACGCCCGTCCCCACGGTGATCCGGTGGGTGACGGCGGCGGCCTGGGCCAGCGCGACGAACGGGTCGTAGGCCCGCCCGTACTCGCGGGGCAGCGGGTCGCCCGCGGGCGAGGGCGTCGTCCGTTCGACCGGGATGTGGGTGTGCTGGGGCAGGTAGAGACCCGAGAAGCCGCGCTGTTCGAGCTCTCGGGCGAGCCGGACCGGGGTGATCGTCTCGTCCGTGAGGAAGACCGTGGTCGCGATCCGCATGCGGGAGAACCTCCGTCTGTCGCCTGTACCCACGGTAATCCCTGGGCGGCCGCGCGTGACCCATGTCGAACGGGCGACACACGACCGTCATCCGCCGTCCGTCGCACCGCCCGTTCCGCGGAGCGCGCGGGTGGCGTAGAACAGGGCGGCACAGGACGAGACGGCACGAGCGCTGGAGGTCCGGGTGGAGCGGCGGGTGGGACGACGGGGTGTCCTGAAACTGACGGCTGTCGCGGGAGCGGCGGGTGCCCTTAGGCTCGATGGCGTGACGTTCGCTCACGCCGCCGGCGCACCGGCGCCCGGCGGCAGCGGCACGACGGAGACGCGCAAGGTGACCGGCAGGCTGCCGGCCGGCGCGCCCGACTTCTTCTACCTCCCCGTGGAAGTGCCGCGCGGCGTCCGGGAGATCGCGGTCTCGTACACGTACGACCGGCCGCCCGTCCCGCCCGGCGTACCGGGCAACGCCTGCGACATCGGGATCTTCGACGAGCGCGGTACCGGCCCCGACGGCTTCCGGGGCTGGTCGGGCGGCGCCCGTACGGAGTTCGCGATCAGCGCCGAACGGGCCACCCCCGGCTATCTGCCCGGTCCCGTCCGGCCCGGCACCTGGCACGTCGTCCTCGGTCCGTACACGGTGGCGCCGGCGGGGATGGCGTACGAGGTGAGTGTGACCCTCCGGTACGGCCCGCCGGGCACCACGCCGAAGCCGGTGTACCCGCCGCGGCGGGCGAAGGGCCGCGGCCGGGCCTGGTACCGCGGCGACGGGCACCTGCACAGCGTCCACTCGGACGGCCTCCGCACCCCGGCCGGGATAGCGGCGGCGGCGCGCGCCGCCGGGCTCGACTGGATCGTCACCACCGAGCACAACACCACCTCGGGCCACGCCGCCTGGCAGGGCCTGTGGGGCGACGACCTGCTGATCCTCACCGGAGAGGAGGTCACCACCCGCAACGGCCACGTCCTGGCCCTGGGCACCGACCCCGGTACGTTCGTCGACTGGCGCTACCGCGCCCGGGACGACGCCTTCGGCCGGCACGCCCGGGCGGTCCGGCGCGCCGGCGGCCTGGTCGTCCCGGCGCACCCGTACGGCACGTGCGTCGGCTGCTCCTGGAAGTTCGGCTACGAGCACGCGGACGCCGTGGAGGTGTGGAACGGCCCGTTCACTCCGGACGACGAGATGGCCGTCGCCACCTGGGACGCCCTGCTCGCCGGCGCGGCCCGGGAGGGCGGCCGGTGGCTGCCCGCCATGGGGAACAGCGACGCCCACCGCGAGCCGCAGACCGTCGGCCTCCCCCAGACGGTCGTGCTCGCCGACGAGCTGTCCCACGACGCCGTCCTGGCGGGCATCCGGGCGGGGCGGAGCTGGATCGCCGAGTCCTCGGCGATCGGCCTGTCCTTCGCCGTCACGACGGGCGGGGGCGCCCACGCGGGCATCGGCGGCCGGCTCCCGGCCGGGCCCGCCACCGAGGTGACGGTCCGCCTGGCGGTCACCGGAGCGCCGGCGGGCTGCACGGCGGCGTTCGTGACGGACCAGGGCACGGTGCTGTCCGTACCGCTCCCGGCGGACGGCCGGGTGGAGTGGCGGACGACGCCGGCGCGCGCCGCGTACGTCCGGGCGGAGGTCCGCCGCCCGGCCGCGGGGCGGGAGCTGCCGGGGGCGATGGCGGCGATGACGAATCCGGTGTTCCTGGGCCGAGTTGAACGCTGAGGACGGACAGGGGCGGAGGGGGACGGAGAGGGCGGAGAGGGCCGGAGAGAGAAGGAGTGGGGCGAGTCGGCCAGAGCGGAACGAACCGTACGGGGGCGGCCGATCGGCCGGTAGGGAGCGAACCGCCCCTGCGGCGCACAGCCGTTCGCGAGGGGCGGATGCGCCGGACGAGACGCAGGGGACAACCGGTGGCATCGGCTCCGAACCACCGGCCCACCGGCGGTGATTACCGTCCGCGTCCAGCGTGCCTGGCCGGTACCGGCGCCACATCCGACTCAGGAGTCAAGCGGAATCCCTCCCGCATCCCTCGGCCGGGCGAGAGCGGCGTGTTAGCGTGCACGCCACGTCAAGCACGCGGCGTCGTTCACCCGTTTTCCGGAAGAGGCGGCTCCGTGCCGTGCTCAACGAAGGGGGATCGGTGAACGGCGACCCGTTCGCGGACTTGCACCAGGCCCGGGAGCACATCCTGGGCATCCAACGGCTGATGTCGGACCTGCGGGAACAGGTACCGCGGGAGGTCACCGGCAGCGACCCCCAAGGCGCCGTCAGCGTACGGCTCGCCGTCGACGGGCTGCCCGAGCGCATCGCCCTCGTCACGGACTGGCAGCGGCGGCAGGCGCCCGACGGCCTGGACGCCGCCGTCACCGCGGCCTACGAATCCGCGCTGCGGGAGCGGCTGGAGGGCTGGTCGCGGTCGCTGGAGGGGACGGACTGGGAGCACCGGGCCGAACGGCTCGACGCCGCCTCGCCGTTCACCGCCGGCACCGCCGGGCGCGGACCCGGGCGCGAAGCGGAACCCGCCGGAGCGCCGCCCGAGGTGCCGGAGCCCGACCTCCGGTACGTCCTCCCGCGCCGCCTCGACGAGGTGGCCGAGGAGATGCTGTCCCTGTTCGACCTGGACGCGATCGCCGGGCCCGCCGCGACCGAACCCGAGACGTTCACCGGCGAGTCGGCCGGCGGGCAGGTGGCCGTCACCGTGGCCCAGGGGGCGCTGGTCTCCTGCTCCGTGAACCCCGCGTGGGCGGCCGGCCGGTCCGCCGTGCGGCTGAACCAGGCCCTCGCCGAGGCCCTGTCCGACGCCCGCGACCGCCTCGCCGCCGGCGCCTCCCGGGGGCCGTCCGCGCCCCAGCTGGACGGCCTGTTCAAGGAGGCCATGGCCATCCTCGCCGATCCGGCGCGGTTCGCCGACTGAGCGGGCCGGGCCGGCTCCGGCCGCGCGCGTTCACACGCAGATCCGTCCCAGCCGGCCGCAGGGAATCGGCCGCACACCACCGGAGGAAGCAGCCCATGGGCGACCCCGATCTGAAGGTCATCACCGACGGCATCCGCACCGACGCGGGGATGTGGGACAAGCAGAGCACCGCGCTCGGCGGCATCCACAACACCGTGGAGGGCCTGCGCATGACCCGCCTGGAGGCCGGTCTGTTCCAGGTCCTCGTGTCCGCCTACATGGACGCGGTGGACCAGATCTCCTCCCGGACCTCCGAGGGCCGGGACCGCATGAAGGAGGTCGCGGACGCGCTGGCGGCCAACGCCCGCGCGTACGACGACCACGAGGTGGACACGACGAAGAGCGTCAACAAGGCGTACTGAACCGCGGCACCGCAGGCGCCGCAGGAACGACGGGAACGGCAGGCACCGCACCGCGGGCACCGCGGGAACGGCACAACAGGGGGAAACGTGGCATTCAACGCCGCGCAGTACACGGCGACCATCGACAAGCTGAACTCCGGGCTCACCAACCTGACGGCGAAGCTCAACCAGGTGGGCCCGAAGGCGGAGTCCACCGCCAACAAGTGGTACGTGCCCGAGATCATCGGCAAGGCGCTGATCTGGTGCGCCAACAAGCTGATCGAGCTGGGCAAGTGGATCCTGAACAAGATCGGCGAGCTCCTCAAGGGGGCCGCCGTCCCCGTCACCGCCTTCAAGGACGCCTACACCTGGCAGCACGACGTGCGCGGGCACGCCACCGACGTGGCCGGCAACGTCGCCGCCGACGCGCTCCGGGCCCCCAAGCAGTGGAAGGGCGACGGCGCGACCGCCTACACCTCGGCCGTGAAGCTCCAGCCCACCGCGGCGACGCAGATCGCGACCAGCTCCGACAAGATCGCCACGGCGCTCACCCTCTGCGCCGTCGCGGGCCTCGCCTTCTACGTGGCCCTCGGCGTCATCCTGGTGAAGTTCATCGCCGCCATCATCGCGGCCATCGCCGCGCTCGGCTCGGTGGTGTTCTCGGCGGCCGGCGCGGCCATCATCGTCGAAGAGGCCGGCGTCAACACCGCCCTCATCATCACCGCCGTCACCACGCTCGTCGCCGCGCTCGGCGCCCAGGCCCAGCAGATGACGGCCGTGGAGGGCGAGGCGAAGGACAACCGGGCGTTCCCGGGCGGACAGTGGCCGGTGGCGACGGCCTGAACGGCTAGGGTCCGAGCGGCCGCACTCCGCGGCGACCGCGCTGCGGACCGACCTGCTCCGGACCGGCCGCGGCGCACCGCAACGCTCCGGACCGGCCGCGGCGATCGCAGCGCTCGGGGCGGCCGCGGCCGGCCCGAGCGGTACCGCACGACACAGGAGGCACCCGCCCATGCACCTTCCCCGCCTGGCCCTGTGGTGCGGCGCGGCCGTCGCCTTCGTGCTGGCCGTCGTCGCCTACGCCGCCCACGCCTTCTGGGCCCTCGCCCTCTGCGCCGCGCTCGGAACCGTTCTCGCCGGCACGGCGGAGGCGTACGCGGACCGCCGCAGGCGGCGCGACTGGTACACCCGCACCTTCGCCTCCTTCGACGAACTCCGCGCCGCCGTCGACGCCCCCGCCCTCCGCCGGATCCGCGACGAGCGGGGCGTGGCGGCGGCGGTCCGGGCGGTCCGGGGCACGTACCCGTCGCTGCCGCTGGCGGAGGCGGCGCGGCTGGTCAAGACGCTGTGAGGGCGTGAGGGCCGCCCCCTCCGGCAAAAGGCCCGCCCCCTCAGGCCCTCCGGCCCGAGATCCGCAGGAAGCGGCGTACCCACAGCACGGCCAGGGCCACCGGCAGGGCGACGACGGGCACCGACCAGGGCAGCGCGCCGAACGCCGCCAGGGCGCAGCAGGCCGGGAGGGCGAGGAGGAGAAGGGGAAGCAGCGGGATCAGGGCGAGGACGTGTGCGCGGAAGTCCCTCTTACGGAAGTCCTTCTTAAGGAGGCGCACTTGCCGGCGGTCCCCGGCACGGCGGCTCATCCGCGTACCCCCCGCCGCGCGGCGTCGAGGTAGGCGGAGAGGTCGCGCCAGCCGTCCGCCGGGGCGTCCGGGTCGCCGGACAGGGCGGCCGGGTCCTCGTCCCAGGCCCGCCGCACGCCCGCCGAGACCTCGCGGTCGCCGCCGGTGAACAGCGTGCTCAGTTCGTCCATGCGGGCGGCCAGCCGCCGTACCCGGGGGTCGGCGGGCGGCACGCCGTCCACGCGCAGCCGCTCCGCGCGGCGGTAGAGCTCGGGCCACTCGACCTCCAGCAGGTAGTGCGCGGCGGGGCCGAGTCCGGCGGCGCGGGTGCGCAGGACGTCGACGCCGTCGGCGTCCAGGTGCCGCCGGAGCACCCCTTCGCCGTGGTCGGCGGCGCCGCCGGTCGCGCGCAGGGCGTCGAGCAGCGGGCCGATCGGGGACGAGGGCCGGCCGGGCCCGTCCGCGTCTCCGTCTCCGGGTGCGTCCAGCGCGTCCCGCAGTCCGACGAGCCGCTGCCGCAGGGCGCCGAGCCGCGCGAGCGACGCCTCCACCTCGGCCAGGTGGTCGCGGACGACGCGGGCGGGGTCGACGCCGGAGTCGAGGCAGAGGCCGATGGTCTCCAGGCTCAGCCCGAGGCCGCGCAGCGCGAGCACCTGGTAGAGGCGGACGACGTCGGCCTCCGTGTACTCCCGGTGGCCGCCGGCGGTGCGCCGGGACGGGCTGAGCAGCCCCAAGCCGTCCCAGTGGTGGAGGGTGCGCACGGTCAGCCCGCTGGCCTCGGCCAGGGGGCCCACGCGCCAGGTCATGAAAGGGGAAGCGGAAGGAGAAGGGGAAGCGGTCACGGCACCACCCTGCCTCCTCACGCGACGTGAGGTTCAAGCCGGGCCGCCGAACGGCAGAGACCGACGTGCCGCGGCCCCCGCGGATCCGCCGATCGGCAGATGGCGGGCCGCCCCCACGACCGGAAGAGTGGTGATCACCGAACCGGGCAGCCGAAAAGGGGAGTTCAGCATGCGAGGCACCAGGGAGTACGAGAACGGCGGGGGACGCGGGCGCGGCGGTACGGCCGTCCGCCGGCGGACGGTGGCCGCGGCGCTCGCGGTGGCCGCCACGTGCGCCGCCGTCTCCGGGCTCGGCCCCGCCGCCTCGGCGTCGGACTCCGCGGCACCGGCCCGGCAGGCGCAGCCCACGCGGCCGGCCAAGGCCGCCCCGGCCCGGGTGACCGGTGAGGCCCGTCTCGACTTCGCCTACGTCCCCCGGGACGTCATCCGCTTCAAGGTCGACGCGAGGTCCGTACCGTTCAGCCGCCCGCGGGCCGACCCCGACCTGAAGCACGGCCTGCCGACCGACGCCCGGGGCACGGTCTCCTGGTCGCACTGGCAGGCCGCCGACCACACGACCCGACGGGCCGAGGCCGCCGTGGACTGCCTGGTCACGGGCGGGGACACGGCGACGTTCACCGCCATCGTCACCAAGTCCGACATCCCGGGGGAGGCCGGCAAGCGGTACGGGTTCAGCGCCCGGACCGGCGGTCCGGGCAAGGGCCGGTTCGGGTTCCACTGGGCGGTGAGCAACGTGGACGAGGTCGGCGGCGTCCCCACCGCGGCGCGCGTCGGCACCTGCATGGCCCCCGCGCCGTTCGTCCCGCTGAAGTCGGGCGGCTTCACCGTCCGCCACGCGGAGCTCGCGCCGATACCCGCCGCGAAGGAGCGCGGCTGAGGCCCGGCCGGACCCACCGGGTCCGGAGTCCGGGGCCCGGGGCTCGGAGGGGGCGCCCCGGACCCCGTGCCCCGGACCCGGCGCACGACTCCCGCCCTCCCCGCCGCCCGGTCCCGTCCGCGACGTCACCCGCCCCCGACGTCACCCGTCCGGCCCACACCGTTCGCCGCCCGCCGCCGCGCGCGCCTACGTTCGTGAGGGCGGGCCGGGTACCGGCCGGCCGGACGTCCGAGGACCGACGAACCGAGGAGAGCGCCATGGCCGGTCTCATGCGGAAGAGTTTCGACGCCCCGGAGGAGGTCCGGCCGTTCGAGGACGGCAAGGGGCGGCTGGAGCTGGTGAGCCTGAGCACCGGACCGGTGGGCCGGGCGACGTTCGAGCCGGGGTGGCGCTGGTCCGCGCACGTCGGGCCGATCGCCGGCACCGACAGCTGCCAGGCCGCGCACACCTCGTACGTCGTCTCGGGCCGGATCAAGGTCGTGATGGACGACGGGCAGGAGGAGGAGTTCGGCCCCGGTGACGTGATGTCGTGCCCGCCGGGCCACGACGCGTGGGTGGTGGGCGACGAGGCGTGCGTGATCGTCGACTGGCAGGGGTTCACGGACTACGCGAAGCGGTGAGGCGAGGCGGCCACACCGGACGGTAAGGCGGGGCGGCCACACAGGACGGTGACGCCGGACAGTGACACAGACGGTGACGCCGGACGGTAACGCGGGGCGACGACGAACCACCCCCATCCCCTCCCCCACTCACCCCACCCACCCCACCAACCCCCTGCGACTCTCGTCACCCTCCGGGCCCGGCCCCCTGGAGCATTCGACAGCGACATCCGGCCGTACGCCACGTCCCACGGAACCCCCCGGAACCGCCGTCCGCCCCCGGAGGGACCCCCGCCCGGTCCCCGGACACCCGCGCCACGGCACCACCGGGGCCGGCCCGCCGGGCACCCGACGCCCTTCCCCGCACGGGCAGTTGAGGGAACCGGTCCGCCCACATCCCCCTGTTCACGTCGCTGCGGGCCCGCGCCCCACCCCCCGTACCCCCGCCCGCCGGAGCGGCGGCCCGGCGGACTCCGGGCCTCCGCCGGAGCGCCGCGCGGCCCCCGGACTCCCCCCGCCGGGGCCCGTCCACAGCGTTTGAAGGCCCTGTGGAGAGGGCCGGACCGGTGCTGACGCCGGGGCCCCGGACAGGGCAGACTGGCCGGTGCCACCGAGCAGGACGAGCAGGGGGTCACGATGGCCGGCGACACAGGGCACGGACAGCGACTGCGCTTCGCCGTGCTCGGGCCCGTCCGCGCCTGGCGCGGCGGCGAGGAACTGCGGACCGGTTCGCCCCAGCAACGGGCCCTGCTCGCCGCGCTGCTGCTGCGCGGCGGCCGGACGGCCACGGCCGCGGAGCTCGTGGACGCGCTGTGGGGCGACGACCCCCCGCACGCGGCGCTCGCCGCGCTGCGCACCTACGCGTCCCGGCTCCGCAAGGCGTTCGGGCCGGACGCGGACGTACTGGCCAGCGAGGCGGGCGGGTACGCGCTCCGGGCCGGCGTCGGCTGCCTGGACATCGACTCCGCGGAACGCCTCGCCGCCGAGGCGGAGAAGGCCCGCGCCGCGGGCAGCGGCACCCGGGCCAGGGCGCTGATCACCGAGGCGCTGGCCGTCTGGGACGGCGAGCCGCTCGCGCACGTCCCCGGCCCGTACGCCGACACCCAGCGCGCCCGCCTGGAGGAGTGGCGGCTCGGCCTGGTGGAGACCCGGCTCGACCTGGACCTGGAGCTCGGCCACCACGCGGAGGCGGTCTCGGAGCTCACCGCGCTCACCGCCGCGCACCCGCTGCGCGAGCGGCTGCGCGAACTGCTGATGCTCGCCCTGTACCGCAGCGGCCGGCAGGCCGAGGCGCTGGCCGTGTACACCGACACCCGGCGGCTGCTCGACGACGAACTGGGCGTCGAGCCGTGCGCCGAGCTCTCCGAGCTCCAGCAGCGCATCCTGCGCGGCGACGCCGACCTCGCGCCGCACCCGTCGGGCGACCGCGCCGGCACGGGCCTGGCCTTCGTCCGGCCGGCCCAGCTCCCGGCCACCGTCCCCGACTTCACCGGCCGGGACGCGTTCGTCCAGGAGCTCAGCCACCAACTGGCGACCGCCGAGGGCCGGGTGATGGCGGTGTCCGCGGTGGCGGGCATCGGGGGCGTCGGCAAGACGACGCTCGCCGTGCACGTCGCGCACGCGGCCCGCGAGCACTTCCCCGACGGGCAGCTGTACGTCGACCTCCAGGGCACCGGGCCCGTCGTCGCCGAACCCGAGGCCGTCCTCGGCGCGTTCCTGCGCGCCCTCGGCGTCGCCGACTCGGCGATACCCGAGGGCCTCCAGGAGCGCTCCGCCCTCTTCCGCTCCACCCTCGACGGCCGCCGCGTCCTCGCCCTCCTCGACAACGCGCGCGACGCCGCCCAGGTCCGCCCGCTGCTCCCGGGCACGGAAGGCTGCGCGGCCCTCGTCACCAGCCGTACCCGCATGGTCGACCTGGCCGGCGCGCACCTGGTGGACCTGGACGTGATGAGCCCCGAGGAGGCCCTCGTCCTCTTCACCCGCATCGTCGGCACCGAACGCGTCGCCGCCGAGCGCGACGCGGCCATGGACACCGTGGCCGCCTGCGGCTTCCTGCCGCTCGCCATCCGCATCGCGGCGTCCCGCCTCGCCGCCCGCCGCACCTGGACGGTCTCCGTCCTCTCCCGCAAGCTCGGCGACGAACGCCGCCGCCTCGACGAACTCCGCGCCGGCGACCTCGCCGTCAAGGCCACCTTCGAACTCGGCTACGGCCAGCTCGAACCGGCCCAGGCCCGCGCCTTCCGCCTGCTCGGCCTCCCCGACGGCCCGGACATCTCCCTCCCGGCCGCCGCGGCCGTCCTCGACCTCGACGTCGACACCACGGAAGAACTCCTCGAAACCCTCGTCGACGCCTCCCTCCTCGAATCCGCCGCCCCCGGCCGCTACCGCTTCCACGACCTCCTCCGCCTCTACGCCCGCTCCTGCGCCGAACGCGACGAACAGCCCCCGGCGGAACGCGAGGCGGCGATGTCGCGCCTGCTGGACTTCTACCTGTCGACGGCGGCGGGGGTGTACGTGCTGGAGCGGCCGGGGGAGCAACTGGTCCAGCACATCGGTCCGACCGAGCACCCGGGGCTCGTCTTCCAGGACAGCGGGGCGGCAGCCGACTGGCTGTTCACCGAGGCGGGTTGCCTGTTGGCATGTGCGCGGCAGCATGCCCGTCCCTCGGGGGGCACGTTACAGCGCGCCGTCGACCTGCTGTTCGTCGCGAAGGACCTCACCGAGTCGGGGGCCTACTCGCGGTTGTACGCCCACGCCGCCACCGCCTTGCTCGGCGCCGCCCAGGCCTCGGGGGACAGCCGGGCGGAAGCCCGCGCCCGCACCATCCTCGCCCAGGTCCGCAACTTCTCCGGACGCTTCGCCGAAGCCGACGAGCAGGCGATGCACGCCGTGCGGCTGGGCAAGGAGTGCCAGGACCCGGTCTCCTGCGGCTATGCCGCGAACGTGCGCGGCATCATCGCCATCTACCAGCAGCGGTACGAGGACGCCGAGGAGTACTGCAACCAAGCGCTGGCGTGCTTCCGTGCTGACGGCAACCTCAACGGTGAGGCGAGCGCGCTGAGCAACCTCTCCCGCGTCCATACGGAGACCCGGCGACCGCGCTCCGCCGTGCCGCTCGCCGAGCGGTGCCTCGCCATTTACCGCGACACCAACGTGTCCTGGCGCCTCGCCAACGGCTTGTACGCCTACGGCACCGCGCTGACCAGTGCCGGCCGGTATCAGGAGGCGCTGGCTCAGTTCGACGAGGCGCTCCCGGTATTCCGCGACCACAGGCAGCGCATGTGGGAGGGCTGGACGCTCTACCGCATGGCGGAGGTGCATCTGGCCACCCACGAGTACGCCCGTGGTGCCGCCCACGCGGAACAGGCCCTGGCCCGGATCCGAGGCATCAGCGGCGAATGGCGCCGGGGCAGCATCCTGCTGACGCTCGGGAGATGCCTGGACGCCCTCGGGCAACCGGGCCGCGCCCGGGCCTGCTGGGCGGACGCGCTCACCGTTTTCGAGCAACTAGGGCACGAGCGGGAGGCCCGGACGGTCCAGGGACTCCTCTCCCTGGCCACAGTCTGAGAGCACCCGGCCGGGCAGAGGCGCCCGGCCGGTACCGTTCCTCCAAGGGAGTGCCACCACCACACCCAGGCGATCGGAGCGCCTAAACGCGCCCGTTCATCGAACGTTTATCGCGACCCGTCAACCTATGGGATATCGATCCGTCGCGTCGGGGGGCAGGCGGGTCGTGGGTGTGGCCTCACCGACAGGACGTACCAGAGTCCTGGCAGCAACAACAGCCCGTCCGGCGGCCTTCGGGGGAGTCGCCGGGCGGGTTCTGCATCCCCGTTGTACCGCACGACTCGCACCCAGCCACGGAGTTGAACGACATGAGCGAGGACAAGAAGCTCAAGCCCACTCTGCCCACACCGCAGGACGACCACGCGGGCAGCACCACCGGCCTGGCGGCACAAGCGCCCAAGCCGAAAGTCAACGGCGTCGGCGGCGTACCGGCCGTGGTCCTCGACGACCACGCCGGCTCCGAGCCGGTCTGACGAACCGGTCGTCCGGCTGGGACGCCGGCCGGACGGCCTCCTCGGGCGGTGCCGCGGGGGAAGGCCGCCCACCAGGCTCGTCGGCCAAGGGAACCAGTGGACGGGGAACGGGGGCCCCGTTCGTACGGTCGCGGCCGGGAGCCGACATCGACGACACGGAGGGGGTGCCGTCGGTGTCGGCTCCTCGCCGTTTCACCGACGGACCCCGCTCCACCGAAGCCCGAGGCGCACCAGTGGACGACCGCGGAACACAGATCCCAGCAACCGATACGAGCAAAAGGAGTCACCCATGGCTCGCGCCACAGCCCACCGTCCCCGCAGATTGCTGGCCGCTTTCGCGATAGCCGGTGTCGCGGTCACCCTCAGCGCGCTGCCGGCGTCAGCGGATGACCACGGCGGCAGCTGGCCGGCGGTGGCCTCGTCCGCCGGACTGGCCACGGACGACCACGGCGGCGCCACCACCGCCGGCATCGACGAGCACCACGCCGGCTGATCGTCCGGCCGCCGCCCCGGGCGACCCTCCGAACATCACGAGGGTCGCCCATCGGCTTCGTGGCACCGGATCACGGCCGCCGACCCCACCGGAGCGCCCCGGCGACGTACCAGCCCTCGGGCACACCTCTCGGGCCGAGCACCCGCCTACCGTGCCCGCCACTCATCCCGCGTGGTCATCCCCGCCGACGCCCGGCCGCCCTCGGCCGCTCATCCCGCGAGGCCACATTCCGCCCACCCGCATCGCCACCCCCGATTCGTCGAAGCCGCCGGACCCGGCACGACGACGTCGCACCCGTGGCCGCCCATGCCGAACACGCCCGTCGACGACAGGCGGGAACGTTGACGGCAGGGAGACCGGTCCGTCCCTGCTGACCAGTGCCTCCATTCTCATGGAAACCACTGACAACGGCCCCCTCGAAAGTCGAAGGCCGAGGTGTGGCCAGTGGGCCAATGCGCGCCACGACCCCCACGGCCCGGCGCTTGCGCGATCACCCTTCCGGTGTCGCCTGTTACCAACAACAACCGCTACGTGCCCCGGAGTTGTGTCGCGTCCGCTGGCTTTCCCTCTGCGTCTCTGCCATGTTCGAACGCATCAGATACATCTGAGAACGCTGCAGTCACACGCTTCTCAAGGGATACCCATGTCGCACAACAAACTCGGCCATACGAAGAAAGCGTTCATCGTCCTCGGGATCGTCGGCGCGACCGCCGCCCTCGGCGCCGGTTCGGCTCTCGCGAGCGACCACACCGGCCGCGACGTCTGCACCGCCTCGGCGGCCCCGGTGGATGACCACGGCACGGTCGCCCCCGTCGACGACCACGGCACCGTTCCCCCCGCCGGCGGCCACCGGGGCTGATCCGGCACCCCCGACCACTCCGTCGTTCTGCGACCTGGTTCCGGCAAGCGCTGCCGGCAACAGCACCATGGGCGCGGATCAACCCGGTCGATCACGGACAAGGCCAACGCCGAAGCCCGGCAAGCAAGGGCTTCGACAGCAGTTCACCACTTAGCGCACACCGCGCCACCAAGGGCACCAACTCCCCGCTACATGTAGGGGGTTGAGGGTGAGAAGGCTCGCGTTCCCATCACCCGTCTGCCTAGACTGCGGACCACACGTGCACCTTCAGTAACACAGATCACATCTTCCCCAGGAGTTGCCATGTCCCAGACCAAGCTCACCCGTGCGAAGAAGGCATTCGCGGTCCTCGCGATCGCCGGTGCCGCCACCGCCTTCGGCGCGGGCTCCGCGCTCGCGGACGACCACACCACCGTGATCGGCAGCAAGGCCGGAATCGTCGCGGCACCGTTCGACGACCACACCACGGGTGCCGACCGCACGAACGACGACCACACCACCTTCACCACCGGCACGAACGACGACCACACCACTGTCGTCACCGGCGGCAACGACGATCACAGCACGGGCACCCACCACGCAGGCTGACGCAACGCCTCACCCCGCGCGACGGCGAGTGGCCCACCGCCCGAAGGCGGTGGGCCACGACTCGTTCCCGGGCCGTCAGGGCTTCCACCCGCGTCCTCGGCGCGGTGGAGGTCGACGAGCCCCCGCCGGACGGGCAGCGCGTAGCCGCCCGAGTCGCTGAGCAGAACCGATCTTCCGCCCAGCACTTTGCGCAGGCCCGACGCGTGGGTGCGGAGGGCCGCGACGGCGGACCGTGGCGGGTGCGCGCCCCAGAGATCGCCGACGAGCTCCGCCAGGGTGGCGCCGCGGCCGTCACGCAGGAGGAGGGCGGCCAGCAGGGCGCACCGCTGTGGCGGGCCGACGGGCGCCCACGCGGCGTCCCGGCGGTGCCGGACCGGGCCGAATACCGCGAGCAGGGGTCCGTCGTCCCGGCCGTTCCCCGGTTCGCCGGATCCCGGTTTCGCCGGGGAACCGTACGGCGCGACGGCATCGCCCGCTTTCGCGGCGGCGGCGTGCAGCGCTCTCGCTCTCCGCCACAACCGGTCCTTCGCCGGCGAGTCGGGCATCATGTCGTCGACCACCTCCCGCAGCAGGGGGAGGGGAATCATCCGCGCCCCGGAACGGTACTCGCTCCAGGCGGTCTTACCGGCCGTATACCTAGCGGCCAATTGGCGTACCGTCCGGCCGGACGTCACGCTCCTTAACAGCGCCGCGAGTTCGTTGGCTTCCGCGCTCCTCCCCTTCGCTCCTTCCTGCGGACGGCCCGGCCTTCCCACTTCCGCCTCCCCCGGGGCGACTGTCCTGGGGCACGTCTGCATTGTCCGTCAATCGGGCACCGCTGACATGCGAACGAGCACATTCGCACTGGCGGACAAACACCGGCCCGGCGAGAGTCCTCCTCGGCCGTCCCCCGACCGAAGAAAGGAGTCACTCTGTGCGGCATTCCACAGCACACTTCCCGATCGGCGCCGCGGCCTTGACCGTCCTGCTCACCCTCTGCTCGAAGGCGAGCGGGGGCCGGCGCCGTCGTCTCAGGACGCTGCGCCGGGCCCCCAGGTGGTTATGAACCGCACCGCACTACCGTGCTGTTGCCGTTGCCTTGCCATGTTTTCCGATGATCTCGCCCTTGTGTGACAGGAGAATCCGGGCGCCGCTCACCGGCGGGCCGAGAACCCCAGGTGCTCGTCATCGTCGTTGCCGCGTACGGCCGCACACAGCGGGGAAATCGTCGCCATCTCGTTCCATCGCATCGTGTCGCCTCCGCTCCAATTGCCCACCGGGCCCTGGCATCCCGCTTCCGCCCACGTCGAAGTCGCCTGTCTGCGCAGGCGAGAGAAGGGGAGTGAAACGCCGGCCCGGAATCGGTGACCAGTACCCCCATCATGAGGGTCACCACTGACATCCGTCTTCTCTATTACGCCGAGCCGGAAGGACGCCTGTGGACCAAAGCCGTCACGGCGCACGGCTTCACGGGGGATGGCGATGGAGGCCCCGGAGAACGCCGGTGCCGGGGTGGCGTGCCCGCACCATGCCCTCGTCCGTGCGGACACCCGGCACGCCCCCGCTTCCCCGCGGCCTGCCGGGCGCCCGGAGGACGGCGGGGCCGCTCCGCCGGCCGGTGCCGCGCCGCACGAGTCGGCGGCGGGTGGGGGCGGCCCTCCCACCGGGGCGGCCCCCACCGGAGCGGCCCCGCCCACCGGGGACGGCGGCGGCCTACCGCCGCGCCTGCCCCGTCCCCTTCGCCGCGTCCAGGGCGTACACGCAGCGGTCCTTGCTGCAGGCGTAGACCACGCCGCCCGAGGCCAGAGGGGTGCCCGTGATCTCGCCGCCGGTGGCGAGTTTCCAGCGGAGTTGGCCGCCGGTGGCGTCGAGGGCGTAGAGGCAGTGGTCGGCGGAGCCGAAGTGGACGCGGCCGTCGGCCACGACGGGGGAGCCGACGATGTCGCCGCCGGCGGCGAAGCGCCAGCGGGGGGTGCCGGTGACGGCGTCGAGGGTGTAGAGGGCGCCGCCGCTGCCGAGGTGGACGAGGCCGTCGGAGACGAGGACGGGTTCGGTGGACTGGCGGGCCTCGGTGGCGATGCGCCACCGCTCCTGGCCGCCGGCGGCGTCGAGGGCGTAGACGGTGCCGAGGTAGTCGGCCGCGTAGACGCCGCCGTTGCCGACGGCGGGCGGGCTGAGGAAGACCGCGGGGGCCTCGAAGCGCCAGCGGACGTCGCCGCGGGCGGTGTCGATGGCGAGCAGGCGGGTGCCGGCGGCGACGTAGACGACGCCGTCGGGGGCGGCGTGCAGCCGGACGGGGACGCCGCCGCAGGAGCCGGTGTCGCCGACGGGGTAGCTCCAGCGCTCGGTGCCGGAGCGGGCGTCGAGGGCGCGCAGCCGGGCGTCGGACCAGAGGAAGACCGTGCCGTCCTGGACGGCCGGGCCGCAGTCGGGGGTCTCGAAGTCGGTCTGGAGGCCGGAGGTCTCCCAGAGGAGTTCGCCGGTGGCCGCCTCCCACGCCTGGGCGCCGCCGCCGCGGGTGCCGGTGACGACCGTGCCGCGGTCGACGCCGAGCGAGTACACCCAGCCGTCGGTGGACAGCCGCCAGCGCTCGCCGCCGTCGGCGGCGTCGAGGGCGTAGAGCGTCGGGCCGTCGGAGGCGTGTATGCGGCCGTCGGCGACGGCCATCGCCCAGGCGACGTCGCGCGTCTTGAACTGCCGCCGCCCGCTGGCCACATCGAGCGCGTGCACCTCGAAGGAGGTGACGTAGACCAGGTCGCCGGTGACGACGGGCGTGCCCCAGACGTCGTTGGACATCCGGAACCGCCACGGCCGCCAACGGGCCGGGTCCACCGTCGCGTTGGGGGCCGGGTCGGGTGCCGCGGGGGCCGCGGTGCCGCCGGGCGGGCGGACCCAGCCGGTGGCGGTGCCGGCGGCCGAGGGCGCGTACGGCTCGCGGGCGTCGGCGACGCGCGGGCCGGGGCCGATCGGCAGCTGCGCGCCGGAGAGCCGTACCGAGCCGTCGTCGGCGTAGGCGGGCGCGGGCGCGGCGGCGTGCCGGCCCTGTGCCGGGGCCGGGAGGGGCGCGGAGACGGGGGCGGAGGCCACGGCCGACGCGCCGCGCGGGTCGGGCGCGCCCGCGGGCCGGCCGTGGTGCGGGCCCGTCGCCCGGGCGTCGCTCCAGCTCGGCGGCTGGGCGGCGCGGGAGGGGTCGTACGGGGGCTCGGCCGGGGGCCGCGCCGGCGGCGGAGGGACGGCGGAACGGCCGGAGCGGCCCCGCGCGGGGGCCGCGGCGGGCCGCTGCCCGGCGCGGCGCCGCTCGATGAGCGAGACGGCGTCGGTCGGCAGCCAGGCGGACGCCGTGCCGCTGTCGTCGCCCCCGCCGGACGCGAACAGGTGCGGGCCGAGCTGGGCCTGGAGGTCGGCCGGGCTGGGCCGGTGCTCGGCCGCCATCTGCATACAGGAGTCGATGAGCGGGCGCAGCTCGTCGGGCAGGCCGGAGAGGTCCGGGCCCTCGCGCAGCAGCATGAAGACCGTCTCGACCGGGTTGGCGCCGTGGAAGGGCGCGTGGCCGGTGGCGGCGAAGACGAGGGTGGAGCCGAGCGAGAAGACGTCGCTGGCGCCGGTGACGCTGCGGGAGTCCCTGGCCTGCTCGGGGGACATGTACGCGGGGGTGCCGACGGCCACGTTGGTCATGGTCAGCCGGGTGTTGGAGACGCCGGAGGCGATGCCGAAGTCGATGACGCGCGGCCCGTCCTCCACCACCAGCACGTTCGACGGCTTGAGGTCGCGGTGGACGAGCCCGGCGCCGTGGATCGACTGGAGCGCCTCGGCGATGCCGGCCGCCAGCCAGCGCACCGCCTGGGCCGGGAGCGGCCCGCACTCGTTGATGATCTCTTCCAGGGACGGTGCGGGGACGTACGCGGTGGCCAGCCAGGGCACGGCGGCCCGCGGGTCGGCGTCGACGACGGCGGCCGTGTAGAAGCCGCTGACCGCCCGGGCCGCTTCCACCTCACGGGTGAAGCGGACGCGGAAGAGCTGGTCCTCGGCCAGTTCCGTACGGACCGTCTTGATCGCGACCCGTCGGCCCGACGCCGAACGGGCGAGATAGACCAGTCCCATGCCGCCGGCCCCGAGCCGGCCGAGCACCTCGAACGGGCCGATCCGTCTCGGGTCGTGCTGTGTGAGCTGCTCCAACTGGCCTGCCACCTCCCCGTGGGGGCTCGAAAGGATTGTTCCGGCCCCGTGCAGCGTCTCACCGCGAATTATCCCGGGGTACGCCCCCTGATTCTCCCTGGCCGGGGCGGTGGTTGCGAACCCGGGTCGTGCTTCGGCGTGTCCATGCCGAAAGCGGAAGTTCCGCCCCCGCACCGAGGGGGATTCCCACCCGCCACAGGGGGCTGCCCGGCCCCTCGATGCACAGCGACATCAGGCGTTGCAGCAGGGGTCGGACCCTGCGGAAGCACTGTCCACAGGAGGCCGACAGACTCCCCTCGTACGGCCCTCAGCCCTCCCCCGCCCGCGCCGTGTCGATGACGGCGAAGTCGGCCCCCTGGTCGTCCGTCAGCACCGCGAACCGCCCGTACGGCGAGTCCCGCGCCTCCCGCCGGATCCGGCCGCCGAGCCGCCGGGCGGTGTGGCACGCCTCGTCGCAGTCGGCGACCACGAAATAGACGAGGAAGTGGGCGGGCATCGCCGCCGGGAAGGTCGTCTCGTCCATGACGGCCCGTCCGGCCACCGCGCGCTCCGGCGCGAGCGGTTCCCCGGCGGGCGTCCAGACGACGTAGTCGAACCCGTCGCCCTCCCCCGGCTCCCCGAGGTCGTGGGCCGTGAGGCCGAAGACCCGTTCGTAGAAGGCGTCGACGGCCGCCGGCTCGCGCGTGTACACCTCCGCCCAGCCGTACGCGCCGGGGGTGCCGCGCTTGCCGAACCCCCGGTGGGCGGCGGCCTGCCAGACGCCGAACACGGCCCCGCCCGGGTCCGCGGCGAGCAGCAGCGTGCCGTACCCGCCCGCCCGGGCCGGGCCGGTGACGACCTGTCCGCCCTCCGCCCGGATCCGCTCGGCGGTGGCCTCGGCGTCGGGCGAGGAGAAGTAGACGCACCAGGCCGTGGGCATCCGCCCGTCCGGCTTGGGCGCGAGGGCCGCGACCTCCGCGCCCTCGTGCAGGGCCCGCGCGTACGGCCCCGCCTCCGGGTCGCCCTCCTCGAAGGTCCAGCCGAAGAGCCCGCCGTAGAAGCGCTTGCCCGCCTCGACGTCGGGCAGGGTCACGTCCGCCCAGCACGGCGTGGTCCGCGGGGCTCCGTCCGTCGCTGCGCCCATGGCGCCCGCTCCCTTCCTTCCGCACCGCACCGGTCCGGCCCGCGCGGGCCGGACGGCCGCGCGGGGTGTCGCACCGGCCACGGTAGCGACGGACGCCCGGTCCCGCGCGGCCGCCGACGGAGCCCGTACCGCGTTCCCCCCGCCGCCCCCCGTACGGACCAGCGGGGCCCCGGCGAGCCACCGGACGGGCCCGTACGGCGCCGGAACCGGCCCCGGCGCCACCCCCCGTCCCGGCCTCCCGCGCGGCCTCCGCCGCACCGGGCCGGACGGTCGGATCCACGACTTGTCGATAAGACAATTCACCGGTACGGGCCAATCCGCGACCGCCCGGAAATCGGCCCTCCAAAACGCCTCTGACCTGCTTATCCATCCCTATTCACACCCCCGCCCCCATTTGCATGCGACCGAATCGCGCTCCGATCACCCCTCGGTAAGCTGACGGCATGACAGGACAAGTACGCACCGTCGACGGCCGGGTGGCCGGCCGCCGAGGACAGGCGACGCGACAGAAGCTGCTCGACTGCCTCGGGGAAATGCTCAGCTCCTCCCCCTATCGCGACGTCAAGGTCATCGACGTCGCCCGGCGGGCCGGCACCTCGCCCGCGACCTTCTACCAGTACTTCCCGGACGTCGAGGGCGCTGTTCTCGAACTCGCCGAGGAAGTGGCGAAGGAAGGGACGGGCCTCAGGGAACTCGTGGCCGGCCGTTCCTGGGCGGGCAAGGCCGGCCGGCAGGCCGCCGAGGAATTGGTGGACGGATTCCTCGCCTTCTGGCGGCGGAACGACGCGATCCTGCGCGTGATCGACCTGGGCGCGGCCGAGGGGGACAAGCGGTTCGCCAAGATCCGCATGCGGATCCTCAACGCCGTGACCGACTCCCTCACCGAATCCGTGAAGGAGCTCCAGGCCAAGAACAAGGTGGACAAGGACGTCAGCGCCGCCGCCGTGGCCGGCTCGCTGGTCGTGATGCTGGCGGGCGTCGCGTCCCACCAGAAGGGCTTCCAGGGCTGGGGCGTCAAGCAGGCCGAGCTCAAGCCCAACCTGGCGCTGCTGGTGCACCTGGGCATCACCGGCAAGAAGCCCGCGCGGTAACCGCACGGCGCACACCCGTCCTGTCAGCAACGGCGGCGGGTCACCGGGGCACGGCCAGCCCGCCCGGTGACCCGCCGTTCGCGCGTCCGGACCCGGTCACCGCCCCGGGCCGCACGGCCCGCGCCCGCCCGGACCCCGGCCCGCGAGGCCGCGCGCCCTCGCCCCGCGAAGCCGCGCGCCCTCAACCCCTCAGCCCCTGGACCCGTGCATCTTCTTCAGCATGTACCGCTTGCCCGACCCCTGCTTGCCGATCTCGTGGAAGATCCGCGGCTCCTTCGCCGTGCCGCCGACGCTCCAGTTCTTCTCGTACCGTCCACAGGCGTCGATCTTCAGCCCGACGCCCACGACGGCCCCGCTCTCCTTCACCGGGGTCCAGCTGCCGGAGCCCTTGCAGTCCTGGATCCGGTCGTGCCCCATGCCGTCCCACTCGAACGTGTCGAGCCCGTCGGCGACCGCGCTGCCGTCCTCCTTCAGCCGGACCACGCCGCCGCGGCCGTCGTTCCAGACGCCGGCGATGTCGGAGCGGTGCAGCTTCGGCGGCTGGTAGACGGTGGCGAGCCCGGTCCCGTACGCGGTCGCGCCGATCGCGCCGACGAGCAGCCAGGCGAGGACGCCGTCCCTGGCCACCCGCCGGGCCACGCTCCCGGGGCGGTCCTCCCGCACCCGGCGGGCGGCGCGGCGCGCCGCGAGGGCGGGCGGCAGCAGGCCGGCGGTGAGGACGCCCCACCAGGTCAGGTACTTGAGGGGGTGGGCCGGCGCGAGGGTGCCGAGCGCCGCCACGGCGCCGAAGACGACCACCAGCGCGGCGGCCACCGCCGGCACCGCGCCGACCGTCCACCACCGGCCCTCGGGCCGGCCGGCGCGCGCGGCGGCGCGGCGGGAGAGCTCCAGCGCGGGCATGACGGCCGCCGCCGTGACGAACCCGCTGAGCAGCACGGTGAGCAGCAGCGCGCCGAGCGCCACGGCGACGGCGAGGGCGGGGGCGGTGGGCAGCCCCTGGTGCTCCCGCGACAGCAGGACGAGGACGCCCACGCTGGCCGCGACGACGACCTCGGCGCAGAGCGCGGCCATCGAGGCGCAGAACGCGGCACCGAAGCCGTCCGGGTGGCGGGGTGCGCGCGCCCGGTCCGACGGGCCCTTCCCCTCCGTGCGGGCCGCGCGGTCCTCTCGATCCGCCCGGTCCGCCCGCTCCCGGTCTCCGGCGCCGTCCGCCCCGGCGGAGTCGTCGGGTGCGGCCGCCGGCGCCTCGTCCGGTATCGCGCCCGGCTCAGCTTGCTGTGTCATATCCGCCCCTCTCTCCAAGAATGATTCCCTCAGAGGCCAAGAGGTTCCCTGGCAAAGGGTCGTTACCGCGAAATGCCCGTTTTGCTCCGAGTGGCGGCCCGAGGGCCCGGACCGGCCCCCGACGGGCACCTCACCCCGAGGCGGCCGGGAAACCGTTCCACCGGGAAGGACCGCATCGGCCCCCGTCCGGACGGCAACCGCCCCGAATCTGTGACGCGGTTCACCCCTGGAGGTTTGGACGGGCGGATACGGGCCATCCGCGGAGACGAGCCGGCGGCGGCGCCTCGATGCGCACCCCGAGCACGGCACCGCACGCCGCCGCCGCCCAGCTCCGGCGCCTGAGCCCTGTCGTCGCGCCGGACCGCGACCCGTACTCGCCAAGTCGTCCGGGGTCACCTGGGCGTCTCGACGTCCCCTCGCAACGAATCGCTTCATCCAAGGGTGATCAGGTGAACACTTCCCGTCAACACCTGGTCTGGACTTTGCCTCCTACGCCCCATTTGTGAGGGCGTGTTGTGGCTCGAAAGCACCGTTCCAGCGGGGCAGCGTCCGCGCCGGTACGGGACCCCGGTCGATCTCGCACCAGATGCGCTTGCCCGAGCCCTCCTGCTGCCAGCCCCAGCGGTCGGCCAGCCCGTCCACCAGCTCCAGGCCCCGGCCGCCCGTCTCGTCACCCCTGGCGCACCGCCGGCGTGGCGGCCGGGTGCTGATGTCCACGACCTCGACGCGGACCGTGCCGGCGCCGCAGCCGCCCGCCGCCGGCCCCGCGACGGCCGAGGCCCCCGTCGCCCCCGCCGCCCCGGGGACCCCCGGGAAGAACATCCGCAGCACGGCCGGGCGGCCCGTGTGCACCACGGCGTTGGTCACCAGCTCGGAGATCAGCAGGATCAGCGTCTCGGCCAGCGGCTCGTCGAGCCCTATCCCGGACCCCGCCAGCCGCGACCGCGCCCATCTGCGGGCCCGCCCCACCTCCGCGGGGTCGACCCCGACCTCCATCTGCACTTGAAGCACCTGCACCGCTCACACCATCCGAACCGGCGGACACAACGCCTCGCGTCTCCAGGGGATCACGCACCGTGACTCCCCTCCCGTACAGCATGGTTGACCCACAGTTACCCCAACAACCACTTCAGGGATATTCCGGCGCAAAGGAGTATCTGCGCCACGCGGTGCGCGAAGCACACCGCGCGAACTCGAACACGGGGGAATGGCGACCTCCATGCCGATACGAGCACGGGACATTCCAGGGAGAGTACCCGAGGCGAACCCTACTCCGATGCGTGACGAGTTCCACGGAGAACACAACTCGATATCAACACAGCGTGATCATTCCGAACGCGCCACCCGGGTATTTCCCGTTCCCGATTACGGTGTGCATTTCCGTCGCTCAGAATTTCGCCCGAGCGAATTTCCGGACCATTACCACCCGTGTTCGGCCGTCGGGCCTTCCGGACGGGACGACGCCTCCCGGCGACCGGATCACCGCGATACCGGCGTTCGATTTCCCGGTCATCCGCACCCGGCACCGCGGACTTCCGGAGACCCCCGCACGACGTGCGCGGAAATAGGCGCCGCGGCACGGACCGTGACGACGCGTCAGTCGCCACCGGCACGGTACGTAGCGGTCGCCTGATCGAAGAAGCCGTCCACCGAGCGCTGCCCGTCCATCGGTCCCAGCACCTGGATCACGTGGTAGCGCCCGTCGCGGATGACCGCCGAGTTGCGGACGTACACCTGGCGTCCGCTGCCGTCGTTCCAGTTGAACGTGCCCTCGGCGCCGGCCGTCCGGCCCACGTCCACGCGCCGCAGCCCGGAGGAGGCGGACCAGGAGGACGACCGGAAGGCGGCCAGCTCCGGCTCCTTCTCCTGCTGGTACGCCATCGGATCGGCCCCGAACTCGGACACCTTGTCCCGGCCCGGCACCACGATGAGCTCGAAGTCCCCGTCCGCGTAGACGACCTGGCCGCGCTCGTTGTCGCCCCGGCGCTGCCACTCCCGGGCCACGGCGACGGTGAACCCCTTGGGGTCGCGGCGCAGCGTGAAGCCCTTGGCCGCGCCGCCGGCTTCGGCGGTCGCCTCCTCCTCCCGGGGCACGTCCGAGCGGCCGGCCGTGCCGCCGGCGCCCGGCGCCGCGCTCAGCGCGTCGGCCGTCCGCCGCGTCCCCTGCCCGGCGCCCGCGCTCTCCGAGGCGCGCGGCATGAACAGCAGCGCGTAGAGCACCGCGCCGATGAGCAGCAGCAGGACGGCGCCCAACAGGAGCCGGCCGAGCCGGTGGGCGGGCGGGGCCGCGTAGACGTGCTGCTCCTGGAGGTGTCCGGTGGCGGCGACGCCGCCCGGCACCTGTGGTCTGCCGCGGTCGGCCCGCTTGTGCCGGCCGTGGGCCGGAGGCGCGGCGGCGGCCCCGCGTCCCCGGCGGCGGCGCACGAGCTCGCCGCGGCGGCGGACGATCGGCAGCCGGGCGCCGCCCTTGGCGGCCGGTGCCGCCGCCGGGTCGCCGGGCACGGGCGGCGGCACGGTGACCGTACGGCTGCCGACGTCCGGCTCCGGGGCGGACCGGATCAGGGACCGCAGCCAGCCGCGCAGTTCCTCGAAGTCCGGCCGCTCCTCCGGGTCCTTGCGCATCAGCGACTCGACGACCGGGCGCAGGGCGCCGCACTCCTCGGCGTAGGCCGGGGGTTCGGAGCAGACGATCCGGACGAGCTCGGCGGCGCTCTCCTCAGGGTACGGCGCGTGGCCCTGCACCGCGCGGAACAGCAGGGCGCCCAGCGCCCAGAGGTCTGCGGCCGGGCCGACGGGCGGGGCCAACTGCCAGTCCTCGCGCACCGGCCACGCCTGTTCGGGCGCCCAGCGCTCGGTGACCGGCCCCACCACGAGCATCCGCGCCTGCCGGGCCCGCTCGGCGGCGAGCGCCCCGGCGGAGCCGGCCGTCCTCCCCCATGGGGAAGGGGCCGCGGTTTCGGCGGACGACGGGGTTCCGCCCGCTCCTTCGTCATGCGCGGTGGGTCCCGGCGCCGCACCGCCCACCAGCGCGTCGGCACTCCAGGGCGCGGCGGTGCCGGGGGCCGGAGCGGTGCCGCTGGCGGCGCTTCCGCCGCCCCAGGTGGAGGCGCTCGTCGGGGGGCGTCCGGCGCGGGCGGCGGCGAGGGTGCCGGCCCGGTACGCGGCGATGGCGTCGGCACGCGGCCCGCGCCGGGCGCCGTGCGGGACGGGCCGCCCGTCACCGGGGAGCCCACCGCCCGGGGACCCGCCGCCCGGGAACCCGCCGTTGGGGCCCGTACCGCCGGCCCCCGCACCGCCTGTTCCGGCACCGGCGCCCGTGTTCTCGCCCGCACCCGCGTCCGCGCCCGGCCGTGTGTCCCCCCGCGCTTCCCCCGCGGGCACCGGGTCGTAGCCGCAGAGCGCCTCCTCCGCCGCGCCCGCCGCCAGGCCGGTCAGGACGGCCCGGCCGTCCTCGCAGATGAGGACCGTGCGGGTGGTGATGTTCCGGTGGGTCCAGCCCTGGGCGTGCAGGGCGCGGAGGGCCGTGAGCACGTCGGCGGCGACCTCGGCCGCCCGGTGCGGGGAGAGGGTGCGCTCCGCGAGCACGGCGGCGAGCGGGCGGGCGGGGACCAGTTCGCTGACGATCCAGAGGCTGCCCGCCTCGGCGAAGACGTGGAAGACCTGGTCGAGGCGGGGGTGGTCGGGGATCCGCGCGGCGGCCGTCGCGGCGTCCAGCGCGCGGCGCACCGCCGGGTCCGAGGCCCCGGCGACCGTCCGTCCCGGCTGCCGGCCCGTCCCGCCCGCGCGGCCGGGCGCGGGCGACCCGGGCCCGCCCTCGACGAGTTCGGCGTCGACCACCTCCGGCAGCGGGATCTGCCGGACCAGCACCTCCTGGCCGCTGTACGTGTCGAACGCGCGCGTCTCGACCAGCTCGAACGCGTCGGACGGCGGCAGCGGAAGGCGGTACCGGTCGGCGAGCACCCGGCCCGCATAGTCGTCCACGACGCCTCCCCAAAGCGCGCGATCCCTGCACCCGACGCCCGATCCGGCCGCCGCCGACGGGCACTTGGCGGTGCCGCACGGCTGCGTTCCGTCCCCGGCCCTTCACGATACGTGCCGAACGCGCCACGGCGGGCGCGTACCGCTCAGATCGTCGGACCTGATGAACCCCACCGAACACGGGCCGCTCACCCGGCTGTTCGGACTCCGTACACAACACCGGCCACCGGTCCGGACCTTCCCGTCGCGCGCCCGCGTTCATCCGAGGACAGCGACGGCGACGGACCAGGCCCGGCCGCCCCGAGGACCCGCCGGAAGCGGGACGCCGGTCTCGCTACTTCTGGACGACGAGAGCGATGACCGTCCCGATGACCGCCAGGACGACCACCGCCACCACCAGGAGCAGCACACGCTTCTGCACCGGAGGGCGCATCCGCACCAGGGTCTCGGTGTAGGCGCCGCCCGTCGGTGCCGGCTCGGTGCGTGCCGTGGCCGCGGAGCCGGAGAGGGGCGCGTCGCGCAGCGGCCGGAAGGCGCTGCCGGACGTCTCGCCGCTCCCCTGGGCCCCCGCGGATCCTCTGGAGCCTCTGGAACCCACCACACCCGCGGAACCGGGGGCCCCGAAGCCCCCGCCGGGCCGCTCGGAGGACGCCGAGGCGGCGACGGGCTTCCGCGCCGCCTTCCCGGACGCGGGCCGCTCGGGCCGCGCCGTCCGCTCGGTCCGCTCGCCACCACCGGGACCACCGGCCCGATCGGCCCCCTGAGCGGCGGCGGGCCCGGCGAGCCCCTTGGGCACGGCGATGGCCTGCGTGGCGTCCGTGGCGGGCGTCCGGGCGGGCAGCCGCTCGTCGGGCGCGTTGACGGCCTCCGTCAGCAGTGCCCGCGCGCCCGCCTCGTCCAGCCGCTTCTGCGGGTCCTTGGCGAGCAGCCCGTACATGACGCCCTCCAGCGGACCCGCGTTCTTCGGCGGGCCCAGCGGCTCGGTCATGACGGCGGTCAGGGTGGCGATGGCCGACCCCTTGTCGTACGGCGGGGCGCCCTCGACGGCCGCGTAGAGCAGGCCGCCCAGCGACCACAGGTCGGCCGGCGGGCCGGGCTTCTGGCCGCGGGCCCGCTCCGGGGATATGTACGAGGGGGCGCCGACGAGCATGCCCGTCGAGGTGACCGAGGGGTCGCCCTCGACCTGGGCGATGCCGAAGTCGGTGAGGACGACGCGGCCGTCGTCGGCGATGAGCACGTTGGACGGCTTCACGTCGCGGTGCAGGATGCCCTGGAGGTGGGCCGCGCGCAGCACGTCGAGGACGGCGAGGCCGACCTCGGCGGCGCGCCGCCACTTCAGCGGCCCGTCCTCGCGGATGACGTCGGCGAGCGAGCGGCCCTCGATGAGCTCCATGACGATCCAGGGGCGGTCGTCCTCGTGCACCACGTCGAAGACGGTGACGGCGCCGGCGCTGCGGATCCGGGCGATCGCCTTGGCCTCGCGGAGGGTACGGGTGATGAGGCGGCGCTTCTCGTCCTCGTCGATGTTGGCGGGGAAGCGCAGTTCCTTGACGGCGACGACGCGTCCCAGCGTCTCGTCGGTGGCCCGCCAGACCGTGCCCATGCCACCCCGGCCGAGCACGTCGCCGAGGCGGTAGCGCCCGGCGAGGAGGCGCCCGGTCGTGCCCTGCGTCTGCTCCGCGTCCGACATGCGTCCCCTCTGGCATTCAGCTCTGCGACCAACCGACCCCGGCCGAGGGACCATTGTCTCTCATCCGCCGACCAGAGGAAGGCCAGGGTCCGGGCGACCATGGATGATGAGCGCATGCCGACGCGCAGTGCCTTCTCGCGCCTCACGGCGGCCATGACCGCGCTGTGCTGCACCGTCACGGCCCTGACGACGGCGTGCGATGGCGACCCTGCCCGCTCCCCTGTACAGGACATCGTTGCACGAGGACCGGTTCCCGGCGCCGCCGAGCTGTCACAAGATGCTCACGGTGTCTCCCGGTTCACCACCGCGGGGGTGGCGGACCTGCGCACCGGGCGGCGCATCGGCCGCACGGACCGCTTCCGGGCCGGCAGCATCACCAAGACCGTCGTCGCGACCGTCGTCCTCCAGCTGGCCGCCGAGGGCCGGCTGCGGCTGGACGAACCGGTGGCCGGACTGCTGCCGCGGCGGGCCGCGGCCTGGCTGCGCCGCGCGGGGAGCCGGACGGCAAGCAGTGCGGAAAGCGGACGGAAGGTCACGATCCGCCAACTCCTCACCCATACCAGCGGTCTGTTCTCCTATACGGACGACGCGACGCTGCTCCGTTCGTCCTTCGGCACGGGGTTCGCGGGCCACCGTTTCGAGACGCACCCGCCCGAGGCATTGGTACGGACCGCACTCGGCCACCGCCCGTACGCCCCGCCCGGCACCCGCTACCACTACTCGAACACCGACTACGTACTCCTCGGTATGGCCATCCGTCAGGTGACGGGCCGTCCCTACGCCGAAGAGGTACGCCGCCGCGTCATCCGGCGCCTCGGCCTGACGGGGACCAGCCTCCCCGGCACCCGAGTCACCCTGCCCGAGCCGCACGGCCGCGCCTACTCCCCGACGCCCCGGGGCGGACCGGCGGACGTCACCGACCTCAACCCCTCGGTCGCGGGCGCGGCCGGCGAACTCGTCTCGACCCTCCCGGACCTCAACCGCTTCTTCGCCGCCCTGCTGAGCGGCGAGCTCCTCCCCGTCGGCGCCCTCCGCCTGATGCGCGACACGGGCGCCTCGCGCGGCCGGTACGGCATGGGCCTCTTCCCGGTGCGCCTCCCGTGCGGGGTGACGCTGTGGGGGCACAACGGCGAGATCAACGGCTCGTACGCGGGCACGATGGGGACGGCGGACGGGCGGCACGTCCTCACCTACCGGGCCAACTCGGACACGGGCGTGGACGCGGCGGCGGAGGAACGGCTGCTGCGCGCGGAGTTCTGCTGACGGAGGCGCCCCTTCACCCCAACGGCTGGATCTCCGGCGCCCCCAGCCGCGCCGCGTCCGCCGTCCGGTCGTCGGGCTGGAGCTGCGACTCCCGCTCCGCCTCCACCCGCTTCTCGTAGTGCGCGATCTCCTTCTCCACCTGCTCCGCGTCCCAGCCCAGCACGGGCGCCATCAACTCGGCCGCCTCCCGGGCGCACCGCGTGCCCCGGTCGAAGGTCTCGATGGAGATGCGGGTGCGGCGGGTGAGGACGTCATCCAGATGCCGGGCGCCCTCGTGGGAGGCGGCGTAGACGACCTCGGCGCGCAGATAGTCCTCGGCACCGCCGAGCGGCCGGCCGAGGGAGGGGTCGGCGGTCACCAGGTCGAGGACCTCGCCGACCAGCGAGCCGTACCGGTTGAGCAGGTGCTCGACGCGGGCGACGTGCAGGCCCGTGCGCCGGGCGAGCTGCGCGCGGCCGTTCCACAGCGCCCGGTAGCCCTCGGCGCCGGCGAGCGGCACGTCCTCGGTGACGCAGTCGGCGACCTTCTGCGCGAGCCCGTGCACCGCCTCGTCCACCGCGTCCTTGGCCATCACCCGGTAGGTGGTGTACTTCCCGCCCGCCACGACCACGAGCCCCGGCACCGGATGGGCGACGGTGTGCTCGCGGGAGAGCTTGCTGGTCGCGTCCGACTCCCCGGCCAGCAGCGGGCGCAGTCCGGCGTAGACGCCCTGTACGTCGTCCCGGGTCAGCGGGACGGCGAGCACCGAGTTGACGTGTTCCAGCAGGTAGTCGATGTCGGCGCTGGACGCGGCGGGGTGGGCCTTGTCCAGGTCCCAGTCGGTGTCCGTGGTGCCGATGATCCAGTGACGGCCCCAGGGGATGACGAAGAGGACGCTCTTCTCGGTGCGCAGGATGAGCCCGGTGGTGGAGTGGATGCGGTCCTTGGGGACGACGAGGTGGATGCCCTTGGACGCCCGGACGTGGAACTGCCCGCGCTCGGCGATGAGCTGCTGGGTGTCGTCCGTCCACACTCCGGTCGCGTTGACGACCTGCCGGGCCCGTACCTCGTACTCGCCACCTTGCTCCAGGTCGCGCACCCGCGCCCCGACGACCCGTTCGCCCTCGCGCAGGAAGCCCACGACGCGCGCCCGGTTGGCGCAGGCGGCGCCGTACGCGGCGGCGGTGCGCACCAGGGTGGTGACGTAGCGGGCGTCGTCCATCTGGGCGTCGTAGTACTGGAGGGCGCCGACCAGGGCGTCCTTGCGCAGGCAGGGCGCCACGCGCAGCGCGTGCTTCCGGGTGAGGTGCCGGTGGACGGGCAGTCCGCGGCCGTGGCCGGAGGAGACGGACATCGCGTCGTACAGCGCCACGCCGGAGCCCGCGTAGAGCCGCTCCCAGCCGCGGTGCTGGAGGGGGTAGAGGAACGGCACGGGCTTGACGAGGTGCGGGGCGAGCCGCTGCAGCAGCAGGCCGCGCTCTTTCAGGGCCTCGCGCACGAGGGCGAAGTCGAGCATCTCCAGATAGCGCAGGCCGCCGTGGATGAGCTTGCTGGACCGGCTCGAGGTGCCGGCGGCCCAGTCCCGGGCCTCGACGAGCCCGGTGGCCAGGCCGCGCGTGGCGGCGTCGAGCGCGGTGCCCGCGCCGACGACGCCGGCGCCGACCACCAGGATGTCGAGCTCCCGTTCCGCCATCCGGGCGAGCGCCTCGCCGCGCTCGGCCGGCCCGAGTGTCGCTGTCCTCACCGCTGCCTCCCGCTGCCGCGTCCGCTGCGTGTGCCGTCCGTCCGCCGGTGCCTGCCGGCCACCGCCGGTCCCGCCGGCGTCACCTCCGATGCTGCACCAGATCCGGCGGCCCGGCTGTGCCGGGTACCCGCCCGGGCAGAAGTCATCCCACGGTCATCCCGCGCCGCACCGAACCCTCGGCCGTCTCCCGCCACACCCGTGACACGAATGGCGACGCCTGACGCGACAATGCCCGGAATATGTCGTATATCCCCTTAACCTGATCTACGACATCCGACTACGTCATTCGTCAACGTTCGGGGATCGGTCCGGCGTCCCCGCCCGCAGGACCCCACGGCTCCTCACCGGGAAGGACCGCTCGCACATGCCCGCAGACCTCGCCGTCATCGGCCTCGGCCACCTCGGCCTCCCGCTCGCCCAGGCCGCCACCGCCGCCTCCCTGGTCACCATCGGCTACGACCCCGACCCGCACACCGTCGCCGAGCTGCGCGCCGGCCGCCCGCCCGCCGAGGACGGCGGCACCCTCACCGCCGCCGAGCTCCGCCGGATGCTCGCCGCCGGCTTCCGCGCCACGACGGAGGACGCCGAGCTCGGCAGAGTCCGTACGGCCGTCATCTGCGCCCCCACCCGGCTCGGCGAGAACCGGGCGCTGGACCTCGGGGCCGTCGAGGACGCCGCCCGCGCCCTGGCGGCCCGGCTCCGGCCGCACACCACCGTCCTCCTGGAGTCCGCGGTCCACCCAGGCGCCACCGAGGACGTCGTACGCCCCCTGCTGGAGGCGGGCTCCGGCCTGTGCGCCGGCCGCGACTTCCACCTCGCCTACTGCCCCGGCCGCGCCGACCCCGGCAACCGGGACCGGGGCGTCGCCCGCGTCCCCAAGGTCGTCGGCGGCCTCACCCCCGCCTGCACCGAGGCCGCCGCCGCCTTCTACGGCCGCTTCTGCGAGAAGATCGTCCGCGCCCGCGGGCCCCGCGAGGCCGAGACGGTCCGCATGTGGGAGACCAACTACCGGCACGTCAACATCGCGTTCGCCAACGAGATGGCCGTCTTCTGCCACGACATCGGCGTCGACCTCTGGGACGTCGTCCGCTGCGCCGAGACCAAACCCTTCGGCTTCCAGGCGTTCCGCCCCGGCCCCGGCGTCGGCGGCCACGGCACCCCCATCGACCCCAACTACCTCTCCTACCAGGGCCGCAGCCTCGGCTACCCGCTCCGCATGGTCGAACTGGCCCAGGAGGTCAACGGCCGCATGCCGCGCTACGTCACCCAGCGCTGCGCCGCCCTCCTCAACGAACACGGCAAGTCCGCCCGCGGCGCCCGCGTCCTCCTCCTCGGCGTCGGCTACAAGGCCGACATCGGCGACCAGGAGGGCTCCCCCGCCCGCGAGATCGCCTGCCGCCTGATGGAACTCGGCGCCCAGATCGGCTTCCACGACCCGTACGTGCCGCAGTGGCGCGTCATGAACCGGCCCGTGCCGCGGGTGGACTGCCTGTACGAGGCGGCGGCCGCGGCCGACCTCACCGTGCTCCTCCAGCACCACCGGACGTACGACTTGCAGGGCTTGGCCGTGAAGGCGCAGCTCCTGCTGGACACGCGGGGCGCCAGTCCGGCGGGGGCGGCGTACCGGCTGTGAGGTGCCCCGGTCCCGCCCCTTCGCCGATTCCTGGGGCTGCGCCCCAGACCCCCTTGCCCTCAAACGCCGGACGGGCTGAATATCGCGCCCGAGCGCACGATTCAGCCCGTCCGGCGCTTGAGGACAACCGCGCGGAGCGCGGTTTCGGGGGTGCGGGGGCCCGCCCCCGCAAGAAACGGGAAGGGGCGGGCCTGGGGCCTCCTACAGCCGGCCGCTGGCCGGCAACCGCGGCTGCGCGTCAAGCAGCGTCCGCAACTTCGCGAAGTCCTCGACGCACCGCCCCGTCCCGACCGCCACACAATCCAGCGGCTCATCCGCCACAAGCACCGGAATATCCAGCTCCCGACTCAACCGCACATCCAGCCCCCGCAACAACGCACCCCCACCCGTCAGCACGATCCCCCGGTCCATGATGTCCCCCGACAACTCCGGCGGCGTCTCGTCCAGCGTCTGCCGCACCGCCATCACGATCGCGTCCACCGGCTCGCTCAAGGCGTGCCGGATCTCGTCCGCGGTCAGCGACAGCGTCTTCGGCAGACCGCTCACCTGGTCCCGCCCCCGGATGGAGAACCGGTCAGGAGGCAGCAGCCCCTGCGTCTCCTCGGGGTCACCACCCCCGTCGGCCTCCGGGTGCTTCTCCAACTGCCGTGCGACGGCGGCGAGTCCGGCGGCCGTCCACTTCCCGGTGGGCGCCGCGGAGCCGATGCTCAGCTTGATCTCCTCGGCGGTGCGCTCACCGATCGCGAGCGCGTACTCCTTCTTCACGTAGGAGATGATCGCCGCGTCCATCGCGTCGCCCGCCGTCCGCACGGACCGCGCGGTGACGATGCCGCCCAGGGAGATGACGGCGACCTCCGTCGTGCCGCCGCCGATGTCGACGACCATGCAACCGGTGGGCTCGCTGACCGGCAGGCCCGCGCCGATCGCCGCCGCCATGGGCTCCTCGACGAGGTGCACGGCGCGCGCCCCGGCCTGGGAGGCGGCCTCGATGACGGCCCGGCGCTCGACGCCCGTGATGCCCGACGGCACGCACACCACGACCCGCGGCCGGGAGAACCGCCGGTTCCCGGTGACCTTCTTGATGAAGTGCCGCAGCATCCGCTCGGCTACCTCGAAGTCGGCTATGACGCCGTCGCGCATCGGGCGGATGGCCACGATGTTCGAGGGGGTGCGGCCGATGGTCTCCTTGGCCTCGGAACCCACGGACAGCACACTGCCGTCATCAGCGTTGACGGCCACGACCGAGGGCTCGTTGAGCACCACTCCCTTCCCCCGCACGTACACCAGTGTGTTGGCGGTGCCGAGGTCGATGCCCATGTCCCTGCCGCTGAACGACTTACTTTGCGCCATAAGTCGCCAGTATTCACCATCACCGAACCTTTATACGGAGTTGACGGCGGAGACCGGCCGCCCGCACGAGGCCGAAGACGCCGAAGGGCCCGGCCGCCGAAGCGATCCGGGCCCTTCGGCCGCACAAGACGGAACGTCAGCGGTTGTCGTGCTGCGACGGCGCGACCGTCACCTCGACCCGCTGGAACTCCTTGAGCTCGCTGTAGCCCGTGGTCGCCATCGCCCGGCGCAGCGCGCCGAAGAAGTTCATCGACCCGTCGGGGGTGTGCGAGGGGCCGAGGAGGATCTCCTCGGTGGTGCCCACGGCGCCCAGGTTCATCCGCTTGCCGCGCGGCACGTCCTCGTGGACGGCCTCCATGCCCCAGTGGTGGCCGCGGCCCGGCGCGTCGGTGGCGCGGGCGAGCGGGGAGCCCATCATCACGGCGTCGGCGCCGCAGGCGATGGCCTTGGGCAGGTCGCCGGACCAGCCCACGCCGCCGTCGGCGATGACGTGCACGTAGCGGCCGCCGGACTCGTCCATGTAGTCGCGGCGGGCGGCGGCCACGTCGGCGACCGCGGTCGCCATCGGGACCTGGATGCCCAGCACGTTGCGGGTGGTGTGCGCGGCGCCGCCGCCGAAGCCGACGAGGACGCCGGCCGCGCCGGTGCGCATCAGGTGCAGGGCGGCGGTGTACGTGGCGCAGCCGCCGACGATCACCGGCACGTCGAGCTCGTAGATGAACTGCTTGAGGTTCAGCGGCTCGGCGGCGCCGGAGACGTGCTCGGCGGAGACGGTGGTGCCGCGGATGACGAAGATGTCGACACCGGCGTCGACGACGGCCTTGGAGAACTGCGCGGTGCGCTGCGGGGAGAGCGCGGCGGCGGTCACGACACCGGAGTCGCGGACCTCCTTGATGCGCTGCCCGATCAGCTCTTCCTTGATCGGCGCGGCGTAGATCTCCTGCATCCGCTTGGTGGCGGCGTGCTCGTCCAGCTCGGCGATCTCCGCGAGCAGCGGCTCCGGGTCCTCGTACCGGGTCCACAGGCCCTCGAGGTTGAGCACGCCGAGGCCGCCCAGCTCACCGATGCGGATGGCCGTCTCGGGGGAGACGACGGAGTCCATCGGCGCGGCCAGGAACGGCAGCTCGAAACGGTAGGCGTCGATCTGCCAGGCGATCGAGACCTCCTTCGGGTCACGGGTGCGCCGGCTGGGGACGACGGCGATGTCGTCGAACGCGTACGCCCGGCGTCCGCGCTTGCCGCGCCCGATCTCGATCTCAGTCACGTGTGTGGCCTTTCCTTCTACGACTGCCGCACTCCAGTATCACCGACGCGCGCACCACTCAGCCCGTCCGGCGATTGAGGACAGCCGCGCGGAGCGCGGTTTCGGGGGTGCGGGGGCCGGCCCCCGCGAGAAACGGGAAGGGGCGGGGCGGGGAGAGACCCCGCCCCGCCCCACCGGCGCTCACCGCCGCGAGTAGTTCGGCGCCTCGACCGTCATCTGGATGTCGTGCGGGTGGCTCTCCTTGAGCCCCGCCGAGGTGATCCGCACGAAGGTGCCCTTGTCCTTGAGCTCCTGCACATTGGCGGATCCCACATAGCCCATGGACGCCCGGAGTCCACCGATCAGCTGGTGGGCGACGGAGGCCAGCGGGCCGCGGTAGGGCACCTGGCCCTCGATGCCCTCGGGCACCAGCTTGTCCTCGGAGAGGACGTTGTCCTGGAAGTAGCGGTCCTTGGAGAAGGAGCGCGCCTGGCCGCGGGACTGCATCGCGCCGAGCGAGCCCATGCCCCGGTAGGACTTGAACTGCTTGCCGTTGATAAAGACCATCTCGCCCGGCGACTCCTCGCAGCCCGCGAGCAGCGAGCCGAGCATCACCGTGTCGGCACCGGCGGCGATGGCCTTGGCGATGTCGCCGGAGTACTGGAGGCCACCGTCGCCGATCAGCGGGACGCCCGCCGCGTGGCACGCCTGCGCGGCCTCGTAGATGGCGGTGACCTGCGGGACGCCGATGCCGGCGACCACGCGGGTGGTGCAGATCGAGCCGGGGCCGACGCCGACCTTGACGCCGTCCACACCGGCGTCGATCAGCGCCTGGGCGCCGTCGCGGGTGGCGACGTTGCCGCCGACGACGTCCACGTCGATGTTGGACTTTACCTTGGAGATCATGTCGAGGATGCCGCGGCTGTGGCCGTGGGCGCTGTCCACGACGAGGAAGTCCGCACCGGCCTCGACGAGCGCCTGGGCCCGCTCGTACGCCTCGGCGCCGACGCCGACCGCCGCGCCGACGACCAGCCGGCCCTCGGCGTCCTTGGCGGCGTTGGGGTACTGCTCGGCCTTGACGAAGTCCTTGACCGTGATGAGGCCCTTGAGCACCCCGGCGTCGTCCACCAGCGGCAGCTTCTCGATCTTGTGGCGGCGGAGCAGCTCCATGGCGTCCTCGCCGGAGATGCCGACCTTGCCGGTGACCAGCGGCATCGGCGTCATGACCTCGCGCACGGCGCGGCTGCGGTCCGTCTCGAAGGCCATGTCGCGGTTGGTGACGATGCCGAGCAGCCTGCCCGCCGGGTCGGTGACCGGCACGCCGCTGATGCGGAAGCGGGCGCACAGCGCGTCGGCCTCGGCCAGGGTGGCGTCCGGGCGGACGGTGATCGGGTCGGTCACCATGCCGGACTCGGAGCGCTTGACCAGGTCGACCTGGTTGGCCTGGTCCTCGATGGACAGGTTGCGGTGGAGGACGCCCGCGCCGCCCTGGCGGGCCATGGCGATGGCCATCCGGGCCTCGGTGACCTTGTCCATGGCGGCGGAGAGCAGCGGGATGTTCACCCGGACGTTGCGGGAGACGCGGGAGGAGGTGTCGACCGCGTTCGGCAGCACCTCGGAGGCGCCCGGCAGCAGCAGGACGTCGTCGTAGGTCAGACCGAGCATCGCGAACTTGGCGGGCATCCCGGCGGCGTGGTCAGTCATGACACCTTCCCAAATACGGAGTTCTGCGGCGGGGCCGGGCGGGGCCGTCACCACCGGCGGCTGCCGCCGCGGGACCCGGAACCCCCTTGCCTCAGCGAGGACTCCCATGCTAACGGCCGCCGCAGGTGTCCCATTCCACGATCGGTGAGGATCGCGTCACTTGGACGTTCCTACCAAGGCCTGCCAAGCAGTGGCGCTCACTGTTCGGCGAGCGCCCGCAGCCTGCTCAGCGCCCGGTGCTGGGCGACTCGGACCGCGCCCGGCGACATGCCCAGCATCTGCCCGGTCTCCTCCGCGGTCAGCCCCACGGCGACCCGGAGCAGCACCAGCTCGCGCTGGTTCTCCGGGAGGTTGGCGAGGAGCTTCTTGGCCCACTCCGCGTCGCTGCTGAGCAGCGCCCGCTCCTCGGGGCCGAGGGAGTCGTCGGGCTGCTCGGGCATCTCGTCGGAGGGGACGGCCGTGCTGCCGGGGTGGCGCATGGCCGCCCGCTGGAGGTCGGCGACCTTGTGCGCGGCGATGGCCACGACGAACGCCTCGAAGGGCCGGCCGGTGTCCCGGTAGCGGGGCAGCGCGCAGAGCACGGCGAGGCAGACCTCCTGGGCGAGGTCGTCCACGAAGTGCCGGGCGTCGCCGGGCAGCCGCGACAGCCGGGTGCGGCAGTAGCGCAGCGCCAGCGGGTGCACCAGGGCGAGCAGGTCGTGGGTGGCGCGCCGGTCGCCCTCGACGGCCCGGGTGACGAGGGCGCCGATCTCGCCCGGCCCCGCCGCTCCGGACGGCGCCGCGCCGGCGGGCGCTCCCGCGGGTGCGCCGGTGGCCGGGCCCGCGCCGGGGCCCGTCGGGGGGGCTGCGGCCGGACCCGTGGCGAGGAGCGGCCCCGGGGTCTCGTCGTCGCGCATCGGTCCATGGTGCCTGGGTGTCCGACGATCCACGGCACCGCCTTCATAGTTGTGCGTCGAACCGTTACGCGTCGGTGTCCTCGCACTCACGTCTCGCGTCGCCCCCTTCCGGGTATACCCGCCCCGCGCCCACGACTCCCCCGATAGCTTGGGCCCGTGCCGTCCGACGTCCGGCCGTACGACCACGGGCTGCGCCTGTCCGTCATGAGGTCTCTTCTGGCCGAGCGAGAAGAGCCGGCCTCTGGCGGGGAGGAGTCACACCTCAAGGATGCGGCATCCGTCGGGCTTTCGGCGCCGGGCGTCGGCGCCGCGGGGTCGCCGTGCGCGTCACCCGGCACCGCGCGGCCCGGGACGCCCCGCCCGCGCGGGGTCCGTCCGGCCCTTCCGGTTCCTCCCGTCGACGGCCCTGCCGACACCGGCCGTCGTCGCCCGAGGTGTGACCACGCGCCGCGACCGCGCGGCGCCGCGTACCCGCTCCGCCGCTAGCGGACCAGGCCCCAGCGGAAGCCGAGGGCCACGGCGTGCGCCCGGTCCGAGGCGCCCAGCTTCTTGAACAGCCGCCGGGCGTGCGTCTTCACGGTGTCCTCGGAGAGGAAGAGCTCGCGGCCGATCTCGGCGTTGGACCGCCCGTGGCTCATGCCCTCCAGCACCTGGATCTCCCGGGCGGTGAGGGTGGGCGCCGCGCCCATCTCGGCCGAGCGCAGCCGCCGGGGGGCGAGCCGCCAGGTGGGGTCGGCGAGCGCCTGGGTCACCGTGGCCCGCAGCTCGGCGCGCGAGGCGTCCTTGTGCAGGTAGCCGCGGGCGCCGGCGGCTACCGCGAGGGCCACCCCGTCCAGGTCCTCGGCGACCGTCAGCATGATGATGCGGGCGCCGGGGTCGGCGGAGAGCAGCCGGCGCACCGTCTCGACGCCACCCAGACCGGGCATGCGTACGTCCATCAGAATGAGGTCCGAACGATCGGCGCCCCAGCGGCGGAGGACTTCCTCGCCGTTGGCCGCCGTCGTCACGCGCTCGACGCCGGGCACGGTCGCCACCGCACGCCGGAGCGCCTCTCGGGCAAGCGGGGAGTCGTCGCAGACGAGGACGGATGTCATGGCCGTCCTCCGCAGCTGATGCGCGTCACCTTGAGCCTCCAGGCTGGTACTGATCGTCACCTGCGCGATTGGCGAGACGCCTGCTGAGCAGACCGCCGCGGACCATCTCGGACACCTGCCCGACCGCTGCATTCGCCAACCGCCTCCGCACTCTCAACGACGGTCACCCGAAAGAGTTACGGGCTTGGTCGGCCGTGTTCGGCACTCTACGTGAGGGCCCGGATACGGAGCAGGGCGCACGGGGGGCGCTCGTCAGATCGTTCGAGTCGTGCCCCATTTGCCCGCTTGGAGCCGTTTTTCTTCACATTCGCGGACAACTGTGGCTAGATTCGCAATGAGTCATATTTTCATCTGCTCATAGGGATCCTGACGGGCCCGCCGGTACCACCGCGGTCCCACCACCGTCGCATCGATGCGCTTCGATCCGTTTCGAGGGGACACGCAATGGCAGATTTCTCCCGGCTCCCCGGCCCCAACGCCGACCTGTGGGACTGGCAGCTGCTGGCCGCCTGCCGCGGCGTCGACAGCTCGCTGTTCTTCCACCCGGAGGGCGAGCGCGGCGCCGCCCGCAGCGCCCGCGAGGCCTCGGCGAAAGAGGTCTGCATGCGCTGCCCGGTGCGCGCGGAGTGCGCGGCGCACGCGCTGGCGGTCCGGGAACCCTACGGGGTGTGGGGCGGACTCACCGAGGACGAACGCGAGGAGCTCATGGGCCGGGCGCGACAGCGGCCCGTACCGGCGGGCGGCACGAGTCCGATGAGCGCGTGAGGCCGGCGGGGCGGACGGGCGGCCGCCGGGTACACCGGGGGCACCCGGGGCGGCCGGGCGGACACCCTCTGGAACCACCGGAGCCCCCGGGCCACCAGGCGCGCCGGCCGGCCCCGCGGCGGAGGGTGAAGCACGCCCCCGCCCGGTCACGAAGCGTGTTCGGCGGACGTGAGGCGGGCACGCCCGCGGCCCCGGGGCCGCGGCCGCCGGCCGACGGTCAGCGGCGCGCCGCCGCCGCCAGCCGGTCGAGCATCTCCGCGACGGCCGGCACCCGCGCCAGGTCGGGCAGCGTCAGCGCCACGACCTCCCGCTCCACGACCGGCTCCACCGGCACCGTCCTGGCCCCCCGGTGGCGTACCGACTCCACCGCGAGCTCCGGCATCACCGCCACCCCGAGACCGGCACCGACCAGGCCGAACACCGCCGGGTAGTCGTCCGTCGCGAAGTCGATCCGCGGGGTGAAGCCCGCGTTCTCGCAGATCTCGACCAGATGCCGGCGGCAGCGCGGGCAACCCGCGATCCACGGCTCGCCGGCGAACTCGTCGATGCCGATCCGCTCCGCGTCCGCCAGCGGGTGCCCCTCGGGGACCACGCCGACGAGCCGGTCGGTGAGCAGCGGCCGGACGACGAGGTCGTCCTTGCCCCAGCCCCCGTCGGCCTCCGCGTCCGCGCCGGCCGGAGAGCCCGGACCGCGCGTCTCGGGGTAGCGGAAGGCCAGCGCGATCTCGCAGTCACCGGCCCGCAGCATCTCCACCGAGCGCGGCGGCTCGGCCTCCTCCAGGGAGATCTGGATGCCGGGACGGGCGGCGCGCATCCCGGCGAGGGCGGTGGGGACCAGCGTCGAGCTGCCGCTGGGGAAGGAGACCAGCCGCACCCGGCCGGCGCGCAGCCCGGCGATGGCGGCGATCTCCTCCTCGGCGGCGGTGAGCCCGGCGAGGATGCCGGCGGCGTGCCGGACGAGCGCCCGGCCCGCCTCGGTGAGCCGCGTCTCCCGGCCGGTGCGGACGAGCAGCGGGGTGCCCGCGGACTGCTCCAGGGCCTTCATCTGCTGACTGACGGCGGGCTGGGTGCAGCCCAGCTCACGGGCGGCGGCGGAGAACGAACCGGTGGTGGCCACGGCGCGCAGCACGCGCAGGTGGCGGGCCTCGATCATAGAAAAAGCATAAGCGGCGCTTGGAGGAGACCGGAAATACCACCCGGGGCCTTTGGGGCGTCCGGGGCGGCCTCGGGCCGCGCCCACCGCCTAACCTCGTCGGATGCGCATCCTCTCCGTCAACGTCGGCCTTCCCCGTACCGCCGCCGACCGCTCCCTGCCGGGCAGCGCCTTCGCGGCCGGCCTCGCCTCCGGCATCGACAAGCGGCCCGTGGCCGGCCCGGTGGCGGTGGCCGCGCCCGGGCCCAAGGGCGAGGCCGGCGGCGGGCTCGCCGGTGACGCGGTCGTCTCGTGGAAGCACCACGGCGGGGACGACCAGGCGGTGTACGCCTTCGCCCGGGAGGACCTCGACCGCTGGGAGCGGGAGTTGGGCCGGACGCTGCCGGACGGTTCGTTCGGCGAGAACCTCACCACGTCCGGGGTGGACGTGAGCGGCGCCCGGATCGGGGAGCGGTGGCGGGTCGGCGACCGGCTGCTGCTGGAGGTCACCTCGCCGCGTATCCCCTGCCGGACGTTCGCGGACTGGCTGGGCGAGCGGGGCTGGATGCGGCGGTTCACCGAGGAGGCCGCCCCGGGCGCGTACCTGCGGGTGCTCGAACCGGGGGAGGTCCGTGCGGGTGATCCCGTCACCGTCGTCCACCGCCCCGGTCACGAGGTCAGCGTCGCCTTCGCCTTCCGCGCCCGGACGACCGAACGGGCGCTGCTGCCCCGTGTTCTGGCGGCCGGCGACGGGCTGCACCCCGACCTGCGGGCGAAGGCCGAGCGGTACGTGGCGTCGCCCCCGGCCGCCGAGGAGGTACCGGCCTGACGGAAGGCAAGCCGCCACGCGGTGTCGCCGGGCACTAACGTTCCCGTATGACGACTGCACTGATCACGGGAGCGACGGCCGGCATCGGCGCGGCCTTCGCGCGACGGCTGGCCGCCGAAGGTCACCACCTGGTGCTGGTGGCCCGCGACGAGAAGCGGCTGGGCGAGCAGGCGACCGAACTCCACGACCGGCACCGGGTGGAGGTGGAGGTGCTGCGGGCCGACCTCTCGACGGAGGACGGCATCGCCGCCGTCGAGGAACGGCTCTCGGACCGGAAGCAACCCGTCGATCTGCTGGTCAACAACGCCGGGTTCGGCAACAAGGGCCGCTTCCTGGAGGTCACCGTCCAGGACGAGCTCACCATGCTCAAGGTGCACTGCGAGGCGGTGCTGCGGCTGACCATGGCGGCCGCGCGCGGGATGCGGGAGCGGCGGCGCGGCGGGGTGATCAACGTGGCGTCCGTCGCCGCGTTCGTACCGCGCGGCACGTACGGGGCGAGCAAGGCGTGGGTGGTGCAGTTCACCCAGGGCGCGGCGCGGGACCTGGCGGGCAGCGGGGTGCGGCTGATGGCACTGTGCCCGGGCTTCGTCCGGACGGAGTTCCACGCGCGGGCCGGGATGGGGACGGACAACATCCCGGGCTGGATGTGGCTGGACGCGGACCGGCTGGTGGACGCGGCGCTGAAGGACCTGGCGCGCGGGAAGTCCCTGTCGGTGCCCGATCCGCGGTACAAGGCGCTGACGGGTCTGTCGAAGCTGATGCCGCGGGGTGCGGTCGCCCGGGTGTCGTCCTCGACGGGCCGCAGGTACGGGCCCAACTGACGCGCCGCGGCGCGGACATGCCGGAGGCCCGGCACCCCCTCGGGGGTGCCGGGCCTCGGCGGTGCTGCCGGTGCCTCGGTGGGCGTGGCCTCAGTGGGCGTGGCCGTGACCGTGGCCGTGGCCGGCCTCGGGCTCCTCTTCCTTCTTCTCGACGACCAGGGTCTCGGTCGTGAGCAGCAGGGAGGCGATGGAGGCGGCGTTCTCCAGGGCGGAGCGGGTGACCTTCACCGGGTCGATGACGCCGGCGGCGACCAGGTCGCCGTACTCGCCGGTCGCGGCGTTGAAGCCCTGGCCCTTGTCGAGCTCGGCGACCTTGGAGGTGATGACGTAGCCCTCCAGGCCGGCGTTCTCGGCGATCCAGCGCAGCGGCTCGACGGCGGCGCGGCGGACGACCGCGACACCGGTGGCCTCGTCGCCGTCCTTGCCCAGGTTGTCGTCCAGCACCTTGACGGCGTGGACCAGGGCGGAGCCACCACCGGAGACGATGCCCTCCTCGACCGCGGCGCGGGTCGCGGAGATGGCGTCCTCCAGACGGTGCTTCTTCTCCTTGAGCTCGACCTCGGTGGCCGCGCCGACGCGGATGACGCACACGCCGCCGGCGAGCTTGGCGAGGCGCTCCTGGAGCTTCTCGCGGTCCCAGTCCGAGTCGGTGGTCTCGATCTCGGCCTTGATCTGGGCCACGCGGCCGGCGACCTCGTCCGAGTTGCCGCCGCCGTCGACGATGGTGGTGTCGTCCTTGGTGATGGTCACGCGGCGGGCGGAGCCGAGCACGTCCAGGCCGACCTGGTCGAGCTTGAGGCCGACCTCCTCGGCGACGACGGTGGCACCGGTGAGGGTGGCCATGTCGCCCAGCATCGCCTTGCGGCGGTCGCCGAAGCCGGGGGCCTTGACGGCCACGGCGTTGAACGTGCCGCGGATCTTGTTGACGACGAGGGTGGAGAGGGCCTCGCCCTCGACGTCCTCGGCGATGATCAGCAGCGGCTTGGAGCCACCGGCCTGGATGACCTTCTCCAGCAGCGGGAGCAGGTCGGCGATGGCGGAGATCTTGCCCTGGTGGATCAGGATGTACGGGTCGTCGAGGACGGCCTCCATACGCTCCTGGTCGGTGACCATGTAGGGCGAGAGGTAGCCCTTGTCGAAGGCCATGCCCTCGGTGAAGTCGAGCTCCAGACCGAAGGTGTTGGACTCCTCGACGGTGATGACGCCGTCCTTGCCGACCTTGTCCATCGCCTCGGCGATGAGCTCGCCGACCTGCTTGTCCTGGGCGGACAGCGCGGCCACGGCGGCGATGTCGGACTTGGAGTCGATCGGACGCGAGGTCGCGAGCAGCTCGTCGGAGACGGCCTTGACCGCGGCGTCGATGCCCTTCTTCAGGGCGGCCGGGGAGGCACCGGCGGCGACGTTGCGCAGACCCTCGCGGACCAGCGCCTGGGCCAGCACGGTCGCGGTGGTGGTGCCGTCACCCGCGATGTCGTTGGTCTTGGTCGCCACCTCCTTGACGAGCTGGGCGCCCAGGTTCTCGTACGCGTCCTCCAGCTCGACCTCGCGCGCGATGGTGACGCCGTCGTTGGTGATGGTGGGGGCGCCGAACTTCTTGTCGATGACGACGTTGCGGCCCTTGGGGCCGATCGTCACCTTGACCGTGTCGGCAAGCTTGTTGACGCCGCGCTCGAGGGCGCGACGGGCGTCCTCGTCGAACTTCAGGGTCTTCGCCATGGGTTACGTATCCTTCGCCGTGTCTCTCAAACGAACTGCGCCCCCGGCGCCCGGTTGTTGGACGCGGGTACCAGGGGCACAGAACAAAAGCCTCGAGAATTCGAAAGCTTCGGGGTGAACTACTTCTCGATGATCGCGAGCACGTCGCGGGCCGAGAGGACGAGGTACTCGTCGCCGTTGTACTTCACCTCGGTGCCGCCGTACTTGCTGTAGAGCACGACGTCGCCGACCTTGACGTCGAGCGGCAGGCGCTCGCCGTTCTCGAATCGGCCCGGGCCCACGGCGAGGACGGCACCCTCCTGGGGCTTCTCCTTCGCGGTGTCCGGGATGACCAGGCCAGAGGCCGTGGTCTGCTCGGCGTCCAGCGGCTGGACCACGATGCGGTCCTCGAGCGGCTTGATGGCAACCTTGGAGCTGGCGGTCGTCACGATCCGACCTCCCCCTTCGGAGATCTCACGGGGTCAATTGTCTGAGGTGGCGACCAGGTGGATCCGTCGTCGCGGGTGCCGGACCTGCCCGTCGCTGTGTTTGGCACTCGCCGGTGGAGAGTGCCAACGGAGCCGAGACTATGACGCGCTTAGCACTCGGTCAAGCGGAGTGCCAATTTGCGGGCGCGCGCCGGGGGCTTCCGGGCGCGTCGCGCGCCCCTTCATCCGGTGACGCGCCCGCTGTCAGACGTAGTCCTCCAGCCGCGCCACGGTGAACCCCTGCCGCTGGACGCTGCGCACCATGTTGGCGACCATCCCCGTCATGGTCGTGCCCTTGAGCTCGGCGGGACCGCGGAAGTGCGCGAGCACGATGTCGCCGGGACGAAGCTTCCCCGCTTCGGCGTACCTCATGTCATTGATCTGCATCGTGGCCTCCCACAGCACGACGGCCTTGACCCCGCAGGAGCCGGCCGCCGCCAGGGTGGCGTCGTTGTAGTTGCCGTACGGCGGACGGAAGAGCTCCGGCCGCTTGCCGAACCGCTTCCTCAGCGTCTCCTGCTGCCCGCAGATCTCCCGCTTCTGCGCCTCGGCGGAAAGGGTGCGCAGATTGGGGTGGGTGAGCGTGTGGTTGTGCACGCCGTTGCCGAGGGCGCGCAGCTCGTCGAAGTAGCCGTAGCCGCGCCCGGCGCGCGCGGCGCTGTCCGTCAGGAACATGCTGAACGGCAGCTTGAGGTCCTTGGCCATGCGCAGGAACGCCGGGTCCTTCTCGGCGCCGTCGTCGAAGGTCAGGAAGACGACCTTGTCCTTGGTCGGCACCCGCCGGACGATCTGCGGCGTCCCGCCCTTGTGGTGCTCGGTGAGCCGGGTGGCGGGCGGCGCCGGGGGCGGGGCGAGCGGCTTGTCGAGCCCCCAGCGGCGGTACGCGGCGGGGTCCGGGGCGGGGGTGCTCCGCTTCTCCTTGGGCTGCTCGGCGGCCCTCGTGGTGCCGGACCCCGTCCCCCCGCCCTCCTTCTTCGGGCCGTCCGACCCGGAGGAGCACCCGGAGAGCAGCAGGGCGGCGGCGCAGAGCGGGACGAGGGAGAGGCGGGCGGAGCGGCGGATGCGGCTGCGTATTCGGCTGCGGTTTCGGCCGCGGTGTGGGCCGGTTCCAGGCGGAGTCACAAGAACGATTCTTGTTCATTCATTCGAGTGATCGCACCGTGGAGGGGGCGGGACGAGTGGTGCACGAGAATGGAACCGTGCCCGCCCCGAACACCGATACCAGCGCCCTCACCGCCGTCGACGGCTTCGCCGCCCTCCTCACCGACGAGGGCCGCCGGCTCCTGGAGGAGCTGCGCGACCACGACCCGGCCCGGGAGCTGGCCGTCGCGACCCGGCTGCGCCGCGACCACCCCGCCGAACTGGTCTCCGCCGCCCTCGGGCAGGCGCGGCTGCGGCAGCGGGCGGTGGCGAAGTTCGGTACCGAGGACGCGTACCGCATGTACTTCACACCCAACGGCGTCGAGCAGGCCACCCGCGCCTCCGTCGCCACGTACCGGGCCCGCCGCTTCGCGGACCTCGGCGTACGCCGCCTGGCCGACCTGTGCTGCGGCATCGGCGGCGACGCCATCGCCCTGGCCCGGGCCGGCGTCTCCGTCCTCGCCGTCGACCGCGACCCGCTGACGTGCGCGGTGGCCCGTGCCAACGCGGCGGCCCTGGGCCTGTCGGACCTGATCGAGGTGCGCTGCGCGGACGTGACGGAGGTCGACGTCTCCGGGTACGACGCGGTCTTCGTCGACCCGGCGCGGCGCGGCGGCCGGGGCCGCATCTTCGACCCCGAGGCGTACTCCCCGCCCCTGTCCTGGGCCGTCGAGACGGCCCGCACGGCCCCGCACGCCGCCCTGAAGATCGCTCCGGGCGTCCCGCACGAGGCGATCCCCGAGGACGCCGAGGCGGAGTGGATCTCGGACGGCGGCGACGTGAAGGAAGCCGTCCTGTGGTTCGGCACCACCCCGGGCACCCGCCGCGCGACCCTCCTCCCGGCCGGCACCACCCTGACCGGCACCGGCCTCCCCGACCCCGCCGTCCGCCCGGTCGGCCGCCACCTCTACGAACCGGACGGCGCGGTCATCCGCGCCCACCTCGTCGCGGACGTCGCGGCCGAGGTGTCGGGCGGCCTGATCGACGAGACGATCGCCTACATCACCTCCGACGAACTCCACCCCACCCCGTACGCCTCCGTGTACGAGATCACCGACGTCCTCCCCTTCAACCTCAAGAAACTCAAGGCCCTCGTCCGCGAGCGCGGCATCGGCGTGGCCGTCATCAAGAAACGGGGCTCGGCGGTGGAGCCGGAGGAACTGCGCAAGAAGCTGAAGCTCGAAGGGGTGAACTCCTGTGTGATCGTCCTTACGCGGGTGGCGGGCGCCCCGACGATGCTGCTGGGGCAGCCGGTCCGGGCGTAGCCCCGGTGTGAGCGGTAAGCCGACGGGGAGCGAGGGAGGGCAGGCAGCGATGAACACCGATCCCCCCGCCGGGCCGGCGGACGGGCCGCGGGGGCAGGATCCCGTCGACCTGCTGATCGCGTTCGAGGAGGCGTCCGAGGCGCCGATCCGGCCGGAGTACCTGGAGGGGATGGTGATCGTGCCACCGCCGCCGGACTACGGCCACGGCAAGGCGCGGCTCGAACTCACCCGTCAGTTGTACTCGGCGGGGGTCCGGTAGGCGGGTACGGGAATGGGCTTCCGCGCGGGCCTGGGCAGGAACGGCGACGGCGGGACGCGCACCCTGGCCATCCCCGACTTCTACGTCCTGAAGCACCCGCCCACCGAACCGGACGAGGCGCACTACAAGGCCCACAGGGGCTGGTACCCGGTGGGCCTGCTCGCCCTCGTCGGCGAGGTGACGTCCGACCACCGCGAGACGGACACCGGTCCCAAGTACCGCAGTTACGCCGCCGCGAAGGTCCCGGTCTACGTGCTCGTCAACCGGGAGGACGGCCGGGTGTACGTCCACTCCGAGCCCGTCGAGGACTCCCGGCACCCGGGCCGAAGCCGTTATCGGACCACCACGAGCACTGAGCTCGGCGAGAAGCTCGCGCTTCCCGCCCCCTACCTCGTGCTGGACACCTCCGTCCTGCTTCCCTGACGCCGAAGGGACCAGGCGGACCTCCGTGGGTCAGGCGTTCCGCGACCGCCACCGCGCCGCCTTCGCCCGGGCCTCGTCGAGCGTCAGGCCGGCGACCTGCGACAGCGGGACGTCCTGCAACGGGCAGTCCGCGTAGTGGGTGTCCCGCTCGCTCGGGGCGGCGTCGCAGGCGGGGCACTGGCGTGGGGGCATGGTGCTCCTTGTCGCTGTGTCGGTCGGGTCGTGATCGGGCGGTCGGGCGGCCGGTCCGTCGCCCTCAGCTCCGCAGGACGTCGCGTAAGAAGCGCACCGCCCAGGCGAGGAGCACGGCCACCACCGGGGCGGCCGTCGTCCCCGCGGCGCACCACCGCCACGCGGGTGCCGCCGCGTGGGCCGGCGGGGCCAGGGCCAGGCTGCTTCCCGCCGCCAGGCACAGGAGCCCGGACGTGTAGCAGAAGTCCGCTCGGCCGGCCAGCCTGGCCCAGGTGGAGTAGTGCTCCCGCTGGTCCTGGATGAGCTCCGCGTGCCGGTTGGCGGGCATCTCGGAGAGCGGGCCCCACCACGCTTCGACGTCGCCGCGCGAGTAGAGGTACTGCCGGGAGCGGACGCCCCAGACCACCGCCATGACCATGAAGAGCGCGGTCAGGGCGAGGGCGAACAGCGTCGGGTCCGGCCAGCGGAACCTGTCGCGGTCCGTGATGACGAGCCCCAGCAGGGTGATGCTCGCGCCGCCCAGGAGGGGCGCCGCGGTCGTGTACTGCCCTTCGCGCGCGGCCGACCAGCCGAGCGGCGCGGGCTTGCGCCAGGAAGGATTCACGCTGCCCCCTCGACACCGGGTAAAGGTACAGCGCGGCGGCTCGGGGCGGAATGCCGCGAACGGGCCTACGGGAGCGGGCCGTTGCGGCGGCGGGCGCGTGGAACCGTGACGCGCCCGCCGTGGGCGGGCTAGGCGTCGTACAGGTTCTGCTTGCTCAACTCGTGTACGTGGTCGTGATCGTGCCCATGAGCATGGCCGTGCGAGTGGCCGTGCCCGTGCGAGTGGCCGGCCGTCTCCTCGTGCGTGCCCGGCACGTGCGGCTCCGTCACCGGCAGGGACGAGTCCGCCGGGAGGTCCCAGGAGGAGGAGGCGCGGCCGCGGGCGACCATTTCGGCGCCGAGGGCCGCGACCATCGCGCCGTTGTCGGTGCAGAGCTTGGGGCGGGGGACGCGCAGGGTGATGCCGGCGTCCTCGCAGCGGCGTTCGGCCATGGCGCGGAGGCGGGTGTTGGCGGCGACGCCGCCGCCGATCATCAGGTGGTCGACGCCGTGGTCCTTGCAGGCGCGGACGGCCTTGCGGGTGAGGACGTCCACCACGGCCTCCTGGAAGGAGGCGGCGACGTCCGCCACCGGCACCGTCTCGCCCGCCGCGCGCTTCGCCTCGATCCAGCGGGCGACGGCGGTCTTGAGACCGGAGAAGGAGAAGTCGTAGAGGGGGTCGCGGGGGCCGGTGAGGCCGCGGGGGAACCGGATGGCCCCGGGGTCGCCCTCGCGGGCGTAGCGGTCGATGACCGGCCCGCCGGGGAAGCCCAGGTTGAGCACGCGGGCCACCTTGTCGAACGCCTCGCCCGCCGCGTCGTCGATGGTCGAGCCGAGGGGCCGGACGTCGGAGGTGATGTCCGGGGCGAGGAGCAGGGACGAGTGGCCGCCGCTGACCAGCAGGGCCATCGTCGGCTCGGGCAGGGCGCCGTGCTCCAGCTGGTCGACGCAGATGTGCGACGCGAGGTGGTTGACGCCGTAGAGCGGCTTGCCGAGGGCGTAGGCGTAGGCCTTCGCCGCCGAGACGCCGACGAGGAGGGCGCCCGCGAGGCCCGGGCCGGCGGTGACGGCGATGCCGTCGAGGTCCTTGGCGGAGACGCCGGCCTCCTTCAGCGCCCGCTGGATGGTGGGGACCATCGCCTCCAGGTGGGCCCGGGAGGCCACCTCGGGGACGACGCCGCCGAAACGCGCGTGCTCGTCCACGCTGGAGGCGACCGCGTCGGCGAGCAGGGTGTGACCGCGGACGATGCCGACGCCCGTCTCGTCGCACGAGGTCTCGATGCCGAGGACGAGCGGTTCGTCAGTCAGTGGAGCCATGGGTCATTCCCTCTTGCACTGCGTTGGTGTCCGCGGCGGGGCCGCCGTCGGATTCCGTTTCCGTGGGCAGGCGCATCACGAGCGCGTCGACGTTGCCCGGCTGGTAGTAACCGCGCCGGATGCCGACGGGCTCGAAGCCGAAGCGCTCGTAGAGGCGCTGGGCGCGGGTGTTGTCCACCCGGACCTCCAGCAGCACCTCGCGGCACTCGAAGGCGGTGGCGGCGGCGAGCAGTTCGCGGAGCAGCCGGGTGCCGAGGCCGGTGCTCCAGTGGTCGGTGGCGACGGCGATGGTCTGCACGTCGCCCGTGCCGTCGACGGCGGCGAGGCCCGCGTAGCCGACGACACGACGGGCGGCGTCCTGGGCGACGATGTAGCGCCGGTTGGCGTTCGCGCCGCGCGCGTGCGCCAGCTCGGACCAGAACAGCCCCTTGGACCAGGCGTCCTGGGGGAACAGCGCGCGTTCCAGCTCCAGCACGGCCGGGATGTCCCACCAGCGCATCTCACGGACGCGCACGGTCTCCGCCCCGGGATCCGAGGGGCCCGCGGACGGGCTCGCTGAAGGGCTCACTTCGGCGTGACCACCTTGTAGTTGGCCGGCACCTGGGCGTCCGGGCGGCGCAGGTACAGCGGCTGGACGGGCAGGAACCCGGCGTCCGGACCCTCCGTGCGCAGCTTCTCCGCGGCGAGCGCGGCCAGCGCCGCCGCCGACTGGTGCTGTGGCAGGTCGGCCCGGACGTCCGTGAAGGCGTCGGCGTACAGGACGGCGCCCGCGCCGACGGCCGTCAGCCCGGCCAGCGGCTCGGTCAGCTCGGCGGGCCGGTCGACGGCGGGCTCGGTGACGCGGGTCCGGGCGTCGGCGTAGCGCGCCCAGTAGACCTCCTTGCGGCGGGCGTCCGTGGCCACCACGAACTCGCCGGCCAGCCCGGCGGCCCCGGCCGCGTAGGCGATGCCGTCCAGCGAGCACAGGCCGTGCACCGGCACGTCGAGCGCCGCGCCGAAGGTCAGGGCCGTGACGATGCCGACGCGCAGGCCGGTGTACGGGCCGGGGCCGACGCCGACGACGACGCCGGTGAGCTCGTCCAGCGTGCGGCCGGCCTCGGCGAGCACCCGGTCCACGGCCGGCAGCAGGAGCTCCCCGTGGCGGCGGGCGTCCACCTGGTGGGACTCGGCGACGGCGGAGTCCCCGTCGTGGAGGGCTACGGTGACGGCGGGCGTGGCGGTATCAAGAGCGAGCAGCAGCACAATGACAAGCCTACGGCGCGCCGTGGGGCCGCCGGTGCCCGCGTGGGCCCGGTTCAGGGGGATCCCAGGGGCGCCCCGGAGGCGTCTCGGGGGCGCGGCGGGGGTGCGCCCGAGTGCTACGGTCGGGGCGGATGACCGTACGCCGCATGGCCGTACGGGGGACGAAAGGGTGCGCAGGGTGGCACGCAGCAGCTCCGGGGTGTTCGTGACCGGGCTCACCGCGGCGGCACTGGCCGTGGTGGGTTACCTCGCCTACGAGGCGTCGGCCGCGCCCCACCGCGTCCACCGTTCGTCCGCCGCCGCCTCCGCGACGCCCGGCGACGCCAAGGGTTCGGGCAAGGACGACAAGGGCAAGGGCGCCACGCGGAAGGACGCCCCTCCGGCCGTGCCGAGCGGCTCGGGCACGGGCAAGCGGGTCGTCTACTCGGTGGGCCAGAAGCGGGTGTGGCTGGTGAGCGGCGACACGAAGGACGTGCGGTCCTTCGAGGTCACGCCCAGCACGGTGAACCCGCAGCCGGGGACGTACGCGGTGACCTCCCGCGACCTCAACGGCCCCGGGTCGGACGGCGTGCGCCTGGAGCACATCGTGCGCTTCCTGCGGGACGCGAACGGGGTCGTCTTCGGCTTCAGCGCCGCCGTGGACGGCTCTCCGCCGCAGCCGGACCCGGCGAAGAAGACGGGCGGTCTCCGCGAGAGGCCGGCCGACGGGCTGGCCATGTGGGAGTTCGCGCCCAAGGGCACCAAGGTGGTCGTGGTCCCGTAGTCGTGGTCCCGTAACGGCACGGGCCGCTTCACGTCAGACCGCTTCACGTCAGGCCGCTTCACGTCAGACCGCTTCACGTCAGGCCGCGGCCCGGCGGTGCGGGCCGTCCGGCTCCCCCTCGTCGTCCGCGTCCGCGTCCGGTACCGGACCGGGCGCCGGCGCCCGCGGCGGTGTGGAGACCGCGTCGGCGGCGGCGCAGGCGGCCAGGAGGTCGCGCACCGAGGGCGTCCGCTCGTCGCTCCCTCGATCGTCCATGGCCGCTGAGGGCTGGGGCTCGTGGGCCGACATGAACGCCTCCTCGGGCAGCCGGTCAAGGTCAGGCATGCCTAACCATGTCTCTGCCTCCATGTCACCACGCCCGACGGCAACATCGCAACATCTTCCCGACACCTTGTCGGCTACTTCTCGCGAGCCGGCTTTGACGCCCGCGCGAGCCGGGCGACGGGCGACGGCAAGACCGACGACGGCTCCGGCTCGGCCCGGTGGGCGCTCGGGCTCACGCCCCTGACCCGCTTGAACGCCGTGCTGAAGCCGAACGGATCGGCGTAGCCGACGCGGCGGGCCACGGCGGCCACCGTCATGCCGGGCTCGGACAGCAGGTCGGCGGCCAGCGCCATGCGCCATTCCGTCAGGTAGGTCAGCGGCGGCTCGCCCAGCAGCGCCTGGAAGCGCTTGGCGAACGTGGAACGGGACACCCCGGCGACCGCGGCCAGCGACGGCAGGGCCCAGGCCCGCTCCGGGGCGTCGTGCATCGCGCGCAGGGCGGGGCCCACCACGTCGTCCCCCAGCGCCAGGTACCAGGCGGGCGGGGCGGCCCCGGGCCGGTCGAACCACTGGCGCAGCGTGCACACCAGCAGCCAGTCGAGCAGCCGGTCGACCACGATCTGTCGGCCGGGCAGACCGGTGGTGAGCTGCGCCTCCAGGTAGCCGCGCATCGCGGCGCAGTCGTGTTCGTCGGGGACGACGGCGACCGGCGGGAGGGCGCGCAGCAGCCTGCGGGGCACTTCGCCGGGCACGCGGTAGGCGCCGGCCAGAAGCATGGCGGGACCGTCACCGCCCCCCGCGTCCGGGCCCGTCCCGGGGTCGTCCGTGAAGGCGAACGGCTCGGGTCCGCGCACGATCGCGGCCTCGCCCGTGCGCAGCGGCTGCGGCTCCCCGCCGTCGTCCCGGACGATCCAGCCCATCCCGCACAGGGGGACGCACAGGGTGAGGTAGGCGTCCTCGGCGAAGCGCAGCGTCCACGGCGGTGTCAGCACGGAGCCGGCGAAGACGGCGCCGTTGGCGCGCACGCCGCGCAGCAGGTCGTCGAAGGGGTCCATGATCGGCACGATATGCGGAGCCGCGCGGTCGGCGCGGACGACCGGACATGGAGGGCGGATGACCGCCTATGTCCCGTGCGCCGGGCGCCGGGTTGACTCGTCCGCATGACCAACAGCCTTATGTCTCCCACCGACCCGCGCCCGGTCCTGGTCCTCGGGGCGACCGGCAAGACCGGCCGCCGCGTGGTGCGCGAGCTGCGCGCCGCGGGCGTACCCGTCCGGGCCGCGTCCCGCTCCGGCGAGGTCCGCTTCGACTGGACCGAGCCCGCCGGCTGGTCCGGCGCCCTGGACGGCGTCTCGGCCGTCTACCTGGTCGCCCCCGACGAGGGGTACGAGGCGGTACCGGAGTTCACCGCCCGGGCCGTACGGGCGGGCGTCGGCCGGTTTGTGGCCCTCTCGGGCCGGGGCATCGAACACGTCGGCCCGGACTTCGGGCAGGGCATGGCCACGGCCGAGGAGGCGGTACGCGCCTCCGGAGCGGAGTGGGCCGTCCTGCGGGCGAACAACTTCAACCAGAACTTCGACGAGGACCTGTGGCGGGGCCCGCTGCTCGACGGCCGCCTGGCCCTGCCCATCGGGGACGTCCCGGAGCCGTTCATCGACGCGGACGACGTCGCGGCGGTGGCCGCGGCACTGCTCACACGCACCGCGCACACGGACGGCGTGACCGAGGTGTCCGGCCCGCGCCCCCTGACGTTCGACGAGGCCGTGACGGTGATGGGCCGGGCGGCCGGCCGGGAGATGGCGTACGTGGAGCTGACCCCGGCGGAGTACCGCGCCGAACTGCTGGCCGCCGGCCTCCCGGAGCCGGCGGTCAGGGCCCTGGACGCCCTCTTCGCCCTCCACCGGGAGGGGCACACGGCCACCGTGACCGACGGCGTGCGGCAGGTGCTGGGCCGGGAGCCGGTGGACTTCACGGCGTACGCGGAACGGGCCGCGGCGGCGGGGGCGTGGACGTAGGCGCTAGGAGAAGGCCAGCGGAGACAGATCGACCCCGGCCCAGCGCTCCCCCACGCCGCTCACCGTGACCGTACGGACGTCGTCGGCGGCATCGGCGTCGTCACCGTCCGGCGCGGGCGCCTCGGCGCCCACCGCGCGTTCGATGACGACGCGGAGACGGTCCTCCGACAGGTCCTCGACCTTGCCGTCGCCCCACTCCACGACCGTCACCGACTCGGGCAGCGAGACGTCGAGGTCCAGGTCCTCCATCTCGTCGAGCCCGCCGGACAGCCGGTAGGCGTCGACGTGCACGAGGGCCGGCCCGCCGGTCAGCGACGGGTGCACCCGGGCGATCACGAACGTCGGCGACGTGACGGCCCCCCGGACCCCCAGCCCCTCGCCGAGCCCCCGCGTCAGCGTCGTCTTCCCCGCGCCCAGTTCGCCCGAGAGCAGCACCAGGTCACCGGCGCCCAGCAGCCCGGCGAGCCTGCGGCCCAGTTCCCGCATCTCCTCGGACGTCCGGACGGTGAGCTGCGCGGCGGCCGTACGGGTCGCGCCGGAGGCGCCGGGGGCGGGCACGGCGGAGGAGTCGAGCGGGGCGTTCATACCGCCCGATGGTACGGGGTGTGGGGGCGGGGACGGGGGCCACCTACCCAGCCCGTCCGGCGTTTGAGGACAACCGCGCCGAGCACGGTTCCGGGGGTCTGGGGGCCGGCCCCCGGGAATCGGCGAAGGGGAGGGGCCGGGGCACCCTCACGCCTCACCCCTCCCCCGCGCCTCCGCCGCGTCACAGCGTCCCGCACCCGCCCCCGTGAGCAGATCGGCCAGGCGGGCGTCGACCGTCGAAGGCTGTTCGAGCATCACCAGATGCCCCGCCCCGGGGACGAGGACGAGCTCCGCGTCGGGAAGCGCCGCGGCCATGGCCTCACTGTGAGACGCGGGAGTGATCAGATCCTTCTCGCCGGCGAGCACGAGCACCGGCAGCCCGCGGAAGACGTCGAGCGCCGCCGTCTTGTCGTGCTCGGCGAACGCCGGGTAGAACTCGGCGACGACGTCGACCGGGGTGCTCTCCAGCAGCCGCTCGGCGAACCGGGCCACCCCCGGGTCGACGTCCCGGGCGCCGAACGAGTACCGCCGGTAGACCCCGGCGAGCAGATCGGCGCTGAGCCGGCGCCCCTTCTCGACCAGCTCCGTCTGGGCGGTCATCAGCCGGAAGGCGCCGGGCAGCACGCGCCGCACCACGTTGATGCCCAGGGCGGGCAGCCCGAAGGTCACTTCGGCGAGCCGGCCGGAGGACGTGCCGATGAACGCCGCGGCGGCCACCCGCTCCTCGATCAGCCCGGGGTACTGGGAGGCCAGCGCCATCTGGGTCATCCCGCCCATCGAGTGCCCCACCAGCACCAGCGGCCCCTCGGGCGCCGCCGCCTCGATGACGGCCTTGAGGTCGCGGCCCAGCAGGTCGATGGAGACCGTCCCGTTGCCGTCGCGCTGCCCGCGCCCCCGCTCGGAGCGGCCGTGGCTGCGCTGGTCCCAGTAGACGGCGCGGACGGCGCCGCGCAGGGCGGCGCGCTGGAAGTGCCAGGAGTCCTGGTTGAGGCAGTAGCCGTGGCTGAAGACGACGGTCACGGGCGGCCCGCCGGATCCCCGAGCGGCGCCCGTCGCCTCCTCGACCTCGTAGTACAGCTCGGTTCCGTCGTCGGCGACCGCCGTCCCCGGGGTGCCGCGCAGCGTCCCGTAGGGGCCCGTCGAGTCCAGGGCCAGCCGCGCCTTGCGGCGCATGCCGCGGCCGACGGTCAGCCGTTCCACGGCGACGCCCGCCGCCGCGCCGGCCGCCAGGACGCCCACGGCCGCGCCGGCGACCCCGGCGCCGCGCAGCCAGCCGGACGCGCCGGCCCGGCCGGAGCGGGCCGCCGCGGCGGCGACGGCGCCGAGGGCCGGGTCCGGGACGCCGCCCGCCTCGGTCATCCGGCCGCCCCCGGCCCGACGGGCGTACCGGCCCCGTCCGACGGGTCGTCCGCCCCCACGTAGACCCGCGGCACCCGCTGCGTGATCCGCGTGATGACCTCGTACCCGATCGTCCCGGTCGCCCGCCCCCACTCCTCCGCGGTGGGCTCGCCACGGTCGCCGGGGCCGAAGAGGACGGCCTCGTCACCCGCCTCCGCCGTGTCGTCGCCGAGGTCGACCACGAACTGGTCCATCGCGACGCGCCCCGCGATCCGCCGCCGCCTGCCGCCGATCAGCACCTCGCCGGTGCCGGAGGCGGCGCGCGGGATGCCGTCCGCGTAGCCGAGGGGGACGAGGGCGAGGGTCGTCTCGCCGGGGGTCGTGTACTGGTGGCCGTACGACACGCCCAGCCCCGCGGGCACCCGCTTCACGGACGCCAGGGAGGCGGTCAGGGTCATCACGGGGCGCAGCCCGAAGTCGGCCGGGGTGCCGATCTCGGGGCTCGGGGATATCCCGTAGACGGCCACCCCGGTGCGGACCAGGTCGAAATGGGCCTCGGGGAGGGTCAGCGTCGCCGGCGAGTTGGCGATGTGCCGCACCTCGGGGTCGAGGCCCTGGGCCTCCGCGTACGCGACCGCGTCCCGGAAGACGTCGAGCTGGGCCCGGATGGACGGATGCCCGGGCTCGTCCGCACAGGCGAAGTGCGACCAGACGCCGGTGACGCGGAGCGCGCCGCCGATCTCCGCCTCGCGGGCGGCGGCGACCAGCTTCTCCCAGTCGCCGGGGGTGCAGCCGTTGCGGCCTAGGCCCGTGTCGATCTTCAGCTGGACCCTGGCCGGGCGGCCGGCGGCGCGGACCGCCGCCAGCACCTCCTCCAGGGCCCACAGCCCGCTCACCGAGATGTCGACATCGGCCTCGACGGCCTCCCGGAACGGCCCGCCCGGCGTCCACAGCCAGCACAGCAGCCGGCCCCTGTCGCCCGCCGCGCGCAGCGCCAGCGCCTCCGTGGGCAGGGCCGTCCCGATCCAGGCCGCCCCCGCCCGGCGGGCCTCCCGCGCACAGGGCACCATGCCGTGCCCGTACGCGTTCGCCTTGACCACTGCCATCAGCTGCGCCTTGGGGGCGAGGGCCCGCAGAACGCGCACGTTGGCCCGCAACGCGGCCAGATCGACCACGGCACGGGCGCGCATCGGTGTCTCGTTCATCCCGGCCAGTGTCTCAGGCCACGGCCCCGGCGGGCGCGGTCCGGGGGCCGGGGGTACGGGACCAGGGCCGCGGACACCGCTCCGGCACGGGCCGCGGCGGCGCCCGGACGGCCGCCGTAAGGGCCACCGATCGACCCCACCCGCGTGCCGCCCCACCGCGCCGCCGGGGACACTGGACGGCATGAGAACCGGCTACCGCGTGGACACCGTACGGGCCGCCGAGCGAGCGCTCATGGCCGAACTCCCCGAGGGCGCTCTCATGCGGCGCGCCGCCGCCGGCCTCGCCGCCGCGTGCGCGGGGTTGCTGGGGCGGGTGTCGGGGGCGCGGATCGCGCTGCTGGTGGGCAGCGGGGACAACGGGGGCGACGCCCTGTACGCCGGTGCCCGTCTCGCACGGCGCGGCGCCGGGGTGACCGCCGTGCTCCTCACGCCGGAGCGGGCGCACCAGGGCGGCGTACGGGCGCTGCTGGCCGCCGGGGGGCGTACGCGGGACGCCGGCCCCGCGGGCATACGGGCCATAGAGCGGGCCGAGCTCGTGCTGGACGGCATCGTCGGCATCGGCGGCAAGGGCGGCCTCCGCCCGGAGGCGCTGCCGCTGGTGCGGGCGGCGGAGGGCGCCCTCGTCGTCGCCGTCGACCTGCCCAGCGGGGTCGACGCGGACACCGGCGAGGTGCGCGGCGACGCGGTACGGGCCGACGCGACGGTCACCTTCGGCACGTACAAGCCCGGTCTCCTCGTCGATCCGGCCCGCGAGCACGCGGGGGCGCTGCGCCTGGTCGACATCGGCCTCGGGCCCCACCTGCCCGCCGTCCCGGACGTCGAGGCGCTCCAGCACGCGGACGTCGCCCGGCTGCTGCCGCGCCCCGCCGCGGAGAGCGACAAGTACCGGCGGGGCGTCGTCGGCGTGGTCGCCGGCTCGGCCCGCTACCCGGGCGCGGCGGTGATGTGTGTCGCGGGCGCGCTGCACGGCGGCGCGGGGGCGGTCCGCTACGCCGGCCCCGGGGCGGACGCGGTGATCGCCCGCTTCCCCGAGACGCTGGTCACCTCCGGCCGCCCGGCCGACGCCGGCCGCGTCCAGGCGTGGGTCGTCGGCCCGGGCCTGGGCGACGGTTCGGAGGCGCGGCGGGCCCTCGACGACGTGCTGTCCTCCGACGTCCCGGTCCTGGTGGACGCGGACGGGCTGCGCCTGCTCACCCCCGACGCGGTCCGCGCCCGCCGCGCCCCGACCGTCCTCACCCCGCACGCCGGCGAGGCCGCCGCGCTGCTCGGCACGGCGCGCGAGGAGGTCGAGGGCGCCCGCCTCGCCTCCGTCCGCGCCCTGGCCGAGCGGTACGGCGCGACGGCGCTCCTGAAGGGCTCGACCACCGTCGTCGCCGCCCCGGACGGCGGCCCCGTCAGGGTCAACCCCACCGGCACCCCCTGGCTCGCCACCGCCGGCAGCGGCGACGTCCTCAGCGGCCTCACCGGCTCCCTCCTCGCCGCCGGCCTCACCGGCCGCGACGCGGCCGCGGTGGGCGCGTACCTCCACGGCCTCGCGGCGCGCGCCCTGGGCGAGGCGCCGATCACCGCGATGGGAGTGGCGGAGGAGCTGCGGGGGGTGTGGGAGGACGTGGCGGCGGGGTGAGGGCGGGACCCGGCCCGGCGCACACACCCCGGGAAGGGCCCTCGAACTCCCTTTCCGTACGGGCGTCTTGGACACATCGCCCCGGAGCGGCGCGGATAGACTGAGACCCTGAGTCTTGACGAGACGTACCGGCACCTGCGCGAGTGCCGGGGCGAGCTCGTGCCGCCCCCGGGGTTCGCCCCGCCGGAGATCAGCGGCGGACAGATCATCATGATGATGGGCCCGCCCCGGACCCACGGCCTCAACGCCCTGCGCATCCGGCGCCAACTCGACCCGCAGCTCACCGGCGATCTCGTCGCCGTGAACCTGGGGGACGTCGAGGACGTGACCCTGGGCAAGCTCCGGCGCCCGGACGTGCTCGTCGTCCCGGAGTCCGCCTTCGAGGCGGACGGCAGCGCGGAGGACGCGCGGGGCATCGACCCCCATGCCGCACGGCTCGCCGTGGAGATCGTCTCCGCCACCAACCCGGAGAACGACTACGAGGGCAAGCTGCGGGACTACCCCGCCATGGGCATGCCGCACTACCTGATCGTGGACCCGCGCCGAGGCACGTGCGTCCACCACTGGCACATCGGCGTACACGACGGCGCCCCCGTGTACGAGGGCACGGCCCCCTACGCCTTCGGCGACAAGATCACCATTGGCGAGTGGACCCTCGACACTGGCGAACTGCGCCGATACCGCCCGGAGAGCGCTTAGCAGCCGGTCTGTTCACTCGCCGAAAGGGGAATCCATGCCCGACGCCCACATCCCCGTCCCGGCCGAGATCCGGGACCGCCTCGCGGCAGCCGCAGCCGCGGAGGGCCTGTCGCTGCGCGCGTACCTCATCCGCCTGGCCGGTGGCGCCGCCCGCCCCGCGCGGGACGACGCCCAGGTGGACCGCATCCGGCAGGTGGACCGCGTCCGGCAGGCGCTGCGCGCCTGGAACGGCTACGACCCGGATCCGGAAGATGAGGCGCGGCTGGACGCGGAGTTGGACCGCCGCCTCGCCGAGGCACCGCCGACAGGTGACGCACCGGGCCCCCTCACTCCCCCGATACCCCGGACCCCCTCACTCCCCCCGATACGTGAGGAACCGCCCCCGCATCGTCTCCTGATAGCCCGTCAGCAAGTGGGCGTTCATCACCGGCCCCGAGTGCTTGATGTACACCTCCACCCCCCGCAGCTCCCGCAGGAACGACAGATCCATCACCTCGCCCGTACCCTCGGGCGTGTGCAGGGTGAGCACCTTGAGGCAGGGGTAGGCGGACGGCAGGTGGGAGAGGCCGGTGAGGGAGTCGAGGCCGAGGGAGAGGTGGCGGACGCGGGGCAGGGGTTCGGCTCGCTCCAGGAAGCGCGGGTCCTCGCCCATGATGCTCAGGGTGTGCAGACCGCGCAGCGTGGCGAGCGCGGCGCGGGCGTCCGCCGGGAAGAGGGAGTACTCGAAGGAGAGCCGGCGCAGGCAGGGGTGGCCCTCCAGGCGGACGGCCTCCGGTTCCCAGGCGGAGGCCCAGCGGCCGAGGACCAGCTCCTCCAGGCCGGCCGGCAGCCGCAGGGCCGGCGGCTCGCCCTCCGGCTGGAGCCAGTCGAGGTGGAGGGAGCGCAGCCGGGCCATTCCGTGCAGCCGCTCCAGCCCGTCGGGGCGTTCCCGCAGCGAGAGCCTGAGGCGTTCCAGGGCGCCGCTGGGGACGGCCCCCAGGTGGGTGACGCGCCGGGTGTCGGCGATCCGCAGGGACCGCAGCGGCGGGGCGTCGCGGAGGAAGCGGAGGTCGGTGTCCTCCGGCCCTTCCCTCAGGGACAGGTCCCGCAGGACGGGCGTCACCACCTCCCGCAGTTCCTCGGGCCGCCACACCCCCCGGCACCACACCTCGGGCCGCCCGCCCAGCCGGGCCAGCTCCCGCAGGTGCGCGACGCTCTTGGCGACGAAGGCGAGCCCGTCGTCGTGGGAGAGTTCGCCGATGACGGCGTCGGCGTAGTGCCGGGTGTCGAAGTTGTCCCAAGACCAAGCGAGTTGGGCACGCACCTGGCGGAACGGGTGCCGGGCGTAGCGGGCCAGCAGCGGGATCGCCCGGTCGTCCGCGACGGCCGTCGCGGTGACGGCCACGGCATGCGCCATCTCGTCGCTCAGCCCCTCCGGCCCCGGCAGCAGGTCGAGGACGACCTGTCCGGCCTCCGCGAGGGCCTTCGCCGCCTCCGTGTCGCGCGGCGGCACCAGCTCGGCGGCGGCCCGCTCGACGCGGTCCCGTACGTCCGGGGCGATCTCCGTGGCGTGCTCCAGGCAGGCGGCGGCGAGCAGCCGCAGCCGGTGCCGGTGGTGCTCCTCGCGTTCGCCGCGGTCCAGCAGCATCCGCAGCAGCTCGCCGCGGGCGCGGGGCGGGGCGTGGCCGACGGCCATCCGCAGGACGTCCTCCCACTGGTCGTCGTGGGCGTTGTTGACGAGCAGGTCGAAGTCCCAGTCGTCGACGGCGGCCTGGGCGCCCAGGAAGTCCTGGAAGGTGCGGTGGATGAAGTCCAGCGTCTCGGCCGTGGGCTGCCGCAGCAGGCCGCTGCGCAGCACCAGGTGGCGCAGGATCTCCTCGGCGCTGCCGCGCGCGGCGACGGCGGGCATGGCGGGCAGCGCCCGGTCGAGGATCTCCACGGCCTTGTGCCACTCGATCTGTGAACGCCCGTTGCGGATCAGCCAGTAGGCGATCTTCTGGAGCAGCGCCGGCTGCGCCTGCTCCAGCTCGGGGCCCTCCAGCCCCACCGCGATGTCCCGCTCGCGGTCGCGCCGGATCAGCAGCAGGTCCAGGGCCGCGCGGTACAGCTCCATCCGCCCGTGCGGGAGGTAGCCGCGCCGGGACCGGTTGAGGGCGCAGATCAGGGCGCACATCAGCGGGTTGGTGGCCAGCCGGCCGAGGTCGCGCTTGGTGACGACGGCGGCGGCCAGCGCGTCCCGGAAGCCGCGCAGCCGCTCGTCCCGCGCCTGCCCGGCGGCCGTGTGCCAGCGGTCGATGAAGGCGAGGACGTCGGCGCGGCCCATCGGGAGCAGCTCCAGCTCGACGAACCCGGCGTCGGCGAGCCAGCCCTCGCGGACCGCCGACGGCCGCGTGGTGATCATGTAGCGGGCCTCGGGATACGCGGCGAGCAGGTCCTTCACCCAGGCCAGCGTGCGTCTGCGGTCCGCCTCGGGGACCTCGTCCACCCCGTCGATCAGCAGCAGCACCGTGCCCTCGGTGAGCCGGCGGGTCACCCAGCCCTGCGCGGCCGGCAGCCCGGCCAGCGGACGGGCCGCGGCGGCCAGGAACTCCTCCGGCTGCGGCGGCTCCCCGCCGCGGACGAGGTTCCGCAGCGGCAGCAGCAGCGGTAAACAGCCGCTCAAGTGCCCCAGCCCCGGCGGCAGATCACCGCGCGCGGTGACGGTGGCGAGCCACTGGAGGAGCGTCGTCTTGCCCGAGCCGGCCGCACCGCGCAGCAGCACCCGCCGGTGCCCGGCCAGCGCCTCCTCCGCGCGGCGGGGCGTCGGCTCGGAGCGGTCGGGCGGTTCGACGGCCGTCCGCAGCCCGAACCCGTCCCGGCGCGCGTCCCGCGCCCGGCCGACGAGCTCCAGGCTGAGGTACGCGGTGTCGAGCGGCCACGTCTCGGCCTCGCCGTCGGAGAGGGTCAGCCCGATGATCGTGAGCTCGCCGGATTTCTCGATCACGTACTCGCGGAACCGCCGCTCGAACTCCTCGGTCTCCAGCTGCCGGGGCGAGGCCAGCGACCGCGACTCCGGCTTGTGCCCGGCCAGCAGGCACTCGCTCAGGAACCGGAAGTCCGCCCACAGCGTGGCCGACGGCGTCACCGTCAGCCGCCCGTGCCGCCAGCCGGCCGGGTCCGCGCACACCACACCCGCGAGCAGCCCGTCCACGAACACGCCCGCACCCGACATCCCGGCCCACGGCGAACCGCCGCCGCCCGGCGGCTCGGGCGCGCCGTACGCGCAGTCGAGGACGTGCCGGCCGCTGAGCAGGTTGCTGCCCGGCTTGAGCGTGCCGAGCAGCTGCTCGGTGTCCAGCTCGCCGTGCCCGTCCCGCTGCACCTGCGGGAACCCGATCGCCTGCGCCCCGCCCCAGGCCCGCAGGTCGTACGCCCGCCCCCACACCAGCGGCTCGAACCCGTCCGCCACGTCCTCCGGCACGACGTCCCGCTCCGCGACGAGCAGCGCGGCGTCACACCGCCGGCTGTCGTCCCGCGCCCACACCACCCGGCAGCCCACCTGCCCGACACCACCGGGCACGATCACCCGCGGCGCGTCACAGCCGCCGACGACATGGGCGGCGGTGAGGACCACCCGGGGGGTGAGCAGGTAGCCGCTGCCCTGGGTGTCGCCGAACACCGCGGCGATGCGTTCCTTTGCGGGATGCACGTCCGTCCCTTTCCGCGCCTACCGCTCTCGAGGTCAACTGCCGACGATACGCGGGAGAGATGGCCGGGGGAGCCATACTCACGGATCCGCCGTGAACGGCATCCACAAGGTGATAGCAGGTGATAGCTTCCCTCGCATGGCGAAGACCCAAGTCAACCTCCGGCTCGATGAATCCGCCGCCGAAATGGCCAGACAGGCCGCCGAGACCCGCCACATTCCGGTGAACGAGTACGTCGAGCAGCTGATCCGTGCGGACAACGAGCAACTGCGCGCGACCTTCCTCGCCGCGGCGCAGGAAGTCCTGGACGGATACGGCGACCTCATCGACGAGATCGAGGGCACCGCATGACGCTGCACGTGGACCTCTCCTGGATCCTCGACGTCGCCCGGCAAGCGGGGGAGGACGACCCGGCCCCGGAGGACTACGGCGTGCCGATCGCCGCCGTCGAACGCCACCGCGCCGTGCTGGCCGGCCACGACGTCTACGACGGGGCCCGCGCGAGAGCGGCCGCCCTCGCGCACACCCTGGGGCAGCTCCGCTGGCTGGAGCGCTCCAACCTCCGGGTGGCCGTGGCGGTGGCCCACGCCTACCTGGTCACCTCGGGGGTGGAGGTGAAACTCACGCAGGAGCGCGTGACGGCGCTGGCGACGGAGTTGCGCAGGCGTGGGTCGACGGCGGCGTCGGTGGCGGACGTTCTGTGGTCCTGGGAGGGGTGAGGCCGCCCCCGCACCCCCGGACGGGCCGAATCAGCCCGTTGGGGGCACCCCCTCTGGGGGAGTTCGAGGACGAGCGGCGAAGCCGCGAAAAGGGGGGCTGGGGCGCAGCCCCAGGAAACGGCGAATGGGGGTGCCCCCTCTGGGGGAGGGACCGGGGCATCACCCCCCGACCACCGCGAACGCCTCCACCTCGATCAACAGATCCGGCCGGAACAGTGCAACGACCTGCACGGCCGAACTCGCCGGCAGGCGCCCCGCGTCCACGAACTCGTCCCGCACCTCTCGGATCACCGGCAGATGCGCCACGTCCGTCAGGAAGTACGTCAACTTCACGACGTCGCCGAAGGAAGCCCCCGCCCCCGCCAGACACCGCCGCAGATTCTCGAACACCTGGCGCGTCTGGGCGCGGATGTCGCCCTGCCCGACGAGGTGTCCGTCCTCGTCGAGGGCGACCTGCCCCGAGATCGCGACCAGCCGGCCGGTCCCGGTCACGACGTGGCTGTAGCCACCGGCGGGGGCGACCCCTTCAGGGGCCGCAATGTACGTGAGGTGCGTGGCGTCCGTCATGCGCGGCATCCTGCACCGCCCCGACCGCCCCCGCCAGCTCGAAGATCACACCGCGAGGGCTCACGCCTCCGCGATCACCACCGCCGAGGCCACCCCCGCGTCATGGCTGAGCGACACATGCCACGACCGCACCCCCAGCAGCTCCGCCCGCGCCGCGACCGTCCCCGACACGGTCAGCCCGGGCCGCCCGTGCTCACCGGTCGTCACCTCCGCGTCCGTCCACAGCAGCCCGGGCGGCGCGCCCAAAGCCTTCGCCAGGGCCTCCTTGGCGGCGAACCGCGCGGCCAGCGAGGCGATCCCGCGCCGCTCGCCGCTCGGCAGGTACAGCTCGCGCTCGACGAAGAGCCGCCCGGCCATCCCGGGCGTGCGCCGCAGCGCCGCGTCGAAGCGTTCGATCTCGGCCACGTCGATGCCGACTCCGACGATCATTCGACGGTCACCGACTTCGCCAGGTTGCGCGGCTGGTCGACCTCGTTGCCGCGGGCGGTGGCCAGTTCGCAGGCGAAGACCTGCAGCGGCACGGTGGCGACGAGCGGCTGGAGGAGCACCGGGGTGGCCGGGATCTCGACGAGGTGGTCGGCGTACGGCCGGACCGCCTCGTCGCCGCGCTCGGCGATGACGATCGTCCGGGCGCCCCGGGCCCGGATCTCCTGGATATTGGAGACGATCTTGTCGTGCAGGACGGACCGCCCGCGCGGCGACGGGACGACGACGACCACCGGCAGATCGTCCTCGATCAGCGCGATCGGCCCGTGCTTGAGCTCACCGGCCGCGAAGCCCTCGGCGTGCATATAAGCGAGCTCCTTGAGCTTGAGCGCGCCTTCCAGGGCCACCGGGTAGCCGACGTGCCGGCCGAGGAAGAGGACGGTGTTCTTGCCGGCCAGCGAGCGCGCCAGCTCGCGCACCGGCTCCATGGTCTCCAGGACCTCCTCGACCTGCGTCCCGATGCCGTCCAGCTCCCGGATCACCGACTGGATCTCGTCGCCCCACTTCGTCCCGCGCACCTGCCCCAGGTACAGCGCGACCAGGTAGCAGGCCACCAGCTGCGTCAGGAACGCCTTCGTCGACGCGACCGCGACCTCGGGCCCGGCGTGCGTGTACAGCACGGCGTCCGACTCCCGGGGGATCGTCGAACCGTTGGTGTTGCAGATGGCGAGCACCTTCGCGCCCTGCTCGCGCGCGTGCCGCAGCGCCATCAGCGTGTCCATCGTCTCGCCGGACTGCGAGATGGCGATCACGAGCGTGCGCTGGTCGAGGATCGGGTCGCGGTAGCGGAACTCGCTGGCCAGCTCGGTCTCGCAGGGGATGCGGGTCCAGTGCTCGATCGCGTACTTGGCGATCATCCCCGCGTGGTACGCCGTCCCGCACGCGACGATGACGACCTTGTCGACCTCGCGCAGCACCGACGCCGGGATGCGGACCTCGTCCAGCGTCAGCGACCCCGCGGCGTCGATGCGCCCCAGCAGCGTGTCGGCGACGGCCTTCGGCTGCTCGGCGATCTCCTTGAGCATGAAGTAGTCGTAGCCGCCCTTCTCGGCGGCGGACGCGTCCCAGTCCACGTGGTACGCCCGGACGTCCGCCGGCGCGCCCTCGAAGTCCGTCACGGTGACCGCGTCCCGGCGCAGCTCGACGACCTGGTCCTGGCCCAGCTCGACGGCCTCGCGGGTGTGCGCGATGAACGCGGCGACGTCGGAGGCGAGGAACGCCTCGCCGTCGCCGACGCCCACCACCAGCGGCGAGTTGCGGCGGGCGCCCACGACCACGTCGGGGTCGTCGGCGTGCACCGCGACGAGCGTGAACGCGCCCTCCAGCCGGCGGCAGACCTGCCGCATGGCCTCGGCGAGGTCCCCACAGGAGGAGAACGCCTCGGACAGCAGGTGCGAGACGACCTCCGTGTCCGTCTCGGAGGCCAGCGCGTGCCCGCGCTCGGCGAGCTCGGCGCGGAGGGCGGCGAAGTTCTCGATGATGCCGTTGTGGACGACGGCGACCCGCCCGGGGTTGTCGAGGTGCGGGTGGGCGTTGGCGTCGGTGGGACCGCCGTGGGTGGCCCAGCGGGTGTGGCCGATGCCGGTGGTGCCGGAGGGCAGCGGCCGGTCGGCGAGTTCCTTCTCCAGGTTGGCGAGCTTGCCCGCCTTCTTGGCCGCGGCGAGCCCGCCGTCGGCGAGCACGGCGACCCCGGCCGAGTCGTAGCCGCGGTACTCCAGCCGGCGCAGCCCGGCCAAGACGACGTCGAGGGCGGACCGCCCTCCCACATAACCCACGATTCCGCACATGGAGTGCAGCGTACGGCCCCGGTGTCACCCCTCGCCGGTCAACGTCCGCGCTCGATGCGGTCGATGGCCTCCTGGACGAGCTCCAGGTACTCGACCTCCTCGCAGCGCGGCTTGCTGCCGAAGTGGTACTGGTCGAGGCAGTCCCCCAGGTCCTGGCCGAGGTCCTCGTCGGGCAGGTCGTCGCAGAGCTCGGCCCGCACCCGTTCGGCGAAGGCGTCACTCGCCTCGTGCGCCCCAGGACGTGCGCCGGGTACACCGGCGCGGGGGCGCGTGACACGGTGGAAGGTCTTGCGGATGAGCCGGAGAACGAGCCGGAGAACGAACACGGGGGGTCCCTCGCAGGATGCCGGGGCGGCCGGAGGGTGGGACCGTATTCCTGACCCGCGAGTAGGTACAGGGCCCGCGCCGGATCTTCACTCCCCCGCGCCGCCGGGTCCCCTACGGGTACCCCGCAGACCCCGGAAGATCCCTGAAGTTTCCGCCTGGCGCCCCGCTGGTACCCCGAACCCCACACCCCGCAGTGATCGCCCCGCGCCTCCCACGCACAATGGGCCCCGTGCCGACCACCCCAGAGCAGCCGCAGCAACGACGCCGCACGGCTCACTCGCCCACGCACCAGGCGTCGCTCTTCGTCGACCTGACGCGTGCCGAGTGGAGCGCGCTGCGCGAGAACACGCCCCTCCCGCTCACCGCGGAGGAGGTCGAGCGCCTGCGCGGGCTCGGCGACGTCGTCGACCTGGACGAGGTCCGCGACGTCTACCTGCCGCTCTCCCGGCTGCTCAACCTCTACGTGGGCGCCAGTGGAAGCCTGCGCGGCGCGCTGAACACCTTCCTCGGCGAGAAGGGCGCCCAGCGCGGCACGCCGTTCGTCATCGGCGTCGCCGGCAGCGTCGCGGTCGGCAAGTCGACCACGGCCCGGCTGCTGCGCGCCCTGCTGGCCCGCTGGCCCGAGCACCCGCGCGTCGAGCTGGTGACCACGGACGGCTTCCTGCTGCCCAACGCGGAACTCCAGCGGCGCGGCCTGATGTCCCGTAAGGGCTTCCCGGAGTCGTACGACCGCCGGGCCCTGACGCGCTTCGTGGCGGACGTGAAGGCCGGGAAGGACGAGGTGTCCGCGCCCGTCTACTCCCACCTGATCTACGACATCGTCCCCGACGAGCGCCTCACCGTGCACCGCCCGGACATCCTGATCATCGAGGGCCTCAACGTCCTCCAGCCCGCCCTGCCCGGCCGCGACGGCCGGACCCGGGTCGGGCTCGCGGACTTCTTCGACTTCAGCATCTACGTGGACGCCCGGGCCGAGGACATCGAGCGCTGGTACTACTCGCGGTTCAAGAAGCTCCGCGAGACGGCCTTCCAGGACCCCGACTCGTTCTTCCGCCGCTACACCCAGGTCTCGGAGGAGGAGGCCCTGGACTTCGCCCGCCGCAACTGGCGGACCATCAACAAGCCCAACCTCCTGGAAAACGTGGCCCCCACCCGAGGCCGCTCGAGCCTCATCCTCCGCAAGGGCCCGGACCACAAGGTGCAGCGCTTGTCGCTCCGCAAGCTGTGATCAGCCCCCACCAGCCCGTCCGGCGCTTGAGGACGAGCGGCGAAGCCGCGACAAGGGGGTCTGAGGCGCAGCCCCAGGAAACGGAGAAAGGGCGGGACAGGGGCACCCCATCCCGCCCGCACCCGGCGCTACCCGAGCGCCGACTTCACCACATCAGCGAGCCGCTGAGCCACAGCCCGAGCCTGCTCGATATCGGCGGCCTCCACCATCACCCGCACCAGCGGCTCCGTCCCGGACGACCGCAGCAGCACCCGCCCGGTGGCCCCCAGCTCCCGCTCCGCGTCGGTCACAGCCTCGGCAAGCTCCTGCGACGACCCGACCCGGGTCTTGTCGACGTCCCGGACGTTGATGAGCACCTGAGGCAGCCGCTCCATGACCCCGGCCAGCTCCCGCAGCGGCCGCCCGGTCGCCGCGACGCGAGCGGCCAGCATCAGCCCGGTCAGCGTGCCGTCGCCGGTCGTCGCGTGGTCGAGGACGATGACGTGCCCGGACTGCTCGCCGCCGAGGGCGAAGCCGTTGGCCTTCATCTCCTCCAGGACGTAGCGGTCGCCGACCCCGGTCTGGACGAACCGGACGCCCTCCCGCTCCATGGCGAGCTTGAAGCCCAGGTTGGACATGACGGTGGCGACGACGGTGTTCTTCCGCAGCGAGCCCGCCTCGCGCATCGCGAGCGCGAGGACGGCGAGGATCTGGTCACCGTCGACCTCGGCGCCGGTGGCGTCCACGGCGAGGCACCGGTCGGCGTCACCGTCGTGGGCGACGCCCAGGTCCGCGCCGTGCTCGACGACCGCGGCCCGCAGCTTCTCCAGGTGCGTGGAGCCGCACTCGTGGTTGATGTTGAGCCCGTCGGGGTCGGTGCCGATGGTGACGACCTCGGCGCCGGCCCGCGAGAACGCCTCGGGCGAGACGCGGGACGCCGCGCCGTGCGCGCCGTCGATGACGACCTTGAGGCCGTCGAGGCGGTTGGGCAGGACGCCGATCAGGTGGGCGACGTAGTTGTCGAAGCCCTGGTCGTAATCGCGGACGCGGCCGACGCCGGCGCCGGTGGGCCGGTCCCAGGGCTCGCCGGTGGCGTGCGCCCGGTACGTCCGCTCGATGCGGTCCTCCAGCTCGTCGGCGAGCTTGTGACCGCCGCGGGCGAAGAACTTGATCCCGTTGTCGGGCATCGCGTTGTGGCTGGCGGAGAGCATGACGCCCAGGTCGGCGCCGAGCGCGCCGGTGAGGTACGCGACGGCGGGCGTCGGCAGCACGCCGACCCGCAGCACGTCGACGCCCGCGCTGGCCAGTCCGGCCACCACGGCGGCCTCCAGGAACTCCCCGGACGCCCGCGGATCACGACCGACCACCGCCACCGGGCGATGGCCCTCGAACGTCCCCGCCTCGGCGAGCACGTGCGCCGCGGCGACCGACAGGCCGAGCGCGAGCTCGGCCGTCAGATCGGCGTTGGCGACGCCGCGCACACCGTCCGTACCGAAGAGTCGTCCCACTGGTGTCCTCCGAAAAACGCGGGAGTGCGGGGCCCTGGAGGGAGCCCCTTGTCCTTGAGCCTTGTACTTGAGGTATCGAGCCCTGGGCCAAAGCGTTGCCGCCAGGTGACCGAAGTCTCCCAGGTATACGGGGTACCCGCCCCGAGTGGCCCGTACGAGTGACCCCTGACCCGTACGGGTGACGCGAAGCCACAGGCGGCGCGCGGCCGCGGATGCCGCATGGCCACGGGTGCTGTATAGCCGAACGCCCCGGCAGCACGGATCGTGCCGCCGGGGCGTTCGAGCAGAAGCAGCGAACCGCCGGATTAGCGCTTGCTGTACTGCGGGGCCTTACGGGCCTTCTTGAGACCGGCCTTCTTGCGCTCGACCGCACGGTCGTCGCGCTTCAGGAAGCCGGCCTTCTTCAGGGCGCCGCGGTTGTTGTCGACGTCGGCCTCGTTGAGGGCACGGGCCACGCCGAGGCGCAGGGCGCCGGCCTGGCCGGAGACGCCGCCACCCGAGATGCGGGCGATGACGTCGTAACGGTCGTCGAGCTCGAGCACCTTGAAGGGCTCGTTGACTTCCTGCTGGTGCACCTTGTTGGGGAAGTAGTCCTCAAGGGTGCGACCGTTGATCTTCCACTTGCCGGAGCCCGGAACGATCCGGACACGGGCGATGGCGTTCTTGCGACGGCCCAGGCCGGCAGCCGGCTGCGGGTCGCCAAAGCGGGACGCGAGGGACTCGGAGGTGTACTCCGACTCCACGACCTCGGTCTCGGTGGTGTACTCCTCGACGCCCTCGACCGGCATCTCGGCGGTGGTCTCAGCCACGATTCTCCTCAGACTTTCTGGTTCGGCGGTGGCCGGGACTTAGCCCTGCTTGACCTGGGTGATCTCGAACGGCTGCGGCTGCTGGGCGGCGTGCGGGTGCTGGTCGCCCGAGTAGACCTTCAGCTTCGAGAGCATCTGACGGCCGAGGGAGTTCTTGGGCAGCATGCCCTTGATCGCCTTCTCGACGGCCTTCTCCGGGTTCTTGTCGAGCAGCTCGTCGTAACGGACGGAGCGCAGACCACCCGGGAAGCCAGAGTGGCGGTAGGCCATCTTCTGGGTCTTCTTGTTGCCGGACAGGTGGACCTTGTCGGCGTTGATGATGACGACGAAGTCACCCATGTCCATGTGCGGGGCGTACACAGGCTTGTGCTTGCCGCGCAGCAGGGAGGCGGCCTGAGAGGCCAGACGGCCCAGGACGACGTCCTGCGCGTCGATGATGTGCCACTGGCGCTGGACATCGCCGGGCTTGGGGCTGAACGTACGCACGGTCGTAGCCTTCGCTTCTTCAGTGAGTGTGGGTCCTGACACGGTCCGCATGGGACGATCGCGCGAGCTTGGCCGCACAACGGGGACGCAACCCGCGTGCCGACCGCCGGTGATCGGCCTGACGGACAAGCGTAAGGGCCCCTCGCGTGAGAACGACCAAGCCAATACGCATAACGAACTCGTAGAGTACCGGGCGCCCACCCGCGGGGTCAAAACACATGGTCCCACCGGCGGCGGATCCCAGGCCCCCCACCGGCCTCACCGCACCCGCGCGACCCGCTTCTCGTCCGCCGCGCCCTCCCGGGGGGCACCCCCCGGACCCCCGGCCGCCCTCACCTCGCCCGCGCGACCCGCTTCTCGTCCCACACCGGCTCCGACGCCTCCCGCACCCGCCCGTCGGCGCCGAAGACCAGAAACCGATCGAACGCACGCGCGAACCAGCGGTCGTGGGTGACGGCTAGCACCGTCCCCTCGTACGCCTCCAGCCCCTGCTGCAGCGCCTCCGCGCTCTCCAGGTCCAGGTTGTCCGTCGGCTCGTCCAGCAACAGCGCCGTGGTGCCCGCCAGCTCCAGCAGCAGGATCTGGAAGCGGGCCTGCTGCCCGCCGGAGAGCCGGTCGAAGAGCTGGTCGCCCTGCCGGTCGAGCTCGTAGCGGCGCAGCGCGGACATCGCGGCGCCCCGGTCCCTGGCGTGCTCCGTCCACAGGATGTCGACGAGCGCGCGGCCCATCAGCTCGGGGTGCGCGTGCGTCTGCGCGAAGTGGCCGGGGACGACGCGGGCGCCCAGCCTCCACTGCCCGGTGTGCGCGACCTCCTCCCCCGCCAGCAGCCGCAGGAAGTGCGACTTCCCCGAACCGTTCGACCCGAGGACGGCGACCCGCTCCCCGTAGAAGACCTCCAGGTCGAACGGCTTCATCAGCCCGGTCAGCTCCAGCCCCGCGCAGGTCACGGCCCGTACGCCGGTCCGGCCGCCGCGCAGCCGCATCCGGATGTCCTGCTCGCGCGGCGGCTCGGGCGGCGGGCCGGCCTCCTCGAACTTGCGCAGCCGGGTCTGGGCGGCGGCGTAGCGGGAGGCCAGCTCGTGGCTGATCGAGGCGGCCTGCCGCAGCGAGAGCACCAGCTTCTTCAGCTGGGCGTGCTTCTCGTCCCACCGCCTGCGCAGCTCCTCGAAGCGGGCGAAGCGCTCCTTGCGGGCCTCGTGGTACGTGGCGAAGCCGCCGCCGTGCACCCACACGTCGCTGCCCGCCGGCCCCGGCTCCACGCTGATGATCTTCTCGGCGGAACGGGCGAGCAGCTCGCGGTCGTGCGAGACGAAGAGAACCGTCTTCTTCGTCTCGCACAGCCGCTCCTCCAGCCAGCGCTTGCCGGGGACGTCGAGGTAGTTGTCCGGCTCGTCCAGCAGCAGCACCTCGTCGGTGCCGCGCAGCAGCGACTCCAGCACCAGGCGCTTCTGCTCGCCGCCGGACAGGGTGCGCACCTGCCGCCACTGGGCCTGCTCGTACGGCACGCCGAGCGCCGCCATGGTGCACATGTCCCACGTGGTCTCGGCCTCGTAGCCGCGCGCCTCGGCCCAGTCGGACAGGGCCTGGGCGTATGCCATCTGCGCGGCCTCGTCGTCGACGGTCATGATCGCGCGCTCGGCGGCGTCGACGGCCGCGGCGGCCTCCCGGATCCGCGGCGGCGCCACGGAGACGAGCAGGTCGCGCACGGTCCGCTCGTCCCGTACGGACCCCACGAACTGCGGCATCACCCCGAGCCCGCCCCCGACGCCGACCGTCCCGCCGTGCGGCTGGAGGTCCCCGGCGATCAGCCGCAGCAGCGTCGTCTTCCCGGCGCCGTTGGCGCCGACCAGCGCGACGGCGGCCCCTTCGCCGACCCGGAAGGACACGTCCCCCAGCAGCGGCCGGCCGTCCGGCAGGTAGTACTCGACGTGCGCGACCTCGACATGCCCCATAGCGCGCATTGTGTCGGCTTTCCGGGACGCCACCAACCCGTTTACCCGGCGGGCGCCCGGTCTACGATGCGCCCCATGAGCTTTGGGCAGGGGGAGCCGGGCGGGGGAACTCCGGACTGGGCGGCGCTCGCCGCGGACACGGCGGCGCGCGACCGCCGCCGGAAGCTGCTGATGATCGGCGGTGGGGTGCTGGCCGCGGGCGGGGTGGCGGCGATCGTGGCCACCGCGATCGTGCGGTCGGACGGCGGTGGTGGCGATGGCGGCAAGCGGGCCGCCGGAGCCTCCGCGCCCGCTTCCTCCCCCGGAACCCCCGGAACCCCCGAACCCACCTTCGCCCCGGTCGCCCCGCCCCCGCCCCAGGACCCCCGGGCCTTCATCTCCAGCGCGGAGAAGGACAAGGCCCCGCTGACCACCGGAACGCTGTTCCCCGACGCCAAGCCCGCCCTGTCGGGCCGGACGTACGAGCGGACCGCCACCGCGGCCACCACCGACTGCGCCTCCGTCACCCAGGGCGCACTCGGCTCCGTCCTGTCGTCCAACGGCTGCCGCCAGGTGCTGCGCGCCACCTACGTACGCGACGGGGTGGCCGTGACGGTCGGCGTCGCCGTCTTCGACACCAAGGCCGCCGCGGACAAGGCGAAGGCCCAGTCGGCGGGCAACATCGCCGCTCTGTCCGGCGACGGCGCCGCCGCCTTCTGCCAGGCGACGGCCTGCCGGCTGACGGCGAACGCGGAGGGGCGGTACGCGTACTTCACGGTCGCGGGGAACGCGGACAACAGGCCGGTGACCGCGGACGAGCGCAAGGCGCTCGATGCCGGTCGGGATATCTCGACGTACGCGTTCGGCCGCGTCCTGGCCCGGGGGCGGGCGGCGGCTGCGGCAGCGGCGGCGTCGTCGGTCACCCACTGACGGGGGGCGCCTGCGGCGGGCTGGTGCCCCGGTCCCGCCCTTTCACCGTTTCTTGCGGGGGCGAGCCCCCGCACCCCCGGGCGGGCTGACCACTCAGCCCGTCCGGCGTTTGAGGACAACCGCGCGGAGCGCGGTTTCGGGGGTCCGGGGGCTTGCCCCCGGGAATCGGCGAAGGGGCAGGACCGGGGCACCGCCCGCCGCAGGCGCTACCCCTCGTCCCCCTGCGGCAGCACCCCCGGCCCACCGCCCCCCTTGTCATCGGCGGCACCCGTCGGCCGCAACCCCGCCGCCTCAACCCGCCGCACCTGCGCCCCCACCAACCGCTCCGGAATCTCCGCCCGCCCGGGATCCCCAAGGCTCGTGGCGAAGAACATGGACAGCACCTCCCCCGACCGCACCACAGTGATCAGCGTCGGCGCCTCCTCCACCGCATTGGTGAGCCGATAGGCGGCCGCCTCATCCCCCAGCCGGGGCGCCGCCACGTTCTCGACCGCGTCGAACACCTGCCGTTCGCCCTCGCCCGTCCGCATCGTGAACCCGCCCGCGCAGCCCGCCGCCGCGTCCCGGAGTCCGCGGAGCGTGGCCGCGGCCTCGCCGGGCCGGTACTCGGCGACCCGCACGGTCCCCAGCAGACCCTCGTCGGGCCCGTCCTGCTCGCCCGCGAACGTGGACATCACCGACTCCAGCGGCCGCGGCCGCGGCTGCGAGCCCAGGGCCGTGGCCAGCGGCCGGCACGCGGCCCGGTCGGCGGTGGGCGTGCCGCGGCCGGCGGAGCCCGGTGGCGCCTGCTCGATCACCAGCCCGGACACCTCGTCCTTGGTGAGCTCGACGCCGCCGAGCCGCCCGGCCCGCCGCCCGTCACCGCTCTCCTCGGACGCACCGGGCGACTCTCCGGCCGCCGGCCCCCGGTCCCGGGCGTCGGCGGACCCCACCGAGCGCTTCCCGTCGTTCCCGTGCCCGGCCCCGGCCCGGTCCCCCGCGCAGCCGGCCACCGGCACCAGCATTCCCACCGTCACGGCCGCACACAGCGCGGCCGCCGTTCTCGCCTTCACGTCCCCCACCCTTCCAGTCGCCAGGGGCCGGGGCCCGTCACGCCACACCGGCGTCGCACCGCCGCTCCCCGCGGCCCCGCGTCCCGCACCCCGGCCACCGGCGGTCATTCCGGTGTCGGGTCCCCCGGGGGACGCCTCGATCTCGTCGAGATCTCAGGATGAGCGGGCGGCGCCACGATTGACGCACGGGGACATCACGACGCGAGCACGAAACGCGAACGCGCAGACGACCAGAGGGCGCACGACGGTCCACCCGCACGCCCCCGGTTCACCCCCGGCACGGTCCCCGCCGACCACCGCCCGACGCGTGACAGAGGCCACAATGTAGGCTGCCCAGGCAACCGAACCCCCCGTCGGCGGTCTCATCCGGTACAGACCGGTCTCCACGACCGGCCGGCAGGGGACGGACCCCGAGTACCCAGGCCAGGGGGAAGGACGGACGCGGCGCCGGCAGAGGCGTGTCGCGCACACACCGCCATGAAGATCTCTTTCCTGTTGCAGAACGCGTACGGCATCGGCGGCACCATCCGCTCCACGTTCAACGTCGCCAGTGCGCTCGCCGCCCGGCACGACGTGGAGATCGTGTCGATCCTGCGGACCGGCAAGGTCCCCCGGCTGCCGCTCCACCCCAAGGTCAAGCTGGTCAACCTCATCGACACCCGTGAGGACCACGGGGCCGACCGCGGCGACCCGCTTCTGTCGCAGGACAGCGCCTACATCCCGCCCAAGGAGGCGAAGGGCGCCCACTTCAGCGCCCTCACCGACCGCCGGGTCGCCGACCACCTCGCCGAGACGGACGCCGACGTCGTCGTCGCCACCCGCCCCGGCCTGGTGATGTACCTGGCCGGCTTCGGCCAGGACCGCTACCTGAAGATCGGCCAGGAGCACCGGATCTACGGCACCCACGAGCCGAACATCCGCGCCGCCCAGGACCGCGCCATCCCGCACCTGGACGCCCACACCACCGTTTCCGAGGCGGACGCCCGCACCCACCGCGAGCAGTTCCCCGACGTCAAGACGAAGATCATCTGCATCCCCAACGGCTGCCCGCCCAGCGAGGTCGAGCCCGCCGACCCGGCCACCAAGCTCGTCGTCGCCGCCGGCCGCCTGATCCCGGTCAAGCGCTACGACCTGCTGGTCGCCGCCTGGGCGACCGTGCACGCCAAGCGCCCCGACTGGAACCTGCGGATCTACGGCCGCGGCCCCGAACTGGCCAAGCTCCGCGCCCAGATCGAGCGCCTCGGCCTCACCGAGACGATCACCCTCATGGGCGCCCACTCGCCCATCGAGACCGAGTGGGCCAAGGGCTCCATCGCCGCCGTCACCTCCCGCGAGGAGTCGTTCGGCATGACGATCGTGGAGGCCATGAACTGCGGCGTCCCCGTCGTCGCCACCGACTGCCCGCACGGCCCCGGCGAGATCATCACCGACGGCAAGGACGGCCTCCTCGTCCCCGTCGGCGACAGCGAGGGCATCGCCAAGGGCCTGCTCAGGCTCATCGAGGACGACGAACTGCGCCGCACCATGGGCGCCGCCGCCCAGGTCTCCGCCCAGCGCTACGCCCCCGAGCAGATCGCCGACGCCTACGAGGACCTGATCCGCGGCCTCGGCGTGGACACCACCCCGCGGTCCGCCGACGCCGCGGCCGCCCCGGACAAGACCGTCCCGCTGGGCCAGAGCCTGCGCCGCACCATCGGCAAGGTCATCCGGCCGCTGCGGCACCGCCCGGTCGCCCAGCCGGCCCGCAAGCCGGTGTCCGAGGCGCTGAAGGAGATAGTCCGCCGGCCGCTGAAGGCCACCGCCTCCACCCGCGTCGACGCCGACGGCAACATCGTCGTCTCCGTCGACGGCAAGGGCCTGGCCGGCGACGACCTCTCGCTGACCGTCACCCGCCGCAAGGAGGGCAAGCCGGTCAGCGTCCCCCTCGCCACCCCCGCCACTCCGGGCGCGCCCTACACGGCCGTCCTGGACCGCGCCAAGCTGCGGCTGGACGAGGGCCGTTGGGACCTGCACGTCGTCCGCGACGAGGACAAGGCGCGCCGCCGCGTCGTCTCCCACCTCGCCGAGGGCAAGAACCTGCTGGGCCTGGAGCCGCTGCCCGGTTCCCCGTTCACCTGGATGATCGCCTACCCGACGGTGGACGGCTACCTGGCGCTGCGCGCCTGGCACCGCCCCGCGCACGCCGAGGCGCTGTCGATCCGTCAGACCGAGACGTCGCTGACGGTCCAGGGCCGGCTCTACGGCACCTCGTTCACCGAGGACACCAAGCCGTTCGTCATCGGCACCCCGCGCGCGGAGTCCGCTGCCGACATCTCGGCCGAGGTCACCGTCCTGGACCCGACGAGCTTCCGCTTCACCCTGCGCACCTCCCAGCTCAAGGCGGCCCGCGGCGACGAGGGCGCGATCTGGGACCTGGCGCTGCGGCTGGCCGGCGACGCCGAGCCGGTGCGGATCGGCCGGATCGTCGGGGACATCGTCGACCGCAACAAGACCGACATCTACCCGACGGTCGGCGGCGTCCGCCCGTACCTCACCGTCAACAGCGACCTGGCCGTCAACTGCCCGGCCGCTGAATCCACCTGACGGACTAGCAGCAACCGCCGGAACGCCCGGGGAGCGTGCGCTTGTTGCGCGCTTCCCGGTTGCGGGCCGCGAGCTCCGAGTCGGCCGGGTAGCCGACCTCCTCCAGGGTCAGCCCGTGCGGCCGCACCACATGCACCGCCGAGTCCCGCACCCCGGCCGCCAGCACCTTCCCCGGCCAGTCCACCGGCCGGTGCCCGTCGCCGACGAACAGCAGCGCGCCGACCAGCGACCGCACCATGTTGTGGCAGAACGCGTCGGCCTTCACGGTCGCGGTGATCACCCCGTCCGCGTCCCGCTCCCAGTCGAGCCGCTGGAGCGTACGGATGGTCGTGGCACCCTCGCGCTTCTTGCAGTACGCGGCGAAGTCGTGTTCCCCGACGAGCCGTTCGGCGGCCGCGTTCATCGCGTCGACGTCCAGCGGCCAGTCGTGCCACAGCACATGCCCGCGCAGCAGCGGATCGACCCCCGCCGGGTGGTCCACGACCCGGTACGCGTACCGCCGCCAGATCGCGGAGAACCGCGCGTTGAATCCGGCGGGCGCCTCCGCGACCCGCCACACCCGCACGTCGTGCGACAGCCGGCCGGCCAGCCGGCGCAGCAGCTTGTCCTCGTGCTCGGCCCACACCTCGACGGGCAGATCGACGTGCGCGACCTGGCCGCGGGCGTGCACCCCGGCGTCCGTCCGGCCCGCGACCGTCAGCTCGTACGTGGTCTTGGACCGCGTCACGGTCCGGATCGCGTCCTCCAGCTCGCCCTGGACCGTCCGCTGGCCCTCGCGCTGCTTGGCCCACCCGGAGAAGTCCTTGCCGTCGTACGACAGGTCCAGCCGCACCCGGACGTGACCGGGTTCCACCTCGTCACTCACCAGAGTTCCTCTCAGAAAACGCGGGACGGGCCCGCCCCCGTGAGGGAGCGGACCCGTCCGTGCACACACGCATCCGTCGGACGCGTCAGGCGTCCTTGGACTCCTCGGCCGGCGCCTCGGCGGCAGCGGCCTCGGACTCCTTGACCGCACGCTTGGTGGCGGCCTCGGCCTCGGCGACGGTCGCCTTCTTGGCGATCTCGCCCTCGACCAGCTCGATCACGGCCATGGGCGCGTTGTCGCCACGGCGGTTACCGATCTTGGTGATCCGGGTGTAGCCACCCGGACGCTCGGCGTAGCGCGGAGCGATCTCGGTGAAGAGGGTGTGGACGATGCCCTTGTCGGTGATCGTCTGCAGCACCTGGCGACGGTTGTGGATGTCGCCCTTCTTCGCCTTGGTGATCAGGCGCTCGGCGACCGGGCGCAGGCGACGGGCCTTGGCCTCGGTGGTGGTGATGCGGCCGTGCTCGAAGAGGGAGCGGGCGAGGTTCGCCAGCATCAGCTTCTCGTGCGCGGCACCGCCGCCCAGACGGGCACCCTTGGTGGGACGCGGCATGGTGTTTCTCCTAGGTGTCTGCCCCGGCCGTATCAGGTACCGGAGTCAGTATCCGAGCGGGCGGTCGCCCGTCGGAGATCCGGGACGCCTCGAAGAGGCGCCCGGAAGGGGCGCGGGGCGGTGTCGACTATGCGACTCCGTCGCGTGTGCGCGATCAGGCACAGCGCACCCGCACCCAAGATCCGTCCGTCGGACCCGAGCTCAGTACTGCTCGGTCTCGACGAAGCCCGCATCCGCGTCGTCGTCGGCGCCGAACGCGTCGGCGGCGGCGGTCGGGTCGAAGCCGGGAGGCGAGTCCTTCAGCGCCAGGCCCATACCGGCCAGCTTCGCCTTGACCTCGTCGATCGACTTCGCACCGAAGTTGCGGATGTCGAGCAGGTCGGCCTCGGAGCGGGCGACGAGCTCACCCACGGAGTGGATGCCCTCGCGCTTGAGGCAGTTGTACGACCGAACGGTGAGCTCCAGCTCCTCGATCGGCAGCGCCAGGTCGGCGGCCAGGGCGGCGTCCGTCGGGGACGGACCCATGTCGATGCCCTCGGCGTCGATGTTCAGCTCGCGGGCGAGACCGAACAGCTCGACCAGGGTCTTGCCGGCGGACGCCATGGCGTCACGCGGGCGCATGGCCTGCTTGGTCTCGACGTCGACGATCAGCTTGTCGAAGTCGGTGCGCTGCTCGACTCGGGTCGCCTCGACCTTGTAGGTGACCTTGAGGACCGGCGAGTAGATGGAGTCGACCGGGATACGGCCGATCTCCTGGCCCACCTGCTTGTTCTGGACGGCGGAGACGTAGCCGCGACCGCGCTCGACGGTCAGCTCCATCTCCAGCTTGCCCTTGGCGTTCAGCGTCGCCAGGACCAGGTCGGGGTTGTGCACCTCGACGCCGGCCGGCGGGGCGATGTCCGCGGCGGTGACCAGGCCGGGGCCCTGCTTGCGCAGGTACATCACGACCGGCTCGTCGTGCTCCGAGGAGACGACCAGCTGCTTGATGTTGAGGATGAGGTCGGTGACGTCCTCCTTGACGCCCGGCACGGTGGTGAACTCGTGCAGGACACCGTCGATGCGGATGGACGTGACCGCCGCACCCGGGATCGAGGAGAGGAGCGTACGACGCAGGGAGTTGCCGAGGGTGTAGCCGAAGCCCGGCTCCAGCGGCTCGATCACGAACCGCGAGCGGAACTCGTCGACGACCTCTTCGGTCAGCGAGGGACGCTGAGCGATCAGCATGCGATGAATCCTTCAGTCATGGACACCCACTATTTGATGTCCTGAGGTACTGCAAGGGTACGGGCGGCACGGCCCCGAGGAGCCGTACCGCCCGAACGCCGTATCAAGCGGCGCGATCACACCAGGGGTCGGAAGACCCTCGGATCAGACGCGGCGACGTGGGCCACCCCCGCTGACGCGGGGAAGGCCGCCGTGCGCCCGATCAGACGCGGCGACGCTTGGGGGGACGGCAGCCGTTGTGCGGGGTCGGGGTGACGTCCTGGATGGAGCCCACCTCGAGACCGGTCGCCTGGAGCGAACGGATGGCGGTCTCACGGCCGGAGCCCGGACCCTTGACGAAGACGTCGACCTTGCGCATGCCGTGCTCCTGCGCGCGGCGAGCGGCCGACTCGGCGGCCATCTGCGCGGCGAACGGGGTGGACTTGCGCGAGCCCTTGAAGCCGACGTGGCCGGCGGAGGCCCAGGAGATCACGTTGCCGGTCGGGTCCGTGATGGACACGATCGTGTTGTTGAACGTGCTCTTGATGTGCGCGTGGCCGTGAGCGACGTTCTTCTTTTCCTTGCGGCGCACCTTCTTGGCAGCGCCCTGACGACCCTTGGGGGGCATCTCTTACTCCTACAGGGAGGTGGTCGGTCCTACAGCGAAGACCGCGTGGTCAAGCGTCCGCTGAGGACTACTTCTTGCCCGGCTTCTTCTTGCCGGCGATGGCGCGACGCGGGCCCTTGCGGGTACGAGCGTTCGTGCTGGTGCGCTGACCGTGGACCGGCAGGCCACGACGGTGACGCAGACCCTGGTAGCAGCCGATCTCGACCTTGCGGCGGATGTCGGCCTGGATCTCGCGACGGAGGTCACCCTCGGTCTTGAGGTTGGCGTCCACGTACTCGCGGATCTTGACCAGGTCCTCTTCGGCCAGGTCACGAACGCGGGTGTTCGGGTTCACACCGGTCGCGGCGAGGGTCGCCTTCGACTGGGTGCGGCCGATACCGAAGACGTAGGTGAGTGCGACCTCCACGCGCTTGTCACGCGGGATGTCGACACCGGAAACGCGTGCCATTGAATGGCTCCAGATGTTCGTCGGAGGTCTTCCACAGGACCGCTCCCAGCCGCCGTCCCCTCCGCCGGGGCGAAGAGTTGGTACGGACTGGGTCCCCGGCCTCCGAAACCGGGGGTGTCGCCCTCCTTACAGAGAGGGACGGGCCCTGCGTATGTACGTTGCTCGCGTCGCGCGAAGAACTGCGGAGTGCGGTTCGGTGTGCGTCAGCCCTGGCGCTGCTTGTGGCGCAGGTTGTCGCAGATGACCATGACCCGGCCGTGGCGGCGGATCACCTTGCACTTGTCGCAGATCTTCTTGACGCTCGGCTTGACCTTCATGGGATGTGAGGTTCTCCGGGTCAGTGCCACCACCCCGCCGGAGCGGGATGCCGACAAGATCTACTTGTAGCGGTAGACGATCCGTCCGCGCGTCAGGTCGTACGGAGAGAGCTCCACCACGACCCGGTCGTCGGGAAGGATACGGATGTAGTGCATCCGCATCTTGCCGCTGATGTGCGCGAGGACCTTGTGACCGTTCTGGAGCTCCACCTTGAACATGGCGTTCGGCAGAGACTCGATCACGGTGCCCTCAATCTCGATGGCACCTTGCTTCTTGGCCACGCTTCGCCTTTCGAATCGGCTACCTTGATCGACTCCGGGATTCGCACCCCCGCGCGAACGCGGGCATGCGGATACACGAGAGCCGACGCATCAGTCTACGTCAGGGCAACCGGAAAGACTAATCCAGGGGTGCTTGCCCAGCCGCAGTGATCCTTAAGCGGCGGCTCCCGACCGGAAAAACCGCCACGAGCCGGGCCTCGGCCCGGCGGGCCGGCCCATCCCGACGCCGCCCTCCGACCGGTCGGCCCGGACACGGGCCGCCGTAAGGACCCCGCTCAGCCCAGCGGATCCGGCGCCGCCGTCACACCCGGCTCCGCCGGCTTCGCCCTCCCGCCACAGGCTCCTCACAACGCCGCCCTCGCGGGATCGGCGCCGGGGCGCCTCACAAGCTTCGAGCGGCTGCGCCGCCCTCCGACCGGCGGACGTGGCAGGGGCGGCCGCCAGGCCCTCGGCTCAGCCCAGCGGATCCGGCGCCGCCGTCACACCCAGCTCCGCCAGCTTCGCCTTCCCGCCGTCCACGGCGGTGAGCACCAGCGGCCCCTCCTCCGTCAGGGCGACGGAGTGCTCCCAGTGCGACGACCAGGTCAGGTCATCGGTGAGGACCGTCCACTCGTCCTCCAGGACGTGCGTCCGCGGCGTGCCCAGCGACACCATCGGCTCGATCGCGATGCAGAAGCCGGGGACCAGCTTCGGGCCGCGGCCCCGCTTGCGGGAGACGTAGTTCAGCAGGTGCGGGTCCATGTGCATCTCGGAGCCGATGCCGTGCCCGCCGTAGTCCTCGATGATCCCGTACTTGCCGGTCGCCGGGCGCGGCTGGCGGCGGATGTACGTCTCGATGGCCCGGGAGACGTCCACCAGCCGGTTGCCGTTCTTCACGGCCGCGATGCCGGCCCACATGGACTCCTCGGTCACCCGGGAGAGCTCCACCAGCTCCGGCGCGTGCCCGCCGCCCACGAAAGCGGTGAAGGCCGCGTCGCCGTGCCAGCCGTCGACGATGGCGCCGGCGTCGATGGAGATGATGTCGCCGTCCTTCAGGACGGTCTCCGCGCTCGGGATGCCGTGCACGACGACCTCGTTCACCGAGGTGCAGATCGTCGCGGGAAAGCCGCCGTAGCCGAGGAAGTTCGACTTGGCGCCGTGCTCGGCCAGCACCTTGCGGGCGACGTCGTCGAGGTCCTTGGTGGTCGCGCCGGGGACGGCCGCCTCCCGGGTGGCGGCGTGGATGGCGGCGACGACCAGCCCCGCCTCGCGCATCTTCGCGATCTGGTCCGGGGTCTTGATCTCTACCGCCATGGGGGCCTTCCTCGGCTCGACGACATATTCCGACAGAACGCGCGCAGGACCGCGCGGAAAACTGGTTCAAACAACACTACGGCCGCGATCCCCCGAAGGGCATCGCGGCCGTACACCACCGGTGGCTCAGGCGCCGTCCCGCGCGGGGAGCGCCTCCATGGCCCGCTGGGTCACCTCGGCGACCTTGCCGAGCGCGGAGATCGTCACCACCAGGCCCTGGGCCTTGTAGTAGTCGATGATCGGCTCGGTCTCGCTGTGGTAGACCTCCAGCCGCTTGCGGACCGTGTCCTCACGGTCGTCGTCGCGCTGGTAGAGCTCGCCGCCGCAGACGTCGCAGACGCCCTCGGTCTCCGAGCGGTTGTAGATCACGTGGAAGACGTGGCTGCTGTCCGCGCGGCAGATCCGGCGGCCGGCGATCCGCTTGACCACCTCGTCCTCGGGGACCTCCAGGTCCAGGACGGCGTCCAGCTTCAGGCCCTTGCGGTTCAGGTAGGCGTCCAGCGCCTCGGCCTGCCCGATGTTGCGCGGGAAGCCGTCCAGCAGGAAGCCGCCGGAGGCGTCGTCCTGGTCCATCCTGTCCTCGGCCATGCCGATGGTCACCGAGTCCGGGACCAGCTGGCCCGCGCGCATGTACTCCTGGGCCTGGACGCCCAGCGGGGTGCCCTGGCTGATGTTCGCCCGGAAGAGGTCGCCCGTCGAGATGTGCGGGATCGCGAGATTCTTGGCGAGGTACGCGGCCTGCGTACCCTTGCCGGCGCCGGGCGGCCCGACGAGGACGATTCGCATCAGCGGAGGAACCCTTCGTAGTTGCGCTGCTGAAGCTGGCTCTCGATCTGCTTCACCGTCTCCAGACCGACACCCACGATGATCAGGATGCTGGTTCCCCCGAATGGGAAGTTCTGGTTCGCGTTGAGTGTGACCAGCGCCACGGTGGGCACCAGGGCGATCACGCCCAGGTAGAGAGAGCCCGGCCACGTGATGCGGTTCAGCACGTAGCTCAGGTACTCCGCGGTGGGACGTCCCGCCCGGATGCCCGGGATGAACCCACCATACTTCTTCATGTTGTCTGCAACTTCTTCGGGGTTGAAGGAGATGGCGACGTAGAAGAAGGCGAAGAAAACGATCAGCAGGAAGTAAGTGACCATGTAGATCGGGTGGTCGCCCTTGACCAGGTTGGCCTGGATCCACTGCGCCCAGCCCGAGTCCTTGGAGTCGGTGAACTGCACCAGCAGCGCCGGGATGTAGAGCAGGGACGAGGCGAAAATCACGGGGATGACGCCCGCCTGGTTCACCTTGAGCGGGATGTAGGTCGACGTCCCGCCGTACGAACGGCGGCCGATCATGCGCTTCGCGTACTGCACGGGCACGCGCCGCTGCGCCTGCTCGACGAAGACCACGAGGCCGACCATGGCCAGGCCGCAGAGGATGACGAGGCCGAACTCCAGCCAGCCGCCCATCAGCTTGCCCTGGAGCTTGATCGCCCACAGCGCGCTCGGGAACTGCGCGGCGATCGAGGTGAACATCAGGATCGACATGCCGTTGCCGATGCCGCGGTCGGTGACGATCTCACCGAGCCACATGATGAGCGCGGTGCCCGCGGTCATGGTGATGACCATCGTGATGGTCGTGAAGATCGAGTGGTTGGGCACGATGTCGGACGCGACCGGGCAGTTGCCGAAGAGCGCGCCGTTGCGCGCGACGGCGACCAGACCGGTGCCCTGGAGCACGGCGAGCGCGATGGTCAGATAACGCGTGTACTGCGTGATCTTGGCCTGGCCGGACTGCCCTTCCTTCTTCAGGGCTTCCAGCCGGGGGATCACGACCGTGAGCAGCTGCAGGATGATGCTCGCCGTGATGTACGGCATGACCCCCAGCGCGAAGATCGTGATCTGCAGCAGCGCGCCACCACTGAACATGTTCACGAGGCCGAACAGGCCCTGACCACTCTTGGCCTGGTCGACACACGTCTGGACGTTCTGGTAGTTGACCCCCGGGATCGGGACCTGCGACCCGAGCCGGTAGAGCACCATGATGCCCAGCGTGAACAGCAGCTTCTTGCGCAGGTCGGGCGTCTTGAACGCCCGGGCGAACGCGGTGAGCACGGTGCCTCCTGCGCCTCTCACGCACCCACGTGAGAGGTAACGGTCTTGAGGATCGACGAATACATATCAGTCATGGCCGTGCGGGCACAGTCCGCACGACCCGGGGGTGATTCCCCCCATGGGTACAGCAACAGTCCACGCCACCTTACCGGCGACCGTGCCCGGCTAGGAACGACCAACCGGGGATGCCCCTATGGGACATCCCCGGTTGTCGGGTCAACGAACTCAGATGAGTTCGGTGACGGTGCCGCCGGCGGCGGCGATCTTCTCCTTGGCGGAACCGGAGACGGCGTCGACCGTCACCTGGATCGCCACGGAGATCTCGCCCTGGCCCAGGACCTTGACGAGCTCGTTCTTGCGCACCGCGCCCTTGGCGACCAGGTCGGCCACCGTGACCTCGCCACCCTGCGGGTAGAGCGCGGCCAGCTTGTCCAGGTTCACGACCTGGAACTGCTTGTGGGCGGGGTTCTTGAAGCCCTTCAGCTTCGGGAGGCGCATGTGGAGGGGCATCTGCCCACCCTCGAAGCGCTCCGGAACCTGGTAACGGGCCTTGGTGCCCTTGGTACCACGGCCGGCCGTCTTACCCTTCGACGCCTCACCACGACCGACACGGGTCTTGGCGGTCTTGGCACCGGGGGCCGGACGGAGGTTGTGGACCTTCAGCGGGTTCTGCTCCGCCATGTCAGTCGACCTCCTCGACCGTGACGAGGTGGCGGACGGTCTGCACCATGCCGCGGATCTCGGGACGGTCTTCCTTGACAACCACGTCGTTGATCTTCTTCAGACCGAGCGAACGCAGGGTGTCGCGGTGGTTCTGCTTGCTGCCGATGTAGGACTTGGTCTGCGTGACCTTGAGACGAGCCATTACGCACCCGCCCCCGCACGCGCACGCAGCAGGGCGGCGGGCGCGACGTCCTCGAGCGGCAGACCACGACGGGCGGCGATCTCCTCGGGACGCTGCAGTCCCTTGAGGGCCTCCACCGTGGCGTGCACGATGTTGATCGGGTTCGACGAACCGAGCGACTTCGACAGGATGTCGTGGATGCCGGCGCACTCGAGCACCGCGCGCACCGGGCCACCGGCGATAACACCGGTACCGGGGGACGCGGGCTTGAGCATGACGACGCCGGCCGCCTTCTCGCCCTGGATCGGGTGCGGGACGGTGCCCTGGATCCGGGGGACCTTGAAGAAGTTCTTCTTGGCCTCTTCCACGCCCTTGGCGATGGCAGCCGGAACTTCCTTGGCCTTGCCGTAACCGACACCGACCGTGCCGTCACCGTCGCCCACCACGACCAGCGCGGTGAAGCTGAAGCGGCGACCACCCTTGACAACCTTGGCGACGCGGTTGATCGCGACTACGCGCTCAACGTACGCGGTCTTCTCGGCGGCAGCGCCACCGTCGCGACCCTTCCGGTCCCGCCGCTCGCCGCCACCGGCACCGCTTCCGCGGCGCTGGGGTCCAGCCATTGGAATTACCTCTCTCTGTTACGTCCGCTAGCTCCGGAACCGGGGCTTAGAACTTCAGCCCGGCTTCGCGGGCGGCGTCCGCCAGAGCGGCAATGCGCCCGGCGTACTGGTTGCCACCGCGGTCGAACACGACGGCCTCGACACCGGCGGCCTTGGCACGCTCGGCGACCAGGGCGCCAACCTTCTTGGCCTGGGCGCTCTTGTCACCCTCGCCACCGCGGATCGACGCGTCCAGGGTCGACGCCGACGCCAGGGTGTGACCCTTGATGTCGTCGATGACCTGGGCGGTGATGCCACGGTTGGAGCGCGTGACGACCAGGCGGGGGCGCTCGGCCGTACCGGAGATCCGCTTGCGGATGCGGATGTGGCGGCGCTTCGCGGCGGCGCGCTTGTAGGCGTCGCCCTTCGCGATCTTCACACCGTATGCCATGGCTTACTTACCCGCCTTTCCGACCTTGCGGCGGATGACTTCGCCCTCGTACTTGACGCCCTTGGCCTTGTACGGGTCGGGCTTCCGCAGCTTGCGGATGTTCGCGGCGACCTCGCCGACCTTCTGCTTGTCGATGCCCTCGACCGTCAGCTTGGTCGGGGACTCCACCTTGAAGGTGATGCCCTCGGGCGCCTCGACCAGGATCGGGTGGCTGTAGCCCAGGGCGAACTCCAGGTTGGAGCCCTTCGCCTGGACGCGGTAACCGACACCGCTGATCTCGAGCTTCTTGCTGTAGCCCTGGGTCACGCCGGTGATCATGTTCGCCACCAGCGTGCGCGACAGACCGTGCAGGGCCTTGTTCTGACGCTCGTCGTTCGGGCGGATGACGTTGAGCACGCCGTCCTCACCCTTATCGATAACGATGGGCGCCGACAGGGTCAGGTTCAGGGTGCCCTTGGGGCCCTTCACCTGCACGTCACGGCCATCGATGGTGACGTCCACACCAGCGGGAACCTGGATGGGCAGCTTGCCAATACGCGACATTAGCTATTCCTCCGTTCCCGGGTTACCAGACGTAGGCGAGGACTTCCCCACCCACGCCCTTCTTGCTGGCCTGCTGGCCGGTCAGGAGACCGTGGGACGTGGAGATGATCGCCACGCCCAGGCCGCCGAGAACCTTCGGCAGGTTGGTGGACTTTGCGTAGACCCGCAGGCCCGGCTTCGAGATCCGCTTGATGCCCGCGATGGAGCGCTCACGGTTCGGGCCGAACTTCAGCTCGAGGATCAGGGACTTGCCGACCTCGGCGTCCTCGACCTTCCAGCCGGTGATGTAGCCCTCCTGCTGCAGGATCTCGGCGATGTGCGCCTTGATCTTGCTGTGGGGCATGGCCACGGTGTCGTGGTAAGCCGAGTTCGCGTTCCGCAGACGGGTCAGCATGTCTGCGATCGGATCGGTCATGGTCATGTTTGGCCTTCGGCCTCTCTCGCCGGGGTTTCCTATCTGCGCCATCCCTCTCCCCGAGCTTCGTCGGAGCGGGTGCGGTGCGGGGACCTACGGCGTAGTAAGCGACGTTATGCGGCCCGCACGGAGGTGCGGGACACGTGCGGTCATGGGCGGCGGGCGCCCAACCCCTCAACTCTACGGGAGAGGGGAGGCGGGTGCCCGCCGTCCATTGGCTTACCGAGAGCCCTGGTTACCCAAGTGGGTAATTACCAGGAGCTCTTGGTCACGCCCGGCAGCTCGCCACGGTGAGCCATCTCACGAAGGCACACGCGGCAGAGGCCGAACTTGCGGTAAACGGAGTGCGGCCGGCCGCAGCGGTTGCAGCGGGTGTACGCGCGGACCGAGAACTTCGGCTTGCGCGCGGCCTTCGCGATCAGAGACTTCTTCGCCATCTCGGTCACGCCTCCTTGAAGGGGAAGCCGAGGTGACGAAGGAGGGCGCGGCCCTCGTCGTCGTTGGTCGCCGTGGTGACCACGGTGATGTCCATACCCCGGACGCGGTCGATCTTGTCCTGGTCGATCTCGTGGAACATGACCTGCTCCGTGAGACCGAAGGTGTAGTTGCCCCGGCCGTCGAACTGCTTCGGGGACAGACCACGGAAGTCGCGGATGCGCGGGAGCGCCAGCGACAGGGTGCGGTCCAGGAACTCCCACATGCGGTCGCCGCGGAGGGTGACGTGGGCACCGATCGGCTGGCCCTCACGCAGCTTGAACTGCGCGATGGACTTGCGGGCCTTGGTCACGGCGGGCTTCTGGCCGGTGATCGTGGTGAGGTCGCGGATGGCGCCCTCGATCAGCTTGGAGTCGCGGGCGGCGTCGCCCACACCCATGTTGACCACGATCTTGGTCAGGCCGGGGACCTGCATGACGTTCTCGTACGAGAACTCCTCACGCAGCTTGCCGATGATCTCTTCGCGGTAGCGCTGCTTGAGGCGCGGTGCGTTGGTGGTGGCAGTCATCAGATGTCCTCACCGGTCCGCTTGGCAACGCGGATCTTGTTGCCGTCCTCGTCGAAGCGGTAGCCGACGCGGGTGACGACCTTCTTGCCGTCCTTCTCCACGACGAGCTGAACGTTGCTCACGTGGATGGGGGCCTCGGTCGTGACGATGCCGCCGGTCTTCGAACCACGGGCGGTCTGGCCGGCCTTGGTGTGCTTCTTGACCCGGTTGACACCCTCGACCAGGACGCGGTCCTCGGCGGGCATGGCCTGAATGACCTTGCCCGTCTTGCCCTTGTCCTTGCCGGTGATGACCTGTACCAGGTCGCCCTTCTTGATCTTCATGCTTACAGCACCTCCGGCGCGAGCGAGACGATCTTCATGAACTTCTTCTCGCGCAGCTCTCGGCCCACGGGGCCGAAGATACGGGTGCCGCGGGGGTCACCGTCGTTCTTGAGGATGACGGCCGCGTTCTCGTCGAAGCGGATGTACGAGCCGTCCGGACGGCGGCGCTCCTTGACGGTGCGAACGACGACGGCCTTGACGACGTCGCCCTTCTTCACGTTGCCACCGGGGATCGCGTCCTTGACGGTGGCGACGATGACGTCACCGATGCCCGCGTAGCGGCGACCCGAGCCACCGAGAACACGGATGCAAAGGATCTCCTTGGCACCAGTGTTGTCGGCGACGCGAAGTCGCGACTCCTGCTGGATCACGTCTATCTCCTGATCGTCTGCCGGTTCCCGGCGGGGGCCTCACGGATGAGGCCCCACGCCGAGCCTGGCGGAACTTACCTGGGGGCTAATGCCCTCAGGTGATTACTTGGCCTTCTCGAGGATCTCGACGACGCGCCAGCGCTTCGTCGCGGACAGCGGCCGGGTCTCCATGAGGAGGACGCGGTCGCCGACACCCGCGGCGTTCTGCTCGTCGTGCGCCTTGAGCTTGTTGGTACGGCGGATGACCTTGCCGTACAGCGCGTGCTTGACGCGGTCCTCGACAGCGACGACGACGGTCTTGTCCATCTTGTCGCTGACGACGAGGCCCTCACGGGTCTTGCGGAAACCGCGCTCGTTCGTCTCAGTCATGTTCTTCTCGCTCATCAGGCGCTCTCCACCGTCTCGATGCCGAGCTCGCGCTCCCGCATCAGGGTGTAGATCCGGGCGATGTCCTTACGGACGGACTTGAGCCGACCGTGGTTCTCAAGCTGCCCGGTCGCCGCCTGGAAGCGGAGGTTGAACAGCTCTTCCTTGGCCTCACGGAGCTTCGCGACGAGGTCCTCGTCGTTCAGCTCACGCAGCTCGGTCGCCTTGATACCAGCGGCCATCACGACTCACCTGCCTCGCGCCGAACAATGCGGCACTTCATCGGAAGCTTGTGAGCGGCGCGGGTCAGCGCCTCACGAGCGACCTTTTCGTTCGGGAAAGACAGCTCGAACATCACCCGACCGGGCTTGACGTTCGCGATCCACCACTCCGGAGAACCCTTACCGGAACCCATGCGGGTCTCGGCCGGCTTCTTCGTCAGCGGACGGTCCGGGTAGATGTTGATCCAGACCTTGCCGCCACGCTTGATGTGACGGGTCATGGCGATACGAGCGGACTCGATCTGCCGGTTCGTCACGTAGGCCGGGGTCAGGGCCTGGATGCCGTACTCACCGAACGCCAGCTCGGTGCCACCCTTGGCCATGCCGTTCCGCTTGGGGTGGTGCTGCTTGCGGTGCTTGACCCTGCGAGGGATCAGCATGTCGGTCAGGCCTCCGTTCCGGTGGACTCAGCCGGAGCAGCGGTGGCCTCGGCCTTGGGGGCCTCGGCAGCCTGCTGCGGCTTGCGGCCGCGGCCGCCACGCTCGCCGCCGCGGCCACCACGGGCCGGACGGTCGCCGGCGCCACGCGACGGGCGGTTGCCCGCACGGGCGGCGGCGTTCTCGGCGCGGACCTCGGCGATGTTCTTGACGTCGCCCTTGTAGATCCAGACCTTCACGCCGATGCGGCCGAAGGTGGTCTTGGCCTCGAAGAAGCCGTAGTCGACGTTCGCGCGGAGCGTGTGCAGGGGCACACGGCCCTCGCGGTAGAACTCCGAGCGGGACATCTCGGCGCCGCCGAGACGGCCACCGCACTGGATCTTGATGCCCTTGGCGCCGGCCTTCATCGTCGACTGCATGCTCTTGCGCATGGCGCGACGGAAGGAGACGCGGGAGGACAGCTGCTCGGCGACGGCCTGGGCCACCAGCTGAGCGTCCACCTCGGGGTTCTTGACCTCGAGGATGTTCAGCTGGACCTGCTTGCCGGTCAGCTTCTCCAGCTCGCCGCGGATGCGGTCGGCCTCGGCGCCGCGGCGGCCGATGACGATGCCCGGACGAGCGGTGTGGATGTCGACGCGGACGCGGTCGCGGGTGCGCTCGATCTCGACCTTCGAGATACCGGCGCGCTCCATGCCCTTCGTCATCATGCGACGAATGGCGACGTCTTCCTTGACGTAGTCCTTGTACAGCTTGTCGGCGTACCAGCGGGACTTGAAGTCCGTGGTGATGCCGAGGCGGAACCCGTGCGGGTTAACCTTCTGGCCCATTACCGGGTTCCTTCCTTGCTGCTGACGACCACGGTGATGTGGCTGGTCCGCTTGCGGATCCGGTAGGCGCGGCCCTGGGCGCGCGGACGGAACCGCTTCAGGGTCGGGCCCTCGTCGACGTAGGCCTCGGAGATGTAGAGGCTGTCGGCGTCAGAGTGGTCGTAGTTGTGCGCGGCGTTGGCAATGGCGCTGTCCAGCACCTTGCCCACCGGCACGCTCGCGGCCTGCGGGGCGAAACGCAGGACCGCCTGAGCCTCCGTGGCGTCCATGCCACGGATGAGGTCCACCACGCGGCGGGCCTTCATGGGCGTGACGCGGATGTACCGCGCCTGGGCCCTGGCTTCCATGGTTGTCCCTTCGGTGTCAGTCATAGTCGTTCACACCCCGCGTTAGCGGCGCTTCGACTTCCGGTCGTCCTTGACGTGGCCGCGGAAGGTGCGGGTCGGCGAGAACTCGCCGAGCTTGTGGCCGACCATCGACTCGGTGACGAACACCGGGACGTGGGTCTTGCCGTTGTGCACCGCCAGCGTGTGGCCGATCATGGCCGGCACGATCATGGAGCGGCGGGACCAGGTCTTGATGACGTTCTTGGTACCAGCTTCGTTCTGGGCGTCCACCTTCTTGATGAGGTGGCCGTCGACGAAGGGTCCCTTCTTGAGACTACGCGGCATCTAAACCCGCTCCTAGCGCTTCTTGTTCGTCTTGCGGCGGCGGACGATGTACTTGTTGCTCGCCTTCTTGGGAGAACGAGTACGACCCTCCTTCTGACCCCACGGGGAGACCGGGTGGCGACCACCGGAGGTCTTACCCTCACCACCACCGTGCGGGTGGTCGACCGGGTTCATCGCGACACCGCGGACGGTCGGGCGAACGCCCTTCCAGCGCATGCGGCCGGCCTTGCCCCAGTTGATGTTCGACTGCTCGGCGTTGCCGACCTCGCCGACGGTGGCGCGGCAGCGGACGTCGACCAGGCGGATCTCACCGGACGGCATACGAAGGTGGGCCATCGTGCCCTCCTTCGCCAGCAGCTGCACGGAGGAACCGGCGGAGCGGGCGATCTTCGCGCCGCCACCGGGACGCAGCTCGATGGCGTGGATGGTCGTACCGACCGGGATGTTGCGCAGCGGCAGGTTGTTGCCCGGCTTGATGTCGGCCCCGGGGCCGTTCTCAATACGGTCGCCCTGGCCGAGGCCGCGCGGCGCGATGATGTAGCGCTTCTCGCCGTCCACGTAGTGGAGCAGCGCGATGCGCGCGGTGCGGTTGGGGTCGTACTCGATGTGAGCGACCTTGGCCGGCACGCCGTCCTTGTCGTGACGACGGAAGTCGATCACACGGTAGGCGCGCTTGTGGCCACCGCCCTGGTGGCGGACGGTCACACGACCGGCGTTGTTACGGCCGCCCTTGCTGTGCAGCGGGCGGACCAGCGACTTCTCCGGCGTGGACCGCGTGATCTCGACAAAGTCGGCGACGCTGGAGCCACGACGGCCCGGGGTCGTCGGCTTGTACTTGCGGATACCCATTTCTCAGTCCTCGTCCGATTCCGGACGACTCGGACTCCGTTAGGAGACCGGGCCGCCGAAGATGTCGATACGGTCGCCCTCGGCGAGGGTCACGATGGCGCGCTTGGTGTTGGCGCGCTTGCCGAAACCGGTCTTGGTGCGCTTGCGCTTACCCTGACGGTTGATCGTGTTGACCCCGGTGACCTTGACCGAGAAGACCGCCTCGACGGCCTGCTTGATCTGGGTCTTGTTGGCGCGCGGGTCGACGATGAACGTGTACTTGTTCTCGTCCAGCAGCGCGTAGCTCTTCTCGGAGACGACCGGCTTGACCAGGAGGTCACGCGGGTCCGAGAACGTCTTGCTGGTGACGACGGCCTCAGTCATCAGGCTTCGCTCCCTTCAGCGGCCTTGGGGCCAGACACGAAGGACTCGAAAGCGGCCTGGGTGAAGACCACGTCGTCGGAGACGAGCACGTCGTACGTGTTCAGCTGGCCCGGCTCCAGGATGTGCACCTGGGGCAGGTTGCGGGCGGACAGCCACGCGGCCTCGTCGGACCGGTCGGCGACCAGGAGCACGTTCTTGCGCTCGGAGATCTTGCCGAACAGGTTCTTGGCGGCCTTGGTGGACACCGCGCCGTCGACCACGCCGGAGACGACGTGGATGCGGCTGTGGCGGGCCCGGTCCGAGAGGGCACCGCGCAGGGCGGCGGCCTTCATCTTCTTCGGGGTCCGCTGCGAGTAGTCACGCGGCACGGGACCGTGCACGACGCCACCACCGGCGAACTGCGGCGCGCGGGTCGAACCCTGACGGGCGCGACCGGTGCCCTTCTGGCGGTACGGCTTCTTGCCACCGCCGCGGACCTCGCCACGGGTCTTGGTCTTGTGCGTGCCCTGACGGGCAGCGGCCAGCTGCGCGACGACGACCTGGTGGATCAGCGGAACGCTGACCTTCGCGTCGAAGATCTCCGCGGGGAGCTCGACGGTCCCGGCCTTGTCGCCTGCCGGCGAAAGGATGTCAATGGTGCTCATCGGTTACCTCAGGCCCCCTTGGCCGCGGTACGGACCAGGACGAGGCCGCCGTTCGGACCAGGAACCGCGCCCTTGATGAGGAGCAGGCCCTTCTCCGCGTCAACGGCGTGGACGGTCAGGTTCTGGGTGGTGACCCGCTCGTTGCCCATGCGGCCCGCCATGCGGAGGCCCTTGAACACACGGCCCGGGGTGGCGCAGCCACCGATCGAACCGGGGGAGCGGTGCTTGCGCTGGGTGCCGTGCCCGGCGCCGAGGCCACGGAAGTTGTGGCGCTTCATGACACCGGCGAAGCCCTTGCCCTTGCTCTTGCCCGTGACGTCAACCTTGACGCCGGCCTCGAACACGTCCGCGGTGATCTCCTGGCCGAGCGTGTACTCGGCGGCGTCGGAGGTGCGGATCTCCACCATGTGGCGGCGGGGGGTCACGTCGGCCTTGGCGAAGTGGCCCTTGAGGGGCTTGTTCACCTTGCGCGGGTCGATCTCGCCGAAGGCGATCTGGACCGACTCGTAGCCGTCGGCGTCGTTGGTGCGGACCTGCGTGACAACGCAGGGGCCGGCCTTGACAACGGTGACCGGGACGACACGGTTGTTCTCGTCCCAGACCTGCGTCATGCCGAGCTTCTCGCCCAGGACGCCCTTGATCTGCTTAGCCATCTCGCGCGTCACCTCAGAGCTTGATCTCGATGTCGACGCCCGCCGGCAGGTCGAGGCGCATGAGCGAGTCAACCGTCTTCGGCGTGGGGTCGAGGATGTCGATGAGGCGCTTGTGCGTGCGCATCTCGAAGTGCTCGCGCGAGTCCTTGTACTTGTGCGGCGACTTGATGACGCAGTACACGTTCTTCTCAGTGGGCAGCGGCACCGGGCCCGCGACCGACGCACCAGTGCGGGTCACCGTCTCGACGATCTTCTTCGCCGAGGAGTCGATGACCTCGTGGTCGTAGGCCTTGAGCCGGATGCGGATCTTCTGTCCCGCCATGGCTACTTCGTAGTCCTGTCTCTCGTAACGCTCTGGGACTCGGCCGGGCTGCGCGTTCCTCGCGGAACATCGCGGTCCGTTCCCACTCACCCTCCGACCCACGCGGTCGGGCGTGTCGCCCCCCTTCCAGCAGATCTCCCATAGAGGAGATCCCTGCTCAAGGGGTTCGTGGGGGAAGGACACCCACCGAGTGCCTGGCTGGCACCCCGCTGACACTTCCCGGAAGATTCCCGTACTTCCACCTCTGAGAAGAGGTGACGAGTACTGCGGGACTCGCTTCCAGTCCTCCCGGCGGGAGGCGCGCAGCATCGGCACTCAACCGAGCAACCTGAACAGTGTGCCATACAGGACGGAAGCCGCGCCAATCGCAGCCGATGAACGTACCCCGACCGGCGCAGATGTCAAACCGCCCTGCCGAGTTTATGCGGACATTCGGTGCGGAACGGTCAATGTTCACCATGGCGCGGTGGCGCGCAGGTGTCATGCGCGCCACAGTGGCCGAAAACCGCCAGGTCACGCGAAGGGGAAATCAGGCTTTGTAGCAAGTTGGGCAACCCGCCGGGCCTCTTCCCCGTCCCTTTTCACACTGGGGGGCGCTGGACAATGAAGCGGAGTCAGGTAGTTGAACATCTCACAGCGCAGAACCGTTCCGTTCCAGAACGCTCGTCCGGTCGGGCGTCGGTCTGTGCTCGCCGGGATCGCGGCCGTCACAGCCGCCGTGGCGACGGGATGCAGCGACAGCGGTTCCGAGAAGTCCGCCCCCTCCGCCTCCCCCGTCCGCGCCGTGGACCCGCGCACCACCCAGTCCTTCGGTGACGTGCGCGGCCCGCTGCTGCTCCAGATCCTGGCCCACCCGGACGACGACCTGTTCTTCATGAACCCGGACGCGCTGCACATGGTCCGCGCCGGCGTCCCCGTCGTCTCCGTCTACGTCACGGCCGGCGAGGCCATAGGACAGAACTGGGTGGAGGGCATGCCGCGCAAGGAGCGGCAGCACCACGACAAGGCGGCCTACTCCTCCGCCCGCCACCAGGGCCTGCGCCAGGCGTACGCGCGGATGCTGGGCACGCACCCGTTCGCCTCCTGGAAGAAGTCCGTGCTGAGCCTGCCGGGCGGGGTGAAGGCCGAGACCGACGAGCTCGTCGCCGGGGACCGCCGGGCCCGCCTGATCTTCCTCAACATCGCCATGCTCTCCGAGCACAGCATCCGGATGCCGCAGCTCTGGGACCAGCCCGGGGCGGAGGCGAAGTCCCTGGTCGCCAAGGGTTCGCCCTGCACCGAGGTGAGCACCTACCGGCACAGCACGCTGGTGGACGCCCTGGCGACGATCATGGATCGTTTCCGGCCGACCGTGGTCCACACCATGGACCCGGACCCCGACTACCAGGTCCACGACGCCACGCACCCCAAGGACAACGACTACGGCGCGTGCTCGGACCACCGCGACCACACCCCGACCGCCCTCTTCACCTGGAAGGCGCTCTCCCAGTGGTCGGCGGACACCACCCGCCGCGAGAAGCACCCGCCACGCTTCGTGACGACCTCCTACCGCGGGTACTACAACCAGCGCTGGCCGCACAATCTCCCGCACGAGATCGTCGCGCAGAAGCACGAGCTGGTGGAGGCGTACGGCGGCGCCCCGGACTGGCACTGCGGCAACGACGGCGGCTGCGGCGACTACGGCCAGGGCGGCGACCGCCCGCTGAAGAACCGCAAGGGCTGGATCCGCTCCACCCACTACCGCCACCCGGGCGCCACGCCGACGGTGGACAGCGACCGCGGCGGCCGCCTGGAGGCGTACGGGGTCCTCGGCCTGCACGCCGTGCGCTGGCGCGAGACGTCGGCGGGCAGCGGCCGCTGGGGCGCCCCCGAGAACCTCGGCGGCGGCCCGCTGGCCCCCGCCCTGTCCACGGTCAAGGACGCCGACGGCCGCCGCTTGGTCTTCGCGCTGCGTTTCTCCGCCCTGGAGGGCGAGGGCCGCGCGAACACCCGCGAGATCGTCGTCCTGGGCCAGCGCACCCCCGACGGCCCGTTCACCGGCTGGACCGGCCTCGGCAACCCCGAGCACGACCCCGACCGCGGCCGCCGGGTGGGCATCCCGGTGGCGGTCACCGACACCGACGGGCGCGTCCACCTGTTCGTCCGCAACGCCGGCAAGGGCGTCTCCACCCGGGTGCGCGAGCGGAACGGCAAGTGGGGCAAGTGGCGCAACCTCGGCGGGCAGGACGTCCAGGAGGGCCTGACCGTCGCGCTGGACGGCGACCGCCGGATCCACGTCCTCGGCGTCGGCCGCGACACCGTGCACCACTGGAGCCAGGACGGCCCCGGCAAGCCGATGCGCTTCCTCTCCTTGGACGGCCTCCCGAAGCCCGCGGGCGACCCCGTGGCGGCCCACCCGGGCGACGACGGGAAGCTGGTGGTCGTCTACCGCCAGCCGGCCCAGAGCCGCCCCGAGGCGTACCGCCTCACCGGCGACGCGGGCACGGAAAAGCTCAAGGACTCCGCGGTCCGCGACCTCGTCGGCTACGGCCCGCTGACCGCCCGCGCCCTGCCGCAACGCGGCCACCGGGACGCCCTGATGGTCCTGAGCAAGGACCTGGAGGGTCGCGCCCAAGTTCTGGACGCCGCCTCCGACGACGCACACCCGACGGTCGCCGACCGCCGGGCGATCCCGGTGGCCACCCCGGCCCTCCACACGGACGGCGCCCACCGCCTGTGCGTGGTGGCCCTGTCCCCGGACGCGAGCCCGTGGATCTGGCGCCCGGACATGAGCTAGCCCCTCCGGTGCTTGACGCCACCCCACCCACCCCCGCCCCACCCAGCCCGTTGGGGGTACCCCCTCTGGGGGAGCTTGAGGACAACCGCGCGAAGCGCGGTTGCGGGGGGCGCGGGGGGGCCGACCCCCGCAAGAAACGGTGAAAGGGCGGGACCGGGCACAAACCGCGCGCAGCGCGAAAGCGGGGGCCCGCGGGGGCGCAGCCCAAGCAGGAAACGGCGAAAGGGCGGGACCGGGGCACACCCCCACCCACCTTGCTATCGTGCTGCCCCCGCCGTACCGGAGGCCGCCTCACCCGGGGGAAGGGCGCACCCAATGCTCGTCGACCGCGAAGCCGAACTCGCCACCCTCTCCGCGGCCCTGGCGGAAAGCGCCCGCGGCACCGGCGCCTTCGCGGTCGTCCACGGCGCGACGGCCCTGGGCAAGACGGAACTGCTCCACGCCCTCCGCACCCGGGCCACGGAACACGGCTTCACGGTCCGCACCGCACTCGGCAGCCGAACCGAACAGCCCTTCTCCTACGCACTGGTGGACCAACTCCTCCCGGAACTGGGGCTGCCGCCAAAGGAGTTGGCTCCGGACGGCGCGACGGACGCCGTCCCCCCGCACGTGCTCCGCCGCGCCTACCAAGCGACCCTCACCCTCGCGGCGGACCGCCCCCTCCTCCTCTGCGTCGACGACCTCCACTACGCGGACCACGCCTCCCAGCAGTGCCTCCTCTACCTGGTGCGCAGGCTGCGCACGGCCCGAGCCGCCCTGGTCGTCACCGAGGCCCCGCACGGCACGACGCACCGCACTCTGCTGGCCGAACTCCAGTACCAGCCTCGAACCCGGCATCTGATCCTCGCGCCGCTCAGTCCCCGCGGGATCGCCGGACTCCTCACCCACCACCTCGGCGAGCCCGCCGCGACCCGCCTGACCGCGCACTTCCACCGCCTGACCGGCGGCAACCCGCTCCTCGTCCGCGCCCTTCTGGACGACGCCGCCGCCACGGCGGACACGATCCCCGCGCCCGGCGCGGCGTACCGGAGCGCGGTGCTGGCCTGCGCCCACCGCGGCGGCGCCGACGCCCTGGCCGTGGCCCGCGCCTCGGCCGTCCTCGGCACCACCGACACCACCGACACCACCGACACCACCGACACCACCGACACCACGAGTAACCCGGACCCCGACGTCCCCCGCGCCCCCGGTAACGCACCCGTCGAAGGCCCCGACAGCCCCGACACCACCCTCCTCGCGGCCACCGCCGCCCTCACCCCCCGAGCCGTCCCCCAAGCCCTGGACGCCCTCACCGCGTCGGCCCTCTACGACGACACCCATCGCCCCCGCCACCCCGCCGTGGACGAAGCCCTCCTCGCCGACCCCGACCTGTCCTCCGCCGCCCACACCGCCCTGCGCGCCCGCGCGGCCCGGGCGCTGCACGCCCAGGGCGCCCCGGCCGTCGCGGTGGCCGCGCAGCTGCTGGCGGGCGCCCCGCTGGGCGAGAGCTGGGAGGCGCCGGCGTTCCGCGCGGCGGCCGAGGAGCACCTGGCGGCCGGCGACACCACCCTCGCCGCCCGCTACCTCCGCTGCGCCGTACTCCGCGCGGACGACTCCCCCCAGGGCCTGGCGGACCGGCTGGCCACCGTGGCCGTCGCCTGGCGGCTCGACCCGCCGGGCGTCATCACCCAGCTCAAGGCGCTCGCCGGGCACGCCCGTACCGGCCTGCTGCCACCCCGCGCGACCCTGCACATCATCCAGGCCCTGCTGTGGCACGGCCGCGAGGAGGACGCGATCACGGCCGCCGAGACGCTGCCGGCCGAGGACGCGGACCCCCGCTACGCCACCGAGCTGGCCGTCACCCGCCTCCGTCTGACCCACACCTATCCCGGCGCCCTCCCCTGGATGCCGGCCGTCCTCCGCCGGCCCGCCCCCGAGCCCGCCCCCGACGGCCGGCCGGAACCCGTGGAGGTGGCAGCGGCGCGCACCCTCCACACCGCGCTGACCGGCGCCGAACCCGACGCCGTGGCCGCGGCCGCGGAACGCGTCCTGCGCTCCCCCGGCATCATCGACCACCGCCCGGACGCCGTCGTCGTCGCCGTGCAGTCCCTGGTGCACATCGACCGTCTCGACGCGGCGGACGCCTGGTCCGAACGGTTCCTCGCCCCCCGCCCGGGGTTCCCGGCCCCGACCCCCGTCCGGCAGGCCCTGCTGCACCAGACCAGGTCGTTCGTCCTCCTGCGCCAGGGCGAGCCGGCCGCCGCGTGCGAGCACGGCACCCGCGCCCTGGACCTGATGCCCGAGGCGGGCTGGGGTACGGCCCTCGCCTTCCCCCTCGCCGTACTGGCCGAGGCGCACACCGCGCTGGGCGAGCACGACCGGGCGGCCGAGCTGCTGAACCGGCCGCTCCCCGAGGCGACCCATCGGACGATCTTCACCATCCACCACCAGTACGCCCGCGGCCTCCACCACCTCGCCCTGGACCGGCCGCGCGACGCGCTGGCCTGCTTCGTCTCGTGCGGCGAGACCCTGCGTTCCTGGGGCCTCGACACCCCGTCGCTGGCGCCCTGGCGGATCGGCGCCGCCGAGGCGTGGCTGGCCCTGGGCCGCCCGGAACGGGCCGTCCGGCTGCTGGACGACCGGCAGGCCGCCCCCGTCCACCGCCGCCCCCGCCCCCGCGCCGGCGCGCTGCGCGTGCTGGCCGCCACCGAGCCGCCGGAGCGCCGCGCGGCGACGCTCACCCGCGCCCTGGAGCTGTACCGCGCCTGCGGCGACCGGCACGGCGTCGCCCGTACCCTCGCGGATCTCGGCACCGCGACGGAGAGACGTCCCGCCCCGGCCCCGGGCGTCGTCCTCACCACCGCCGAGCACCGGGTGGCCGTGCTCGCGGCACAAGGCCTGTCCAACCGCGAGGTGGCGGCCGAGCTGTCCATCGCGGTGAGCACGGTCGAGCAGCACCTCACCCGCATCTACCGCAAGTACCGCATCAGGCACCGCCGCGACCTGCGCACTCGCCTGGCCGCCGGCACCTGAAAGTCCCCGTACACAAAGCGAGCGGGCCCGCACATCCGAAGATGTGCGGGCCCGCTCGGAGCCGCGAGGCTCAGATCTGCAAGTAAGAGGACTTACTTGTTGATCTTGGTGACCTGGCCGGCGCCGACGGTGCGGCCGCCCTCACGGATGGTGAAGCGCAGGCCCTCCTCCATCGCGACGGGCTGGATCAGGGAGACGGACATCTCGGCGTTGTCGCCGGGCATGACCATCTCCGTGCCCTCCTTGAGGGTCACAACACCGGTCACGTCAGTCGTACGGAAGTAGAACTGCGGACGGTAGTTGTTGAAGAACGGGGTGTGACGGCCACCCTCGTCCTTCGACAGGATGTAGGCCGTGGCCTCGAACTCGGTGTGCGGGGTGACCGAACCCGGCTTGATGATGCACTGGCCGCGCTCGACGTCCTCGCGCTTGATGCCACGGAGGAGCAGACCGACGTTCTCACCGGCCTGGCCCTCGTCGAGCAGCTTGCGGAACATCTCGATACCGGTGACCGTGGTGGTGGTCTTCTCGGTCTTGATGCCGATGATGTCGACGGTCTCGTTGACCTTCAGGACACCGCGCTCGATACGACCGGTGACGACGGTGCCACGACCGGTGATCGTGAAGACGTCCTCGATCGGCATCAGGAACGGCTTGTCGACGTCACGCTCGGGCTGCGGGATGTTCTCGTCGACGGCGTTCATGAGGTTCATGACCGACTGGCCCCACTCGGCGTCGCCCTCGAGCGCCTTCAGCGCCGAGACCTTGACGACCGGAGCGTCGTCGCCCGGGAACTCGTACTCGTTGAGGAGCTCACGGACCTCGAGCTCGACGAGCTCCAGGATCTCCTCGTCGTCCACCATGTCGGCCTTGTTCAGGGCGACGACGATGTACGGAACGCCGGACTGGCGGGCCAGGAGCACGTGCTCCTTGGTCTGCGGCATCGGACCGTCGGTCGCGGCGACCACGAGGATCGCGCCGTCCATCTGGGCGGCACCGGTGATCATGTTCTTGATGTAGTCCGCGTGACCCGGGCAGTCGACGTGGGCGTAGTGACGCGACTCGGTCTGGTACTCGACGTGCGCGATCGAGATGGTGATACCGCGCTGCCGCTCCTCAGGCGCCTTGTCGATCTGGTCGAACGGCGTGAAGGGGTTCAGCTCCGGGTGCGCGTCGTGCAGCACCTTGGTGATCGCCGCGGTAAGAGTGGTCTTACCGTGGTCGACGTGACCGATGGTGCCGATGTTGACGTGCGGCTTAGTCCGCTCGAACTTCGCCTTCGCCACTGGGGTCCTCCTGGGAGTGGTTCTGTACGCCTTACGTTACGGCGCCAGGGATCTTTGCTGGGGTGCCGCCCGGCGGGGCACCCGCCGCGCGCCGGGAGGTGGCCGGTAGGACCGGGTTCCTCACGATTCGCGGCGGTATGCCCCGACGGTCGGTGTCAAGCCTAAGGCGTCAGCCCCGTCTGTGGAGACGGGAGCCGGTTACTCGCCCTTGGCCTTCGCGATGATCTCCTCGGCGACGTTCCGGGGAACCTCGGCGTAGGAGTCGAACTGCATCGAGTAGCTTGCGCGACCCGACGTCTTGCTGCGGAGGTCTCCGACGTAGCCGAACATCTCCGACAGCGGAACCAGGCCCTTGACGAGCTTGGCGCCGTGACGGTCCTCCATGGCCTGGATCTGGCCACGGCGGGAGTTGATGTCACCGATCACATCGCCCATGTAGTCCTCGGGGGTGGTGACCTCGACGGACATCATCGGCTCGAGCAGAGCCGGCGACGCCTTGCGGGCACCCTCCTTGAACGCCATGGAACCGGCGATCTTGAAGGCGAGCTCGGAGGAGTCGACGTCGTGGTAGGCACCGTCGAGCAGCGTCACCTTGACGCCGGTCAGCGGGTAGCCGGCCAGCACGCCGAACTCCATGGCCTCCTGGCAGCCCGCGTCCACCGACGGGATGTACTCCCGCGGGATGCGGCCACCGGTGACCTTGTTCTCGAACTCGTAGCCGTCGCCCTCAAGAGGCTCGATCGCGATCTGGACCTTCGCGAACTGACCGGAACCACCGGTCTGCTTCTTGTGGGTGTAGTCGATGCGCTCGACGGCCTTGCGGATCGTCTCGCGGTACGCGACCTGCGGCTTGCCGACGTTGGCCTCGACCTTGAACTCACGCTTCATACGGTCGACCAGCACGTCGAGGTGCAGCTCGCCCATACCCGCGATGATGGTCTGGCCCGTCTCCTCGTCCGTGTGGACCTGGAAGGAGGGGTCCTCCTCGGCCAGGCGCTGGATGGCGACACCCAGCTTCTCCTGGTCGCCCTTGGACTTGGGCTCGATCGCGACCTGGATGACCGGCGCCGGGAAGTCCATGGACTCCAGGATCACCGGGTTCGCGGAGTCGCAGAGGGTCTCACCGGTGGTGGTCTGCTTCAGACCCATGACGGCGACGATGTCACCGGCACCCACCGACTCGATCTCCTCACGCTTGTTCGCGTGCATCCGGTAGATCTTGCCGATGCGCTCCTTCTTGCCCTTGACGGAGTTCTGCACCTGGGTGCCCGCCGTCATACGGCCCGAGTAAACCCGGACGAAGGTGAGCTTGCCGAGGTGCGGGTCGCTCATGATCTTGAAGGCAAGGCCGGCGAACGGCTCGTCGTCGGACGGCTTGCGCTTGACGACCTCGTCGGGGTTGTTGACGGCGTGGCCCTCAACAGCCTCGATGTCCAGCGGCGACGGCAGGTAACGGACCACGGCGTCGAGCAGGGGCTGAACGCCCTTGTTCTTGAACGCGGTACCGCAGAACACCGGGGTGACGGTGACGGAGTCGCCGCCGCCACGCGACGCGAGGGTGATGCGGCGGATGGCCGCCATCAGCTGCTCCTGGGTGGGCTCGGTGCCCTCCAGGAACAGCTCCATCATCTCTTCGTCGTTCTCGGCGACGCCCTCGAGGAGCTTGCCGCGCCATTCCTCGGCAGCCTCGATGTGGGTGTCCGGGATGTCGACGACGTCGTACATCTCGCCCTTGGCGGCCTCGGCGGACCAGACCAGCGCCTTCATCTGGACGAGGTCGACCACGCCCTTGAAGTCGGCCTCGGCACCGATCGGCAGCTGCATGACCAGCGGAACCGCGCCCAGGCGGTCGACGATCATGTCGACGCAGCGGTGGAACTCGGCACCCGTGCGGTCGAGCTTGTTGACGAAGCAGATACGCGGCACGCCGTAGCGGTCCGCCTGACGCCAAACGGTCTCGGACTGCGGCTCAACACCGGCGACGCCGTCGAACACCGTCACGGCACCGTCGAGGACGCGCAGCGAGCGCTCCACCTCGACCGTGAAGTCGACGTGGCCCGGGGTGTCGATGATGTTGATGGTGTGGTCAACGTTGTCCAGCGGCCAGTGGCAGGTCGTCGCGGCAGACGTGATCGTGATGCCGCGCTCCTGCTCCTGCTCCATCCAGTCCATCGTGGCAGCGCCGTCGTGGACTTCACCGATCTTGTACGAGACACCGGTGTAGAACAGGATCCGCTCGGTGGTGGTCGTCTTGCCCGCGTCGATGTGGGCCATGATCCCGATGTTGCGGACCTTGGCCAGGTCAAGCGAAGTGGTGGCCATATGGCTCAGTCTTCTCTCGGTTCTCGATGGGGGTAGCGACTACCAGCGGTAGTGCGCGAAGGCCTTGTTGGACTCGGCCATCTTGTGCGTGTCCTCACGCTTCTTGACCGAGGCGCCGAGACCGTTCGAAGCGTCCAGCAGCTCGTTCATGAGGCGCTCGGTCATGGTCTTCTCGCGACGGGCGCGGGAGTAACCGACCAGCCAGCGCAGCGCCAGGGTGGAGGCGCGGCCCGGACGGACCTCGACCGGCACCTGGTAGGTGGCGCCACCGACACGGCGGGACTTGACCTCAAGGGCGGGCTTGACGTTCTCAAGCGCGCGCTTCAGCGTGATGACCGGGTCGTTGCCGGTCTTCTCGCGGAGACCCTCCATGGCGCCGTACACGATGCGCTCGGCGGTGGAGCGCTTGCCGTGCAGCAGGATCTTGTTGATCAGGGACGTGACCAGAGGAGAGCCGTAGACCGGGTCGATGATGACCGGGCGCTTCGGGGCGGGGCCCTTACGAGGCATTCTTACTTCTCCTTCTTGGCGCCGTAGCGGCTGCGAGCCTGCTTGCGGTTCTTGACGCCCTGGGTGTCGAGCGAGCCACGGATGATCTTGTAGCGAACGCCCGGCAGGTCCTTCACACGGCCGCCGCGCACGAGCACGATCGAGTGCTCCTGCAGGTTGTGGCCCTCACCCGGAATGTAAGCGGTGACCTCGATGCCGCTGGTCAGACGCACACGCGCGACCTTACGCAGGGCCGAGTTCGGCTTCTTCGGGGTGGTCGTGAAAACACGCGTGCAGACGCCACGACGCTGGGGCGAACCCTCGAGTGCGGGCGTCTTGTTCTTCTCGACCTTGTCCTGCCGGCCCTTTCGGACCAGCTGCTGGATCGTAGGCACCGTTTCTCCGGTTTCTGTGTGCCGATCACGATAAAACTAACCTGGGACTACTCCCGACCCACGCGGTCGGGTGTGTCGAGGGCTGCACACCCCCGCCGACGGGCGGTTCGGCGCAGATTTCGGTGTCTTTGAACCGTTCGGGACCACGGAGGACCGTCCGGACCCGGCCTCTTGCGCGGTTTGAAGGCACGCACAAGAGCCCAGGGACACCCCAGGCACAAGGTCAGAGCGTACCTACCGCATGGGCTGCGGTCAAAACAAATGCACACGCGGAGGACGTACCGATGTGCGTTGTATGTCCATTATGGAGGGGCCGGTGGGTGCGAACGAGCACCCCCCGGGCGTCGGGCGGGACCCCGGACACCCCTCGGACTCCCCCGGCCACCGCCTTGATCATCCATGGCCAGGGCCGCCGAGGAGGCCGCCGCGACCCAGGAGGTCGCGCGCAAATGGGGCCGGCCCGGCCATCCGGTCCCGGCGGCCTCCATTCACCTCGGCGGACCCGACCGCCGACCCCGATCCCGCTCACGAGGGCCGTCAACGTCCGCACCACCTCGTCGGCGAAGGCGCCCGCGCCCGGAATCCGCCGCCGCTTCCACGGCCGCCGCGACGACGCCCGCGCGCTGTTCGCCGTCCGCCTTCATCCCACCGGCGGCGCCCGCCTCGCGCGGCGGACTCGGGAGTGTGTTCGATCCCACAATCCGGCCCGCTCCCCTGGCGCTCTGCCCTCCCCGGCGAACGGTGTGCGATGGCTCGCACCCGGAGCGGCGGCCTAGGATCCGAACGACCGGGCGACGGCGGGGAGGCCGGACATGTGGGGGCGGAAGCGACGGCCCGCGGATGCGGAGCGGCGTCTCACCGCCGCGATGGAGGCCGCGGCGGAGGCGCACGGCCGCTTGGCGGGGCCGGCCGAACGCATCGACGGCCTCCACCGCGCGATCGAGGCGACCTGCAGCCACGGGGACGGCATGCCCACGAGCTCCACGCGGGAGGCGCTCGCGGAGGTTCCGGGCGCCCTGGAAAGCTGTCGGCATCTGCTGGCCGACTACGTGCGGACGCGCGACGAGTGGGCGCACACGGAGGTCTCCGACCCGGACCGTCTCGACCGCGCCGCCCACTTCTTCGAGTCCTGGGCCGAACAGGCCGACCAGCCCGCGACCCAGTTGGAGGAGCTGCTCGCCGCCCTGACGGAGGTCCGGACGAAGCTCCACGAACTCCGGATCGCCCTCCCACCCGTCCGCGCCCGCGCCCACGCGGCGGTGACGGCGGCAAGCAACGACCTGCTCTGGGCGCGGAGTTCACTGCCCGGCCGGTTCGCCCTGGAGGCCCGGCTGAACGCGCTCGGCGACCGGCTGCGCGAACTGGACGCGGGCCGCGTCGAACTCGTGGAGGACGGTGACGAGGTCACCGACTGGTACCGCGAGGTGGAGAAGGGGGCGGCGGAGGTCCGGGACGCGGTGTCGCTAGCGCTCAGCTTTGGAGATCGGTGAGGAAGGCGGCCCAGGCGGGGGCGGGTATGAGGAGGGCTGGTCCGCGGGGGCGCTTGCAGTCCCGGACGGGGACAACAGGGCCGTTGTTGTCGGCGACTTCCAGACAACTGTTGTCGTACTCGCCGCCTCCCTCGCTGTAGCTGCTCTTCCGCCAGACTGCGGAACCCAGGTCAAGCGTTCTGGTCGTGTGAGCACTCCTCTGCAACCGACATGATCAGCGACAAGGACTCGGCTGGGGACAACGCCACAGCTGTGGCGAAGTCGTAAGAGCGTTCGCACTCCTCCACCACGTACGGGTCGTCCAGGAGGCTCCCGCTCCAGTGCCCTTCGCCGTACGCCACCGGCGGCGCGTCCTCGAACGTCATGAGCGTGAGCGCACCATCCAGCAAGGGAGTACCCGCATTGAACGGCAACACCTGCAACCCGATGTGGCGCTGGCGCGCCAATGCGGCGATGTGCATGAGCTGCTCATGCATCGCGGCAGCGCTCCCCACTTTGCGACGGATGACACTCTCGTCGAGGAGAGCCCACAACAAGGGCTTTGTCGGACCGTGAAGGATGTGAGCCCGCGCCAAGCGGCTCGCCACCCGGGACTCGATGCCCTCCTCGCTCGTGAAAGGGCGTCTCCCCAGGAAGACGGCGCGCGCGTAGGCGGCCGTCTGCAAAAGACCTGGCACGAAAATCGGGGCGTACTCCTTGATGCCGGAAGCCAGCCCCTGGAGGTGGAACATCTCCCGGTAGCAGTCGGCGTTCGACGGGGCGTCGATGAGCTCTTCACACATCCGCGCGAACAACCCGTCGGTTCCCAGCACTGCGTCGATCCTCAGGCGATCTCTAGTTGGGGCTTGCGAATCGCCTTTTCGAACCGGCCGATGTAAGAGCCGGAGCAGACCACCCTTCTGCCCAGCTCGTCCTGTGACAGTTTCGCGGCCTCGCGCCAACGCTTCAGCTCCCTGCCGAAGAAGCGCCAGCCGAACCTCGGCTGGCAGTACCGCGACTCGCCGTCGGCCTTGGCCGTAGGTTAACTCCCCCAGCGTACAGCGCAGTTGTCCGGACGGAACCCCTTCCCGAGGCTAGTGGCAGCGCCCCACGCTGGGAGCCACATCGGTTCAGCACAACGTGAAGGGAACCCTCCATGACGTACCGCGAAGGCGCCTACGTGGTGGACACGCGGAGCGCAAAGCTCGCACAGGTCATGGCCCGGGCGGGCGACCGCGTCTACGTCAGACCGCCCGCCGGCGGCCGGGAGTGGGAGGCGCCGGCGGAGGCACTGCGCCTGGTGACGCGGGACGAACAGGCCGCGGCGGGGCTGGCGCGGAGGCCGCGATGAGTGCGGGCGGCGTCCGGACGGCGACGGGCCGGCTCGTACGGAACTGCGCACACCGCGAGGGCTGGACGGCGGCCCCGGGCGGGATCCGCCGCTGCGTCGCGTGCGGGGCGGAGCGGTACGACGCGTACGGACCGCTGCGGCTGCCGGAGGAACGGAATCCGCTGACTGCGAAGACCGGCCCCGAGCGCGTGGTCGCGGCGGCGACGGCGATCGCGGCGCTGGGAACACGTTTCCTGGAGGAGTGCGCCCGCCTCCTCCGACGCCGCCGGACGGCGGTGGCCGCATGACCGTCGCCGCGAACCTCGCCACGTACGCGGACGGGTCGGCCATCCGCCCCGGCGCGATACTCATCGCGCCTTGGCGAACCCCGTACAGCACACAGGAAGCGGTCGTCACACTGACTGTCGCGGTGGACGGCAAGAGCGCGGAAGGCCGCTTCTCCCGGCCGGCGCGGCACCCGGAACCGTCCCGAGCGGAGACCCCGCCGGCCGTGGACGTCACCACCCTCGGGGACATCTCCTCGACCCGCCTCACGGAGGCGGAGTTCAGCACCGCGACGTTCGCCCTCGGCATCAAGCTGCGAGGCATGCGCCAACTGGCGAACCCCAGACGCCGCTACGGCAGAGCGTTCTGGCTCCGGGGCCTGGACGGCGACCCGTCCTGGGCCTGCGCCCTCTTCCGGGCCGATCCGGAACTGACGACGCTCGTCTGGCAGGGCGGCCCGCGTCGCCTCTGGGACGAGGTGGAGGCGGCGTACCGCTGGTGGGCGGCGCTGGGCGAACCCGCGCCGGCCCGCTTCGGGCTGACGGTGGACGGCACGGGCGGACGGATCTGGCTGGACGAGCCGGGGAACGTAGTCCAGCGCCTCTGATTGCGAGCGAGAAGCTGCTCCGGCGACGACGCCGAGGGGCTGCCGAGGCAGGCGGGTTGCCCCGGTCCCACCCCTTCGCCGCTTCCTGGGGCTGCGCCCCAGACCCCCTTGTCCTCAAACGCCGGACGGGCTGATTTCAGCCCGTTGGGGGTCCCCCTCTGGGGGAGTTTGAGGACAGCGCCCCGCAGGGCGCTTCGAGGGTGCGGGGGCGGAGCCCCCGCAAGAAACGGTGAAAGGGCGGGACCGGGGCACCCCCAAACGCCGCGAGGCGGCCACCCAAAGGGTGACCGCCTCGCGAACCACAAACCGCTTACTGGTTGTACGGCCCGTAGTCGTAGTCCTCCAGCGGAACCGCCTGACCCGACCCCGTCCCGAAGGGCGAGTAGTCGATGTCGTCGTACCCGACGGCCGAGTACATGGCGGCCTTCGCCTCCTCGGTCGGCTCGACCCGGATGTTCCGGTAGCGGGACAGACCCGTACCGGCCGGGATGAGCTTACCGATGATCACGTTCTCCTTGAGGCCGATGAGCGAGTCGGACTTGGCGTTGATCGCCGCGTCCGTCAGCACTCGGGTCGTCTCCTGGAAGGAGGCGGCCGACAGCCAGGACTCCGTGGCCAGCGAGGCCTTGGTGATACCCATCAGCTGCGGACGGCCGGAGGCCGGGTGGCCGCCTTCCTGGACCACGCGACGGTTCTCCGCCTCGAAGCGCGAGCGCTCCACGAGCTCGCCCGGCAGCAGCTCCGCGTCGCCGGACTCGATGATCGTCACGCGGCGCAGCATCTGCCGGATGATGATCTCGATGTGCTTGTCGTGGATCGACACACCCTGCGAGTTGTAGACCTTCTGGACCTCTCCGACCAGGTGGACCTGGACGGCACGCTGGCCCAGAATGCGCAGCACGTCGTGCGGGTTGGTGGCACCCACGGTGAGCTTCTGGCCCACCTCGACGTGGTCGCCCTCGCCCACCAGCAGACGGGCACGCTTCGAGATCGCGTAGGCGGTCTCGTCGGAGCCGTCGTCCGGGGTGACGACGATCTTCTTGGTCTTCTCGGTCTCCTCGATCCGGACGCGGCCGGCGGCCTCGGAGATCGGGGCGACACCCTTCGGCGTACGGGCCTCGAAGAGCTCGACGACACGGGGCAGACCCTGGGTGATGTCGTCACCGGCCACACCACCGGTGTGGAAGGTACGCATCGTCAGCTGGGTACCGGGCTCACCGATCGACTGGGCGGCGATGATGCCCGCCGCCTCGCCGATGTCCACCAGCTTGCCGGTCGCCAGCGAGCGGCCGTAGCAGTAGGCACAGGTGCCGACCGCGGACTCACAGGTGAGGACCGAGCGGGTCTTGACCGTCTCGACGCCGTGGGCGACGAGCTGGTCGATGAGCACGTCACCGAGGTCGACGTTGGCCGGCGCGATGACCTTGCCGTCGACGACGACATCCTCGGCCAGCATGCGGGCGTACACCGACGTCTCGACGTCGTCGGCCTTGCGCAGCACGCCGTTGGCGTCCTTGGTCGCGATCGTCAGCTTGAGGCCGCGGTCGGTGCCACAGTCCTCCTCGCGGATGATCACGTCCTGGGAGACGTCCACGAGACGACGGGTCAGGTAACCCGAGTCGGCGGTACGGAGGGCGGTGTCCGCGAGACCCTTACGGGCACCGTGGGTGGAGATGAAGTACTCCAGAACCGACAGACCCTCGCGGAAGGACGCCTTGATCGGACGCGGGATGGTCTCGTTCTTCGCGTTCGACACCAGACCACGCATACCGGCGATCTGCCGCATCTGCATCATGTTTCCTCGGGCACCCGAGTCAACCATCATGAAGATGGGGTTCGTCTTGGGGAAGTTCGCGTTCATCGCCTCGGCGACCTCGTTGGTCGCCTTGGTCCAGATCGCGATGAGCTCCTGCGTGCGCTCGTCCTTGGTGATCAGACCGCGCTCGTACTGCTTCTGGACCTTCTCGTCCTGGGCCTCGTAGCCCGCGACGATCTCCTTCTTCGCCTCAGGCACGACGACGTCGGAGATGGCCACGGTGACGCCGGAACGGGTCGCCCAGTGGAAGCCGGCCGCCTTCAGGTTGTCGAGCGTCGCCGCCACGATGACCTTGGGGTAGCGCTCGGCCAGGTCGTTGACGATCTCGGAGAGCTGCTTCTTGCCCACCGAGTAGTCGACGAACGGGTAGTCCTCGGGCAGCAGCTCGTTGAAGAGCGCGCGGCCCAGGGTGGTGCGCAGGCGGAACGAGTCGCCCGTCTGCCACTCCGGCTCGCCCTCCTCGGCGACCGGGGGAACCCAGCCGCGCGGGGGAACGGTGCCGATCGGGAAGCGGATGTCGACCTTCGCCTGGAGCGAGAGCTCCCGGGCGTCGAACGCCATGATCGCCTCGGCGACGGACGCGAACGAGCGGCCCTCGCCGATGACCTCGCGCTCTTCCTCGTCGGTGGTGAGGAAGAACAGACCGAGCACCATGTCCTGCGTCGGCATGGTGACCGGACGGCCGTCGGCCGGCTTGAGGATGTTGTTCGAGGACAGCATCAGGATGCGGGCCTCGGCCTGCGCCTCCGCGGAGAGCGGCAGGTGGACGGCCATCTGGTCACCGTCGAAGTCCGCGTTGAACGCGGTGCAGACGAGCGGGTGGATCTGGATGGCCTTGCCCTCGACCAGCTGCGGCTCGAAGGCCTGGATACCGAGGCGGTGCAGGGTGGGCGCACGGTTCAGCAGAACCGGGTGCTCCGCGATGACCTCTTCGAGGACGTCGTACACGACCGTGCGGCCGCGCTCGACCATGCGCTTCGCGCTCTTGATGTTCTGCGCGTGGTTCAGGTCGACCAGGCGCTTCATCACGAACGGCTTGAAGAGCTCCAGCGCCATGGCCTTGGGCAGACCACACTGGTGCAGCTTCAGCTGCGGGCCGACGACGATGACGGAACGCGCCGAGTAGTCGACTCGCTTGCCGAGCAGGTTCTGACGGAAGCGACCCTGCTTGCCCTTGAGCATGTCGGACAGCGACTTCAGCGGACGGTTGCCGGGGCCCGTGACCGGGCGACCACGACGGCCGTTGTCGAAGAGCGCGTCGACGGCCTCCTGAAGCATGCGCTTCTCGTTGTTCACGATGATCTCGGGGGCACCGAGGTCAAGGAGTCGCTTGAGGCGGTTGTTGCGGTTGATGACGCGGCGGTACAGGTCGTTCAGGTCGGAGGTCGCGAAGCGGCCACCGTCCAGCTGCACCATCGGACGCAGGTCCGGCGGGATCACCGGAATGCAGTCCAGCACCATGCCGCTGGGGCTGTTGCGGGTCTGCAGGAAGGCGGAGACGACCTTGAGGCGCTTGAGCGCACGGGTCTTCTTCTGGCCCTTGCCGGTACGGATGATCTCGCGGAGGCGCTCGGCCTCCTCGTCGAGGTCGAAGGACTCCAGGCGCTTCTGCAGCGCGGCGGCGCCCATCGCACCCATGAAGTAGGTGCCGAAGCGGTCGCGCAGCTCGCGGTAGAGCAGCTCGTCGCCCTCGAGGTCCTGGACCTTGAGGTTCTTGAAGCGGTTCCAGACCTCGTCGAGACGGTCGATCTCGCGCTGCGCACGGTCGCGCAGCTGCTTCATCTCACGCTCGGCACCCTCGCGCACCTTGCGGCGCACGTCGGCCTTGGCACCCTCGGCCTCGAGCTCGGCCAGGTCGGACTCGAGCTTCTTGGCGCGGGCCTCCAGGTCGGCGTCGCGGCGCTGCTCGATCTGCTGGCGCTCGACGGAGACGTGGGCCTCCAGCGAGGGCAGGTCGCGCGTCCGGCGCTCCTCGTCCACCCACGTGATCATGTAGGCGGCGAAGTAGATGACCTTCTCGAGGTCCTTCGGGGCGAGGTCGAGCAGGTAGCCCAGCCGCGACGGAACGCCCTTGAAGTACCAGATGTGGGTGACGGGAGCGGCGAGCTCGATGTGGCCCATCCGCTCACGACGCACCTTGGCGCGGGTGACCTCGACGCCACAGCGCTCACAGATGATGCCCTTGAAGCGGACACGCTTGTACTTGCCGCAGTAGCACTCCCAGTCCCGGGTGGGGCCGAAGATCTTCTCGCAGAAGAGCCCGTCCTTTTCCGGCTTCAGGGTGCGGTAGTTGATGGTCTCCGGCTTCTTGACCTCGCCGTGGGACCAGGTTCGGATGTCGTCCGCGGTCGCCAGGCCGATCCGCAGCTCGTCGAAGAAGTTGACGTCGAGCACTTTGTCGTCAATCCCTCTTTCAGGGTTCGTGCCCTCTCGCGTCAGCGAGGTGTGGGCTCTACATCAGTGGTCTGGGGGTCCGGGGACGGCCGGGGCCTCTTACGAGGCCCCGGCCAGACCCGTCAGACCTCTTCGACGCTGCTCGGCTCGCGCCGGGACAGGTCGATACCGAGCTCCTCCGCCGCGCGGAAGACGTCCTCGTCGGTGTCCCGCATCTCGATGGACATACCGTCCGAGGACAGCACCTCCACGTTGAGGCAGAGGGACTGCATCTCCTTGATGAGCACCTTGAAGGACTCGGGGATGCCGGGCTCGGGGATGTTCTCGCCCTTGACGATCGCCTCGTAGACCTTCACTCGGCCGGTGACGTCGTCGGACTTGATGGTCAGCAGCTCCTGGAGGGCGTACGCGGCGCCATAAGCCTCCAGCGCCCACACCTCCATCTCACCGAAGCGCTGGCCACCGAACTGAGCCTTACCACCCAGCGGCTGCTGGGTGATCATGGAGTACGGACCGGTCGAACGGGCGTGCAGCTTGTCGTCGACCAGGTGGTGGAGCTTGAGGATGTACATGTACCCGACCGAGATCGGGTCCGGGAACGGCTCGCCGGAGCGGCCGTCGAACAGCCGGGCCTTGCCGGACGGGAGCACCATGCGCTCGCCGTCGCGGTTGGGCACGGTGTGCTCGAACAGACCGGCCAGCTCGTCCTCGCGGGCACCGTCGAAGACCGGGGTCGCGACGTTGGTGCCCGGGGCGACCTCGTCGGCGCCGATGGCCTTGAGGCGCTCCATCCACTCCTCGCTGCCCTCGACGTTCCAGCCCTGGCTGGCGAGCCAGCCGAGGTGGATCTCGAGGACCTGTCCCGGGTTCATTCGGGACGGGACACCCAGCGGGTTGAGGATGATGTCGACCGGGGTGCCGTCCTCCAGGAACGGCATGTCCTCGACCGGCAGGATCTTGGAGATGACGCCCTTGTTGCCGTGACGGCCGGCGAGCTTGTCACCGTCGGTGATCTTGCGCTTCTGGGCGACGTAGACGCGGACCAGCTGGTTCACGCCCGGGGGAAGCTCGTCGCCCTCCTCGCGGTCGAAGACGCGGACGCCGATGACCTTGCCGATCTCGCCGTGCGGGACCTTCAGCGAGGTGTCACGGACCTCGCGCGCCTTCTCACCGAAGATCGCGCGGAGCAGGCGCTCCTCGGGGGTCAGCTCGGTCTCGCCCTTCGGGGTGACCTTGCCGACGAGGATGTCGCCGCCGATGACCTCGGCACCGATCCGGATGATGCCGCGCTCGTCGAGGTCGGAGAGGACCTCCTCGGAGACGTTCGGGATGTCCCGGGTGATCTCCTCCGGGCCGAGCTTGGTGTCACGGGCGTCGACCTCGTGCTCCTCGATGTGGATCGAGGAGAGGACGTCGTCCTGCACGAGGCGCTGCGACAGGATGATCGCGTCCTCGTAGTTGTGACCCTCCCACGGCATGAACGCCACGAGCAGGTTCTTGCCGAGCGCCATCTCACCGTTCTCGGTGGACGGACCGTCGGCGAGCACCTGGCCGGCGACGACGCGGGCGCCCTCGTCGACGACGACCTTCTGGTTGAAGGACGTGCCCTGGTTCGAGCGGGAGAACTTGGCGACGCGGTACGTGTTGTACGTGCCGTCGTCGTTGGCGACCGTGACGTAGTCCGCGGAGATCTCCTGGACCACGCCGTCCTTCTCGGCCTTGATGACGTCACCGGCGTCGACCGCACAGCGGTACTCCATGCCGGTGCCGACCAGCGGGGCCTCCGCCTTGATCAGCGGAACGGCCTGGCGCATCATGTTCGATCCCATGAGCGCGCGGTTGGCGTCGTCGTGCTCGAGGAACGGGATCATCGCGGTCGCGACCGACACCATCTGGCGCGGGGAGACGTCCATGTAGTCGACGTCGTCGCCGGCGATGTAGTCGATCTCGCCGCCACGGCGGCGGACCAGCACGCGGGCCTCGGCGTAGCGCATGTCCTCGGTGAGGGGCGCGTTCGCCTGGGCGATGACGAAGCGGTCCTCTTCGTCGGCGGTCAGGTAGTCGACCTCGTCGGTGACGACGCCGTTGACGACCTTGCGGTACGGGGTCTCGACGAAACCGAACGCGTTGACGCGGCCGTAGGACGCGAGCGAGCCGATCAGACCGATGTTCGGGCCTTCGGGGGTCTCGATCGGGCACATGCGGCCGTAGTGCGACGGGTGGACGTCTCGGACCTCGAAGCCGGCCCGCTCACGGGAGAGACCGCCCGGACCCAGCGCCGACAGACGGCGCTTGTGGGTCAGACCCGACAGGGGGTTGGTCTGGTCCATGAACTGGGACAGCTGGCTGGTGCCGAAGAACTCCTTGATGGAGGCGACGACCGGCCGGATGTTGATCAGGGTCTGCGGCGTGATCGCCTCGACGTCCTGGGTGGTCATCCGCTCGCGGACGACGCGCTCCATACGAGCCAGACCCGTGCGGACCTGGTTCTGGATGAGCTCGCCGACGTTGCGCAGACGACGGTTGCCGAAGTGGTCGATGTCGTCGGTCTCGACGACGATCGACGTGCCGTTCTCGCCGAGCGTCTCCTGCTCGCCGGCGTGCAGCTTCACCAGGTACTTGATCGTCGCGATGACGTCGTCGACGGTGAGCACACCGGCGTCGAGCGGGGCGTCCGCGCCCAGCTTCTTGTTGACCTTGTAGCGGCCGACCTTCGCCAGGTCGTAGCGCTTCGGGTTGAAGTAGAGGTTCTCGAGCAGCGTCTGCGCGGCCTCACGCGTGGGCGGCTCGCCCGGACGCAGCTTGCGGTAGATGTCGAGCAGCGCGTCGTCCTGGCCCTGGGTGTGGTCCTTCTCCAGGGTGGCGCGCATGGACTCGTACTCGCCGAACTCCTCGAGGATCTGCTCGGTCGTCCAGCCGAGAGCCTTGAGCAGCACGGTGACGGACTGCTTGCGCTTGCGGTCGATGCGGACGCCGACCATGTCGCGCTTGTCGACCTCCATCTCCAGCCAGGCACCCCGGGACGGGATGATCTTGGCCGTGAAGATGTCCTTGTCGGACGTCTTGTCGATGGCGGAGTCGAAGTAGACACCGGGCGAACGGACCAGCTGCGAGACGACGACACGCTCGGTGCCGTTGATGCAGAAGGTGCCCTTGGGCGTCATGAGCGGGAAGTCGCCCATGAAGACCGTCTGGGACTTGATCTCGCCGGTCTCGTTGTTGGTGAACTCGGCCGTGACGAAGAGCGGGGCCGCGTACGTGAAGTCGCGCTCCTTGCACTCGTCGATCGAGTTCTTCGGGGGCTCGAAGCGGTGGTCACGGAACGTCAGCGACATCGACCCGGAGAAGTCCTCGATCGGGGAGATCTCCTCGAAGATCTCCTCCAGACCGGACTTGGTGGGGACGTCCTGACCAGACTCCAGCGCAGCCTCGACGCGAGCCTTCCAGGCGGCGTTGCCGAGCAGCCAGTCGAAGCTCTCGGTCTGCAGCGCAAGGAGGTTCGGAACCTCGAGAGGCTCCTTGATCTTCGCAAATGAGATGCGCAGCGGGGCAGTGCTGGCGCCGTTGTTCGTATTGGCGGTCGAGGCGTTGCGCGAGGCGGCCAAGAGGGGGTCCTTCCGAGGGCTCGGACTCACTACGCGCGTACCGGTCCCACCCCGTGCTTCGACAGAGAACCCCAGGTCAGAGGGGATTCATCGAGGATGCTCGGCAGTGGGCATGCCCCTGGTGACGGGCAGGGAGCAGCTAACAGGCAGCGCAAAGGGTCAGTGTAGCCACTTGGCCCACTGATGTCCAGAGCGGATGTCGCGAGACCGGTGCGATACCAATCTCTCCCTCCGGGATCCTGTTGTCCTTGCCTGTCCGCGCTGCGCTTGCCAGGGCCCGCCTGAGCCCTGTCCGGCGCACCCGGTGCGCCAGGGGCTCCGCCCGCCGGCCGCGCCCGGAAGCGCAGGACGATACTTCCCTCTCCGCCGGCGTTCCATGCCTCGGACGGCGCCTCGGATGGAACTTCGGTCCGAATCGGCCCCAAGCGGCCGCCGGACCGGCGGAGTTCCGAAAGTCACCGCGTCCCGAGAATTGCGCGCGGCGTCCCGTTCGTCAAGGCCCTCCGGCTGCCGAGCGGCCCCTGACCGGGCCCGGACCGGCCCTGAACGACCATGGCCGGGCCACTGCCGCGGGGCAACAAAGATCACCATACTCGTCTCCGGGACGCGGCGCTGCAGCCCTCCCGGGTACGCCGAAGGGCGACCACCCGCATGGGTGATCGCCCTTGGCGTCGAGAGGTACGTCAGACGTACGTCAGAGGGGAGTCCAGAGGACCCCGTGAGGTCACTTGACCTCGACGGAGGCGCCGGCGCCCTTGAGGGCCTCGGCGGCCTTCTCGGCGGCGTCCTTGGCGACCTTCTCGAGGACGGGCTTCGGGGTGCCGTCGACGAGGTCCTTGGCCTCCTTCAGGCCGAGGGAGGTCAGCTCGCGCACGACCTTGATGACCTGGATCTTCTTGTCGCCGGCGCCGGTGAGGATGACGTCGAACTCGTCCTTCTCCTCGACGGCCTCGGCGGCGGCGCCACCAGCGGCACCGGCGACCATGACCGGCGCGGCGGCGGCGGCGGTGACGTCGAACTTCTCCTCGAACGCGGCAACGAAGCCGGCGAGCTCGATGAGGGTCATCTCCTCGAACTGCGCGAGCAGCTCGTCCTGGGACAGCTTCGCCATGATGGCGGTCCTTCCACTAAATCGGCAGGTGCCGGGATGTACATGTCGGCGGGCGTACGGCCCGCTGCGACCGGTGCCGGGTGGCACCGGTCAATGCGCGAGCCGAATTACTCGGCACCGCCCTGCTCGGCGAGCTTGGCGCGCAGCGCGTCCGCGGTGCGGACGAACTTCGTCGGCAGCGCCTGGAAGAGCGAGGCAGCCTGCGACTGCTTGCCCTTCATGGCACCGGCCAGCTTGCTGAGCAGAACCTCGCGGGACTCGAGGTCCGCAAGCTTCTTGATCTCATCGGCGGACAGCGCCTTGCCGTCAAGGACACCGCCCTTGATGATGAGATTCGGGTTGTCCTTGGCGAAGTCACGCAGACCCTTCGCCGACGCCACCGGGTCACCGGTGATGAAGGCGACGGCCGTCGGGCCAGCGAAGAGCTGGTCCTCCAGCGTGATCCCGGCCTCACCAGCCGCGATCTTGGTCAGCGTGTTCTTCACCACGGCGTACTGCGCGTTCTCACCGAGCGAACGGCGCAGCGTCTTGAGCTGCGCCACGGTGAGACCGCGGTACTCGGTCAGCACGGCGGCGTTGGAGCTGCGGAACTTGTCCGTCAGCTCGGCAACCGCGGCGGACTTGTCGGGCCTCGCCATGAGCCTCGGCCTCCTTCCGGGTGAATAGGACCGCATAGACGCGAGAAGGGACCTGGGCAAAACGAAACGCCCCGGCGCGGGCGCTCGGGGCGTGACTCGACCGAATGAACAAAACGTCCACACGGGAGTTCAACCACAGTCACCTGCGCAGGTCGCCCGCAGCTAGCGGATCCTTCGGCCACCACACCTCCGGATGGAGGCGCAGCAACGACCAGCGGTCTTTGGCTTCTGGTCGAGAGTACGGGACCGGGCCGCCGTCAAGCAAATCGCGCCCGCGGCGGTCCCGGCCCGACGGGACTAGGAGTCCTTCTTGGCCTCCGCCATCGGGTCCATGACGTCACCGGCCGGGGGTGCCTTGATCTCGACCGGCTTGTTGTAGTCGAGGAACTTGATGGTCAGGTCCATCGGGCCCTTCTGCGTGGCGGACCGCATGCGGAACTGCTTGGTGTGGTCCTGCCCGTCGATCCACATGTCCATCGCGAACTTGTCGACGCCGAGCTTTTCGAAGCCCTTGAGCTTGGCCTCCTGGCGCTCCCGGGTGGCGGGGTCCTTCTTCGCCAGTTGCTCGCGCATCTGGGCCATGGTGACGGTGCCCTTGTAGTGGGTCGTCTTCACGCCGTCCACGGTCTCCTCGCCGACCTTCTCCAGGTCCTTCGAGGCGCTCATGGAGGCGGAGTCGTCCATGGGGTTCTGCTCGGCCTGGGTGCGCGTGCCGAAGGGGTTGTCCGCGCCGCCGGGACCCTTTCCGGCGCCCACGTTGGGCATCTTGATCCAGGACTTTCCGCCCCCGGTCTTCTGCCCCTTGGCGTTGAGATACAGGGCGCCGTCGACGAGACGGATCTCCATTTCCCCGCTCTCGTCCGCGGCGGAGCCCTTGACCTTCATCTTCATCTGCATGGCCAGGGGCTTCACGTTCATCGACGCCGCGGTCTCGACGTGCCCGTTCTCGGGCATTTCACCGCTCATGGTGTACCGCAGCGACGTGATCGTCTCGTTCTTCTTCGCGGCCCGTTCCACGGCCGCCGCGAAGGTGGCGTCCACCGGCTTCTGGGCGGACTTCCCGGCCGCCTTGGAGTCGTTCTTCTTCTCGGCGTCCGAGGAATCCGAGGAGCAGGCGGCCGTACCGCACAGCAGGGCACCCGCGAGCAGGGCCCCGGCGGCCTTGCGGTGCATGTTCTTCATGATCTCTTCCCATGGGCATGACGATTTCTTTCGCAAAACTTTGCGAACTCCGGTGACAATACCCTCCGGTAGCCCAAGGGCGGTACACAATTAACGGCCCCCGCTCCCCGGACGGGGAACGGGGGCCGTCAATACGCCCTTGGGGAGAATCACCCGGTTTTACGCACCGGCGCCCGAACCGGCGGCGGAGCCGTCCTTCAGGCCCTTCATCATCTCCATGAGGTCGAGGGTCTCACCGGCGGCCGGCGCCTGGACGTCGGCCTTGGCGCCGTAGTCCTTGTAGTCCGCGGCGACCTTGATCTTCCCCTGCGCGCTGTCCATGCCGACGGTCATCTTGACCGGCAGGTCCTCGTTGTTGAGCCAGAACTCCATGTCGTAGCTCTTGATGCCGGCCTTCTTGACGCTCTCCAGCAGCTGCTCACGGTCCTTGGGGTCCATGAGCTTGGTGGACTCGTTGCCCTTGATCATCTCTTCGACGGTCAGGGTGCCCTTGTAGTGCTGGGCGTCGACGCCGTTCACCTTTTCCGCACCGAGGTGCTTCAGGTTCGGCGAGTCGAGCAGGACGGCCATCTGCTTGGCCGGGTCCTGGTTCATGTCGTTCATGTTCCCCGTCAGCTGCTTCTGCAGGGCGGGGTTGCCCGACTCCTTGGCGGCCGCGGCGACATCGATCTTCATCCACTTCTTGCCGCGCATTTCGGCGGGCGCGGATTCCATGGCCTTGGCCGGCATCTGCATGTACATCACGTTGTTCAGCATGATCATGCGAGTGGCGCCGGGGCCGTCCTTGCCGGCCAGGGCCGCGCCGCTGACCGTCATGTCCACGACGGTGGGGTTCCAGCCCTGAACGCCGTCCATCACCATCGGTCCGGAAGGCGCGCCCGGCGTCGCGCCGGCCGGCATTTCCATGGTCATGTGAACCTTGGCCGACTTCGCCGCGCTGGTCTTCTTGAACGCCGCCTGCAGGGCCTGGACGGGGCTCCGGCCGTCGCTCTTCGGCTCGCTCTTCGACTGGCTCTGCGGCGCGCTCTTGTCGTCCTTCTTGTCGTCGGAGTCACACGCGACGGCACCGACAAGAATCGCGGCGGCGGAAAGCGAGATACCGACGCGACGGATCGTGGACTTGGACATATCCCCCACCTTTTTGGAGACCTCTTGCACGTTCGTTCGCTCGACGATAACGCAGCGGTCGGACAGGAGGACGAGGGGGAACGGAAAGAGGCCGGCCCCCGCACCCGGAAGGGATGCGGGGGCCGGCCCCTGAACACACGCGGTCACACGCGGTGCGAGAACGTCTCTCAGACGGTCTCGTCCTCGACGAGGAGGTTGCGGGTGCGGTTCGGGTCCAGCGGGATGCCGGGGCCCATGGTGGTGGACAGGGTCGCCTTCTTGACGTAGCGGCCCTTGGCGGCGGACGGCTTGAGGCGGAGGATCTCCTCGAGCGCGGCGCTGTAGTTCTCGATCAGCGACTTCTCGTCGAACGACGTCTTGCCGATGATGAAGTGCAGGTTCGCGTGCTTGTCGACACGGAACTCGATCTTGCCGCCCTTGATCTCGGTCACGGCCTTGGCCGTGTCCGGGGTGACCGTGCCGGTCTTCGGGTTCGGCATCAGACCACGGGGACCGAGCACGCGGCCGAGGCGGCCGACCTTGCCCATGAGGTCCGGGGTGGCGACGACGGCGTCGAAGTCCAGACGGCCCTTGGCGACCTCGTCGATGAGCTCGTCGGCACCGACGATGTCGGCGCCCGCGGCACGCGCGGCCTCGGCACGGTCGCCGGTCGCGAAGACCAGGACCCGGGCGGTCTTACCGGTGCCGTGCGGAAGGTTCACGGTGCCACGGACCATCTGGTCCGCCTTGCGCGGGTCGACGCCCAGACGCAGGGCGACCTCGACGGTGCTGTCGAACTTGGTGCCGGAGGTGTCCTTCGCCAGACGGACGGCCTCGAGCGGAGCGTACAGACGCTCCCGGTCGATCTTCGCGTCCGCGTTGCGAAGAGTCTTGCTGCGCTTCACTGAAACTCCTCAGTGGTGAATGGAGTCGTGGTGCGGGCCAGCGCTGGCCCTTCCACGTGGTGCCTTAAAAGGGCGGGACGATCAGCCCTCGACCGTGATGCCCATGGAACGGGCGGTGCCGGCGATGATCTTCTCGGCGGCGTCCAGGTCGTTGGCGTTCAGGTCGGGCATCTTGGTGGTGGCGATGTCACGGACCTGGTCACGCGTGATCTTGGCGACCTTGGTCTTGTGCGGCTCGCCGGAGCCCTTGTCCACGCCCGCGGCCTTGAGGATCAGCTTCGCGGCCGGCGGAGTCTTGGTGACGAAGGTGAAGGAACGGTCCTCGTAGACCGTGATCTCCACCGGCACGACCATGCCACGCTGCGACTCGGTCGCGGCGTTGTAGGCCTTGCAGAACTCCATGATGTTGACGCCGTGCTGACCCAGCGCGGGGCCGACCGGCGGAGCCGGGTTGGCGGCACCGGCCTGGATCTGGAGCTTGATAAGCCCCGTGACCTTCTTCTTCTTGGGAGGCATTGCTCTCTCCGGGTCCTAGTGAGAGTTTTCTGCCCACGACACACTGCGCGCAGGCATACCGCACCACGATAACGGGTAACGTGGCCGGCCCAAAAACCGAGAGGTCAGGCCGCCCCTCGCGGGGCGACCCGACCTGTTCGGAAGCGTACGGCCAGAAGATCAGTTCTTCTGGATCTGGTCGAAGCTCAGCTCGACCGGGGTCTCGCGGCCGAAGATCTCGACGAGGCCCTTGACCTTCTTCGAGTCGGCGTTGATCTCGTTGATCGTCGCCTGGAGCGTCGCGAACGGGCCGTCGGTGACGGTGACCGAGTCGCCGACCTCGAAGTCCAGCACCTGGACCTCGACCTTGCGGCTGGGAGCCGGACGGCCCTCGGCCTCGGCGGCCTCCTTGGCGGCCTTCTCCTCGGCCTCCGGGGCGAGCATCTTGACGATCTCGTCCAGGGTCAGCGGGTACGGGTCGTAGGCGTTGCCCACGAAGCCGGTGACGCCCGGGGTGTTCCGGACGACGCCCCACGACTCGTTCGTCAGGTCCATGCGCACCAGCACGTAGCCGGGGAGCTTGTTCTGGCGGACGGTGCGGCGGTCACCGTTCTTGATCTGGACGACCTCTTCCTGCGGCACCTCGGCCTGGAAGATGTAGTCCTCGACGTTCAGCGAGACGGCGCGCTGCTCGAGGTTGGTCTTCACGCGGTTCTCGTAACCGGCGTAGGTGTGGATGACGTACCACTCGCCGGGCAGCCCGCGCAGCTCCTCGCGGAGCGCGGCGACGGGGTCCACCGGGGCGGCCTCCTCGGCGGGCTCGGCGTCCTCGGCCTCGTCCGCGTCGGCGGCGGCCTCCGGCTCCTCGGCCACGGCGGTCTCATCGGCCTCGTCGGCCTCTTCGACGCCCTCGGCGCCGGCGGCGAGCTCGCGCCCGGTGTCGTCAGCGCTCGCAGCGTCGCCCTCGACCTCGGCCGAGACAGCCGCGTCCACGTCGGCCTCTGCCGCCTCGACGGGCTCGACGGCGTCGTTCAGGTTCGGGTCAGACACGTGGCTGCTTCTTCCTGGCTTCAAGGGGTGGAACGTGCGAAAAGGCGGCTCTCCGGAACCCTCCCGGAGGCGACCGCCTTGGCGCGCGGGCGGGCTCAGCCGAAGACGTACTTGACGGCGTTGCTGAACCCATAGTCAATCACGGTCACGAGACCAATGACGATGACGACGAAGACGATCACCACGGAGGTGTACGTCGAGAGCTGGCCACGCGTGGGCCAGACGACCTTGCGGAGCTCCGCGACGACCTGGCGGTAGAACAGCGCCATCCGCCCGAGCGGGCCCCTCTTGCCGCGCTTGCCGCCGCGGCGCTTCTTGACGGCGACCTCGTCCTCGGGACGACCGCTCTCAGGCGTCGCGGTGGAGCCAAGGGCTTCCGTCACTACGTCCTCACCTGAATCCGGGTCGTGGCCGTGCCGCGCCCGGTGGAGCCGCACGGCGGTGCATCAGTGCGTACGCACGCACCTCGGTGACGATGCGTGTAGCAGGGCCGAAGGGACTTGAACCCCCAACCGCTGGTTTTGGAGACCAGTGCTCTACCAATTGAGCTACGACCCTTTGTGGTTCCCCCAACGTACCGCATCCGCTCGGCCGCACGATGTGTACGGTGCGGATTCGCCTGTGAGGGGCCAACGACGCATGAGTGTACGTGGTTCGGGGCCCGCCGTCGAACAGATACCGCCGCCGTCGTGGGAAAAGCTCCGGAATCCGGGATTCCATGCGGCTCCGGGGCAGGTGCTCGGCCGTCCCGTGAACCGCTCGTTCCGTTCCCTGGAACCACCGCCCCCGGTCCCCGCCGGTTCTGCGACGATGCCTGTATGACCGATGCCACCGCTCCCTTCCCCGCCGCTCAGGCACCCACCGACCGCCGGGTCTCCACCCGCATCGGGTCGATCTCCGAGTCCGCGACGCTCGCCGTGGACGCCAAGGCCAAGGCCCTCAAGGCGGCCGGGCGCCCGGTGATCGGCTTCGGCGCGGGCGAGCCGGACTTCCCCACCCCGGACTACATCGTCGAGGCCGCCGTCGAGGCGTGCCGCGACCCGAAGAACCACCGCTACACCCCGGCCGGCGGCCTCCCCGAGCTGAAGGCCGCCATCGCCGCCAAGACGCTGCGCGACTCGGGCTACGAGGTCGAGGCGTCCCAGGTGCTCGTCACCAACGGCGGCAAGCAGGCCATCTACGAGGCGTTCGCGGCGATCCTCGACCCGGGCGACGAGGTGATCGTCCCGGCGCCGTACTGGACCACGTACCCCGAGTCCATCCGCCTCGCCGGCGGTGTCCCGGTGGACGTCGTGGCCGACGAGACGACCGGTTACCGGGTCTCCGTCGAGCAGCTGGAGGCGGCCCGCACCGAGCGCACCAAGGTGCTGCTGTTCGTCTCCCCCTCCAACCCGACCGGCGCGGTCTACTCGCGCGCCCAGGTCGAGGAGATCGGCCGCTGGGCGGCGGAGCACGGCCTGTGGGTCCTGACGGACGAGATCTACGAGCACCTCGTCTACGGCGACGCCGAGTTCTCCTCCCTGCCGGTGGTGGTGCCGGAGCTGCGCGACAAGTGCATCGTCGTCAACGGTGTCGCCAAGACGTACGCCATGACGGGCTGGCGCGTGGGGTGGATCGTCGGCCCGCAGGACGTGGTGAAGGCCGCGACCAACCTCCAGTCGCACGCCACCTCCAACGTGAGCAACGTCGCGCAGCGCGCCGCGCTGGCCGCCATCGCCGGCGACCTGAAGGCCGTCGAGGAGATGAAGGTCGCCTTCGACCGCCGCCGCCGCACGATCGTGCGCATGCTCAACGAGATCGACGGCGTCGTCTGCCCGGAGCCGGAGGGCGCGTTCTACGCCTACCCGTCGGTCAAGGCGCTGCTCGGCAAGGAGATCCGCGGCAAGCGGCCGGCCACCTCGGTGGAGCTGGCGGCGCTGATCCTGGAGGAGGCCGAGGTCGCGGTCGTCCCGGGCGAGGCGTTCGGCACGCCGGGCTACCTGCGGCTCTCGTACGCGCTGGGCGACGAGGACCTGGCGGAGGGCGTCTCGCGGATCCAGAAGCTGCTGGCCGAGGCGCGCGACTGACGCGACGGTACGAGGGGAGGCGCGGCGCCCGGCCTCCCCTCGTTCTCCCTTTCGGACCCCTCCCCGATCAGGGACGATCCAGGAAACGCCTTCCGGACGCCGGGGTCGATGCGGCAGGATCCACAGATGGAGAACGTTCGTGACGTCCGTCTGCTGCCGAAGGCCCATCTGCACCTGCACTTCACCGGCTCGATGCGTCCGGGGACGCTGCTGGAGCTGGCCGACAAGTACGGCGTGCACCTGCCGGAGGCGCTGAGCGGCGGCGAGCCCCCGAGACTTCGGGCGACGGACGAGCGCGGCTGGTTCCGGTTCCAGCGGCTGTACGACATCGCGCGCTCCTGCCTGCGCTCCCCCGACGACATCCGGCGGCTGGTGCGCGAGGCCGCCGAGGAGGACGTCCGGGACGGCTCCGGGTGGCTGGAGATCCAGGTCGACCCCACCTCGTACGCGCCCCGGCTGGGCGGGCTGATCCCCGCGCTGGAGATCATCCTGGACGCCGTGGAGACCGCGTCCCGCGACACCGGCCTCGGGATACGGGTCCTGGTCGCCGCGAACCGGATGAAGCACCCCCTGGACGCCCGCACCCTGGCCCGGCTGGCGGTGCGCTACGCCGACAAGGGCGTGGTCGGCTTCGGCCTCTCCAACGACGAGCGGCGCGGCTTCGCCCGGGACTTCGACCGGGCCTTCGAGATCGCCCGCGAAGGCGGCCTGCTGGCCGCGCCGCACGGCGGCGAGCTGTCGGGCCCGGCGAGCGTCCGCGACTGCCTGGACGACCTGCGCGCGGGCCGGGTGGGCCACGGCGTACGGGCGGCCGAGGACCCGCGGCTGCTGCGCAAGCTGGCGGAGCGTGGCGTGACGTGCGAGGTCTGCCCGTCGTCGAACGTGGCCCTCGGCGTCTACGAGAAGCCCGCGGACGTCCCGCTGCGCACCCTCTTCGAGGCCGGCGTCCCCATGGCCCTCGGCGCCGACGACCCCCTCCTCTTCGGCTCCCGCCTCGCCGCCCAGTACCAGCTCGCCCGCGAACACCACGGCTTCACGGACGAGGAACTGGCGGAACTGGCCCGGCAGTCGATCCGCGGCTCGGTGGCGCCGGCGGATGTGAAGGGGAGGCTGCTGGCGGGGGTGGAGGCGTGGCTCAGCCCGTCCGGCGTTTGAGGACTGCGCGCGCAGCGTGCTGCGGGGGTGCGGGGGCGGAGCCCCCGCAAGAAACGGTGAAATGGGGGTGCCCCCTCTGGGGGAGGGACAGGGGCAACCTCCCCCAGACCCGCCCCCTGGAACCTAAAGGCTGACGCCGACCGTCACCGGCTCGTTCACCAGGGTCACCCCGAACGCCTCCCGGACCCCGTCCCGGACCTCCCGGGCCAGCGCCAGCAGATCCTCCGTCGTGGCCGAGCCCCGGTTCGTCAGGGCCAGCGTGTGCTTGGTCGAGATCCGCGCGGGCCCGTCCCCGTACCCCTTCCCGAACCCCGCCTTGTCGATCAGCCAGGCGGCCGACGTCTTCACCAGCCCGTCCCCCGCCGGGTAGGCCGGCGGGACGACGTCCGCCCCGAGCCGCTCCGCCGCCCGGGCCAGGAAGGCCGCGTGCTGCTCGGCCGTGAGCACGGGGTTGGTGAAGAACGACCCGGCGGACCAGGTGTCGTGGTCCTCGGGGTCGAGCACCATGCCCTTGCCGGCGCGCAGCCGCAGCACGGTCTCGCGGGCGGTGGCGGCGGGGACACGGTCCCCGGCCTCGACGCCGAGGGTGCGGGCGGTCTCGGGGTACTTGATGGGCGCGGAGAGGCCGCCCGCGTCCTCCAGGGCGAAGCGGACGCGCAGGACGACGTAGCGGGAGGGGTCCGCCTTGAAGCGGCTGTGCCGGTAGGAGAAGCCGCACTCGGCGTTCGGCAGGACGACGGTCTCGCCGGCCCGGCGGTCGTAGGCGACGACCTCGGTGATGACGGAGGAGACCTCCTGGCCGTAGGCGCCCACGTTCTGGATCGGGGTGGCGCCGGCCGAGCCGGGGATGCCGGCCATGCACTCGATGCCGGCGAGTCCGGCCTCGACGGTGCGGGCGACGGCGTCGGACCAGTTCTCGCCGGCGGCGAGCTCCAGGTCGCTGCCCCGGAGCGAGAATCCGGCCGTAGCGATGCGCAGGGCGACGCCGTCGAAGCCCTTGTCTGAGATCACGAGGTTGCTGCCGCCGCCGATGATCAGCAGTGGCGTCCCGGAGGCGTCCGCCTCGCGCACGGTCGCGATCACTTCCTCGTCGGTGACGGCCGTGACCAGACGGGTCGCGGGGCCGCCGAGACGGAAGGTGGTCAGGGGGGCGAGGGGGGTGTCGTGGAGTTCCTGCACGGCGACAAGGGTACGGGGCGTGGACGGGGGCCCTGCTGGGCCACCTGGCCCGGACGGCTCCGGTGCCCTCCCGCCGTCCGTACCCCCTACGGAACGGCCCGGGCCCGGCACCGGCCGCGTCCCGGAGAGGCCGGCCCCGGGGCAGCGGCGGACGCGCGAGCCGCGCCGTCGTGCGCCGTACGGCCGCGGCGACGGCACGGCTCGAGGGGCGGCGTGCGGTCCGTCCGGCGCGGCTCGCGCCCCTCCCCCGGGCGCTCGCCCCGCGTCCCGGACCGGCTCATGCCTCGCGCCCCGCGACGTACCGGCGGTCCGTCCGGGACGCCGGGCGGGTACCGACCGAGGCCCGGACCGCCCGGAACGGCGGTCCGGGGTCCTCGGCACGCGCTCGGGGCGCTATCGGCCGGTGCCCGCTCCGGCGTGCGCGCCGGCCCGGTCCGCCGCGCGTCCGCTGATGGCCTCCGCGGCGTCCCTCGGCGTCGTCCCCTCCACCGTGGCCGCCCCCACGGCCGAAGGCCGCCCGTGCCGCGGGATGAGGGCGGCCGCCACCGCCGCGAGGGCGACGCCCGCGGCGCCGATCCACAGCGCCGGGGTGGTGCCGTCCACGACCGCCTGGGGCGATCCGAACCCGCCGCGGGCGGAGAAGACCGAGCCGAGGACGGCGACCCCGAACGCCCCGCCGACCTCGCGCAGCGCGCTGTTCGTCCCGGAGGCGATGCCCTGCTCGGCGGGGCCCACCGAGGACATGGCGAGTGCGGAGGAGGGGGCGAAGAAGAGGGCCATGCCGACGCCGTTGAGGATCAGGGCGGGCAGCTGGGCCGCGTAGGAGAGGTCTGCGGCGAGGACCAGGGCGTAGTAGGCGAGTCCGGTCGCCTGGCAGGTGAGGCCCCAGATGACCACGACGCGCCCGCCGACCCGGTCGGCGAGCCGGCCCGCGAGCGGGGCGACGATCAGCGACATCCCGGTCCAGGGCAGCATGCGCAGGCCCGCCTCGGTGGGCGAGTAGCCGCCGACGCCCTGCAGGAACTGGCTGAGCAGGAAGATCGAGCCGAACATGCCGAAGAACATCAGCAGCCCGGCCGCGTTGACGCCGCTGAAGGCCCGGTTGCGGAAGAGGCGCATGGGCAGCATGGGCTTGGGGTGGGTGATGCCGTGCCGGACGAAGGCGGCGAGCAGCAGCGCTCCCACGACGAGTCCGGTGAGCACCCGGCCGTTCGTCCAGCCGTACGTGTTGACGTTGACGACGGCGAAGACGACGCCGAAGAGGCCGCCGCTGACCAGGACCGTGCCGGGGATGTCGAGCCGGGCGTCCGGCGTGCGGGACTCGGCGACGCGGAACCGGACGATCGGGAGGAGGAGCAGCCCGATCGGGACGTTGAGCCAGAAGATCCAGTGCCACGAGATGTGCTCGGTGAGTCCGCCGCCGATGAGCGGGCCGGTGGCGACGGCGAGGCCGTTGATGGCGCCCCAGATGCCGAAGGCCGTGCCGCGCCGTTCGGGCGGGGTGGCGGCGGTCAGCAGGGTGAGGCTCAGCGGCGTCATGATCGCGGCGCCGACGCCCTGGACGGCCCGGAAGGCGATGAGCGCGTCGATGCCGGACGACAGCGCGGCGGCCGCGGAGGCGGCGGTGAACAGCGCGATGCCGATGCCGAAGAACCTGCGGCGGCCGAACCGGTCGCCCAGCGCGGCGCCGAACATCAGCAGGACCGCGTAGGTGAGCGTGTAGGCGCTGACCGTCCATTCGAGGTCTTCGAGCGAACCGCCGAGGTCCCGGCGGAGGGTCGGCAGCGCGGTGGTGACGACGAGGTTGTCGAGCGCGGCCATGAAGCCGGCCGCGCCCGAGACGACGAGGGCCCAGACGGCGCGTCGTGAGGCTTGCTGTTCCACTTCTCCCCCTGCTTATTTATCGGTCACTAACTTTCGGCGGCGAAAGAGAACCGGCCCGGCGGGCCGGTGAATCCGGTGGCGTGCGGGGTCAGTCGCGCCCGGAGGGCGGCAGCCCGTCCCACACCCGGTGCTCGGGCGGGAAGCCCAGCGAGACCAGCGAGTTGATGAGCATCCCGTGGGCCATGAACCGGGCCGTCTGCTCCGGGTCGCCCCCCAGCGCCAGGCGGACCTGGTCGGTGAGCCGCTCCCAGCCCGCCCGGATCGGGCGGCCGAACTCCGTGTCGCCCGCCGCCTCGGCGGAGGCCACGGCGACGCACATCTGCATGAGCATCAGCAGCGTCTCCTTGTCGCGGGCGATGAGGGCTTCGTAGGCCAGACCCATCGCCTTCACCACCCCCTCCGGCGGGACGCCGTCGGCGGCCTCCTCGAAGGTGCGGATGATCTTCTCCTGGCACGCGTCGACCGCGGCGAGGAAGATCGCCTGCTTGCCCGGGAAGAGGCGGAAGAGGTACGGCTGCGACACGCCCACCCTGCGGGCGATCGTCTCCGTCGAGGTGCCGTGGTAGCCGCCGCGGGCGAACTCGGCGACCGCCGCCCGGACGACGCTCTCGCGCCGCTCCTCCGCGCTCATCCTGACCATGGAGAGGAGATTAGTGGTCGATAACTAACTTCGCAAGAGCCAGGGCCGGGCGGTTCCGAGGACGGCGGTCGCCGCCCCCGGAACCGCCCCGGGGCCTCAGGCCAGCCGCACGACGGCCCGCGGCATGCCGAGCACCCGCTGCCCCGCGCTGCGCACCAGCAGGTCCACGCGCACGGTCCGCGCCTCGTCGTCCAGCTTGGCCGCGACCTTGCCGCTGACCTCGATGACCGCGCCCTCGTCGCCGTCCGGGACGACGACCGGCTTGGTGAAGCGCACCCCGTACTCGGCCACCGCGCCCGGGTCGCCCGCCCAGTCGGTGATCACGCGGACCGCCTCGGCCATGGTGAACATGCCGTGCGCGATCACGTCCGGGAGCCCGACCTCCTTGGCGAACCGCTCGTTCCAGTGGATCGGGTTGAAGTCGCCGGAGGCACCCGCGTAGCGCACCAGCGTGGCGCGGTTCACAGGGAACTCGCGCGTCGGCAGCTCCGTGCCGACCTCGACGTCGTCGTAGGAGACCTTGGCGGTCATCACGCCTCCCCTTCCACAGCGGCCTCGGGGCCGCGGGCCACCAGCATCGTGTGGGCGGTCACCACGTGCTCGCCGTGCTCGTCGTGGACATCACCCCGGATGGTCAGCAGGTCGTTGCCCGCCATCGACTTGATCGTCTCGATGGTGGAGGTGACCGTCAGCCGGTCACCCGCGCGGACCGGGCGGGTGTAGGTGAACTTCTGGTCGCCGTGGACGACGCGGCTGTAGTCCAGCCCCAGCTGCGGGTCCTCGATCACCTGGCCGGCGGCCCGGTAGGTGATGGCGAACACAAAGGTCGGCGGGGCGATCACATCCGGGTGGCCGAGCGCCTTGGCGGCCTCGGCGTCGGTGTACGCCGGGTTCTCGTCGCCGATGGCCTCGGCGAATTCACGGATCTTCTCGCGGCCGACCTCGTAAGGGGCGGTGGCCGGATAGGTCCGTCCGACGAAGGACTGGTCGAGCGCCATCGGCTCGGCACCTCCTGGGTGGGGATACGCCATGAGGCCGCCCCCAGGAACCGGGGACGGCCTCATGAACGACTGTGCGTTATCGCGTTTCGCGGTGCGCGGTGTGCGCGTTGCAACGCGGGCAGTGCTTCTTCATCTCAAGACGGTCCGGGTCGTTACGCCGGTTCTTCTTGGTGATGTAGTTCCGCTCCTTGCACTCCACGCAGGCCAGCGTGATCTTCGGGCGGACGTCGGTGGCAGCCACGTGAGTGCTCCTTGACGGATGGACGGATGAACGCAGACAAGAGTAGCCGATCGGAGGACCGACCCCGCAATCGGCTACTGTGGGTAGCGGCGACCGGACTTGAACCGGTGACACAGCGATTATGAGCCGCTTGCTCTACCGACTGAGCTACGCCGCTTTGATGCGGGGGGTGTCCCCCCGTCCGAAGACGGGGAGACCCCTCACACCAGAGCCCCAAAACGGAATCGAACCGTTGACCTTCTCCTTACCATGGAGACGCTCTGCCGACTGAGCTATTGGGGCGAGCGAGGAAGACATTACACGCTCTGCGGCCGAAGGTGAAATCCGTACCGGAGCACCCCCGGGCGGAGGCCCGGGCCGCGTCCGGCACCCGGCCCGGAGCCCGCGCCACAGCCGCCCACCAGCACCGCACCGGCCGCGCCCGGCCCCCGTACGACCGCACCGGAGCGCCTCCGCCGGTACGACTATTCGCAGCGCGCCGTAGCCTGCTCGAACCCGCTCCCCCCGCGGCCTAGGCTCGGGATCACGCTGCGCGAATGCCCCGGACCGTAGGGAGCGCGATGCCCGACAACCAGCAGCCGCAGCCCGCGAGGAACCCCGACGGCGACGCGAGCTCCCCGCCCGGCTCCCCGGGCGGCGGCGGTCCCGGTGAGAAGCCACTGGTGCTCTCCGGCGCCCACCTCGCCGACGGCCGCGTGGTGGACGTACGGCTGAGCGGCGGCCGCGTCGAGGCCGTCGGCACGGCGGGCAGCCTCGCCCCCGGCGTCCGCTGCGACCTCGACGGCTACCTGCTGCTGCCGGCCCCCGCCGAACCGCACGCGCACGGCGACACCGCGCTCACCGCCGACCTCACGGGCCCGGCCCCGGACGGCGTCGAGGACGTCCAGCGGCGCGCCACCGAGGCGGCACTGCTCCAGCTCGGCCACGGCGCCACCGCCGTCCGCTCGCACGTCCGCGTCGGCGACGTGCACGGCCTGCGGGCGCTGGAGGGCGTCCTGGCCGCCCGCCGCGTCCTGCGCGACCTCACCGACCTCACGGCCGTCGCCGTCCCCGGGCTGCTCACCGGCCTCGCCGGGGCCGACAATCTCGCCGTGCTCCGGGACGCGGTCAAGATGGGCGCCACCGCCGTCGGAGGCTGCCCCGACCTGGACCCGGACCCGACCGGCTACGTGGAGGCCGTCCTGCGGATCGCCGCCGAGCACGGCTGCGCGGTGGACCTGCACACCGACGCCGACGACCCGCCCCGGCTCGCCCGGATCGCCGCGATGGCCGGCGGCCTGCGTCCGGCCGTCACCCTCGGCCCGTGCGGCGGCCTGGCCCGGCTCCCCCGGGAGGCCGCCGTCCGGGCCGCCGAGCAGCTGGCCGCCGCCGGCGTGACGGTGGTGTGCCTGCCGCAGGGCGACTGCGGGATCACCGCCCGCAGCCGCTACCGCGTCTCGCACGCCGCGCCCGTACGGCTGCTGCGCGCCGCCGGCGTACGGGTGGCGGCCGGCAGCGGGGCGGTCCGGGACGCCGCCAACCCGGTCGGCCGCGGCGACCCGCTGGAGGCCGCCTTCCTGCTCGCCTCGCGCGGCGAACTGCCGCCCGACCAGGCGTACGAGGCGGTGAGCGGGCGGGCGCGGGAGGCGATGGGGCTGCCGGAGGTCCGGGTCGAGGCCGGGTTCCCGGCCGAACTGCTGGCGATCCGCGGGGGCGGAGTGGCCGGGGTGCTCTCGCTGGGCTACAGCCGCCTGGTGGTGCACCGCGGACGGGTGGTGTCGCGGACGAGCGCCGTCCGCGAGTACCGGCACTCGGCGGGGGCGCCCGCCCTGGAGCTGCCCCGGCAGGCGCCGCGCGGGGGCGAACCCTCCTCCTGAGGCCCGTGACCACCGGGGCGTACGGTCGGATCATGCGCATTGTCATCGCTGGTGGACATGGACAGATCGCGCTGCGGCTGGAGCGGCTGCTCGCCCGGCGCGGAGACGAGGTGGCCGGCGTGATCCGCCGGCCGGAACAGGCGGGCGACCTGCTCGCCGCCGGGGCCGAACCGGTCGTCTGCGACCTGGAGTCGGCGTCCGTCGCGGACATCGCCCGGCACCTGGAGGGTGCCGACGCCGCCGTCTTCGCGGCCGGCGCGGGCCCCGGCAGCGGCATCGAGCGCAAGGACAGCGTGGACCGCGGCGCGGCCACCCTCTTCGCCGACGCGGCGGAGGCGGCCGGGGTACGGCGCTTCGTCGTCGTCTCCAGCATGGGCGCCGACGGGCAGCCCCCTGAGGGCACCGACCCGGTCTTCGCGGCCTACCTGCGCGCCAAGGGCGCCGCGGACGCGGACGTCCGCTCCCGCGCGGGTCTGGACTGGACGATCCTCCGCCCCGGCCGGCTCACGGACGACCCGGGCACCGGGCTGGTCACGCTGGACGAGTCGACGGGCCGCGGCGAGGTCACCCGGGACGACGTGGCGGCCGTCCTGCTGGGGCTGCTGGACACCCCGGGGACCGCGGGCCGGACGCTGGAGCTGATCGGCGGGCGGACGCCGGTGGAGGAGGCGGTACGGGCCGTGGCGGGGTGAGCGGGGTGGCGGGGCGGGCAGGGGGGCGGCGGAGGCGGTCCGGTCCGGGGGGCCGGCGCCCCGGCTTCCCGCCCCGGGCGCCCAGAAAAAACCCGCCCGAACGCAGTTGAACGCACCCGGTCCCCACCTGAACGCGGGCGGGCACCCCTGACCGGCGGCGAGCGGACCGGAGCGCCCCACCGAGCACGCTGAGCACTGCGAGCACACCAAAGAGGCCCCTGCTCTCGGAAGAGCAGGGGCCTCACTCGGTGGCGGCGCCAGGATTCGAACCTGGGTAGGCTAAGCCGACGGATTTACAGTCCGCTCCCATTGGCCACTCGGGCACACCGCCATGGGTGCCGCCTCGGACTCCCTTTCGAGATCTCCTCGGCAACGACGTAAACCATACCCGATGACCGGGGGTGCTCCGCCACTCGATTCGGAGCCAGCCGAACGCCGCCCGGATGACTAGGCTTGCGGGGCGGCCGTCCTCCGGGCCCGTCCGGCCCTCGCCGGGCACCCGCCGCCGAGGACGCCCCCACGCCGCGCCCCTGACAGAATCTACGCACGAGGAGCCAACTCAATATGGCCGACTCCAGTTTCGACATCGTCTCGAAGGTCGAGCGGCAGGAGGTCGACAACGCCCTCAACCAGACTGCCAAGGAGATCTCGCAGCGCTACGACTTCAAGAACGTCGGCGCCTCGATCGCCTGGTCCGGCGAGAAGATCGAGATGCGGGCCAACTCCGAGGAGCGGGTGAAGGCGATTCTCGACGTCTTCCAGTCGAAGCTCATCAAGCGCGGCATCTCCCTGAAGGCCCTGGACGCGGGCGAGCCGCAGCTTTCGGGCAAGGAGTACCGGATCTCCGCGTCGCTCGAAGAGGGCATCTCCCAGGAGAACGCCAAGAAGGTCGCCAAGATCATCCGCGACGAGGGCCCCAAGGGCGTCAAGGCCCAGGTCCAGGGTGACGAGCTGCGGGTCTCCTCCAAGAGCCGCGACGACCTCCAGGCCGTGATCGCCCTGCTGAAGGGCAAGGAGCTGGACTTCGCCCTCCAGTTCGTCAACTACCGGTGACGCGACGGGCATTCCCGTAGGCGACCGGCGTCCGGACGAGGGCGCGCCGGGGAAGGTCCACGATCTTCCGCGGCGCGCCCTCGTCCCGTTCCGCGGACGGTCAGAAGTCCACGCTCGCGGCCTCGTCCGCGCGCATCACCGACTCCTGGTGGAACTGCTTCTTGTACGCGGCGCGGATCTCCTGGATGCCCGCGTCCTTCGCGCGGGCCTCGGACTTGGGGTAGTAGAGGGTCAGTTCGTAGGAGCGCTCGCGGATGACGACGCCCTTGGCGTCGCGCCACTGCCCGCGCGCGTCCTCGATGGTCAGGCCGGCGGGGAACCTCGGCGTGACGCGCCGGGTCACGAAGTCGCGGAACTGACGGTCCGTCACATCCGGGTGTCCGTCGGAGCGGGCGGTGCCGAAGTAGAGGTGCGTGCCGACGTACGGGGTGCCGCGCACGGCCGTCGAACGGTCGGTGGCCGCCGGTTCGTTGCCGGCGTCCAGGGCGGCGTACGCCGTGGGGGCGCCCACGGCCAGGACGGTCGCGGCGGCCAGGGCGGCGGTGCGCAGGCGGGAGGTGCGCTGGGGCACGGGTGGGGTCCTTTCGGCCGGGGCCGGCCCGGCGGGCGGGCCGGTGCGCTGCTGCGCCCGGGGCGCTGCCGCGCGTCGGAACGCTGATGCGCGTCGAGGCGCTGCCGCGCGTCGGGGCGCGCGACCACTCTCCCGGCCGCGCAGGCGGCGCGCGGCCGATCGACGCGTCCTGACCGAAAAGTGGTGCCGCGGGGGCGGGATGCGTTCTCCCGTGTCGTCGGGGTGTCAGCGGAAGTACGACTCGAGCGTGCCGCGGCGCCGGACGTCGAGCGTGGCGCAGTGGAACGAGCCGCCGAACGGCGCGTAGTGCAGGAAGTCGCAGGGGACCGGCTCGAACCCCCACTTCTTGAGCGCGTTCACCATCCCGGTGTGGTGCCGCTCCACGATCACCCGCTTCTCGTCGATCACGAGCACGTTCATGCTCAGCCACTTGCCGCACAGCGACGTCAGCCTGAGCAGGCGGTCGTCCATCGGGTCGGGCTCGGGGGCGACGAGGATGTCCCACGACCGCAGGATGTCGGGCAGGCCGTCGACGTCGACGTACTCCGGGTTGATCATCACCTTGCCGGGGGCGAGCGGCATGAACGTCGTGTCGATGTGCATGGGCGTCCGGCAGCGGCTCTCGATCTCGTGGACGCGGTAGCCGGGGCCGAGGTGGCGGCGGAGCCAGTCGACGCCCATGCGGTTGGTGACGTTGCCGCGCGTGACGAAGAGGTCCCGGCCCACGCGGACGAAGTCCGCCGCGTCGAAGACCGGCTCGAACTCGGTGACGATGTGGCGCACGGGCGCGCCCGCCCCGGGCCTCCGGTGGCCCGGCACGAACAGCTCGTCGGTGAGCTGCGGCCGCGGCGCGGCCGTCCAGCGGGCGCCGCGCCGGAAATAGTCCTTGAGGAGCGTGCGGTAGGAGTGCGTCTCGAAATACCGGCACGGCCACGCCATCGGGGTCTCGATGATCTCGTCGCCGACCACCAGCAGACAGTCCCGCGGGCAGGCGTTGCAGAAGCCGCGCGACGACCAGTGCGGGGTGCGGAAGCACCTCCCGTGGTCGACCGGGTCGGGGCGGGTGACCGTGACACCGAGGGAGCACAAGAGGTCGACGAACCCGTCGAGTTCGCGCTGCGCCCGCTCCACCAGGATCCTCGGATACCGGCGGCCGGCGGCGAGCCCCTGCAGCCGGGCCGCCCACGGCGGGAGGTTGCAGGCGACGACCGGGTGGCGGGAGGGGACGACGGCGCCGTCGAGGCGTCCGACGACGACCTCCTCCAAGGGGTCCCATTCGTTGTGCGAGTTGACCGGCGGGGCGGGCCGCTCCGCGGGGGTGCCGCGGCCGGCCGAGGGCTCCCTCACCGCGCACCGGCCCGGGCCGCCGCCGTGTCGGTCTCTGATTGCAGCGCTGCGTTCATGCGCGGCAAACGGCGTGGGCGGCCGGGAGGTTGCGGTGCGCGGCGCGCCCTCGCCCGGGCGGCCGTCACCTCGCCGTGGCGGCCCGTACCCGGACGCCGTACGGGCACCCGCCTCGCGTCATGCCTACCGGGTGGCGAACGGGCGGTCCGTCGGGACGATTTCGCGGCCGAGCGGCATCAGGGAGACCGGGATCAGCTTGAAGTTCGCGATGCCGAGCGGGATGCCGATGATCGTGCAGCACAGCGCGATGCCGGTGAAGATGTGGCCCAGCGCGAGCCACCAGCCGGCGAAGACGATCCAGATGATGTTGCCGAGCAGCGAGCCGGCGCCCGCGTCCCGGCGTTCGACGGTCGTCCGGCCGAAGGGCCAGAGGGCGTAGGAGGCGATACGGAAAGAGGCGACGCCGAACGGGATCGTCACGATGAGCACGCAGCAGATGATGCCCGCGAGCACATAGCCGAGCGCCATCCAGAGCCCGCAGAGGACCAGCCAGACGACATTCAGGATGAACCTCATGTACATAGCCTTTCACGCGACCGGTTCCCTGACCACTCACTGTGACGCCGGGACCCGGTGACGCGGTTGCCCTCCGCGCGGGCGGAAAGAGCCGCGGCCGGCCGTCAGGGGAGGTCGGTGGCGGTTTCCGTCGCGTAGCGGCTCATCGTCTCGCGGTGCGTCCGGGGGCTCGGGGTGCGGCCGTCGGCCGTCATGTCCCGCAGGTCGCGGAAGTACTGCACGTACAGATCCGGCGTGAAGACGCTCAGCATGACGGCCGATTGGCCGGTCGTGTTGGCGAACGTGTGCGGGGTTCCCGGCGGGACGAGCACGAAGGTGCCCGCGGTCGCGTCGTGCTCCCGGTCCCCGACCGTGAACCTCACCGTGCCGGAGAGGACGTAGAAGCCCTCGTCGTGCCGGGCGTGGCGGTGCTGCGGCGGTCCGGGGGTGTGCGGCGCGAGGACGGACTCGGTGACCCCGAGGCGGTGGCCGGTGTGGGTGCCGTCTTCGAGGACGCGCATGCGCGTGGGGCCCAGGAGGATCGTTTCCCCTTCGCCCGGGGCGACCACCGATGCGGTGGGGGCGGTGGACGGTCGGCCGGTGTCGGTCTGCGGTTCGTCGGTCATGTCCCCATCTGACGGCCGGGGCCCGGGGGTTGTCCAAGACCTGCCCGGGACGGCCGATACCGGACGGGTATCGTCCCCGCATGGAGCTGCGCACCCTGCGGTATTTCGTGGCGGTCGCCGAGGAACTCCACTTCGGCCGGGCCGCCGCCCGGCTGCACATGAGCCAGCCGCCGCTGAGTCGGGCGATCAGGCGGCTGGAGGCCGACGTCGGCGCGGCGCTGTTCGACCGGTCGCCCGCCGGTGTCGCGCTCGCCCCGGCGGGAGCCGTCCTGCTCGACGAGGCGCGCGCCCTGCTCGACCGGGCCGGCCGGGCCCGCGACCGCGTCACCGCGGCGGCCGGGGGCGCCACCCTCGCCGTCGGCATCCTGGGGGACGGCGGCGGTCCCGAGGCGGCGCGGCTGGCCCGCGCCTTCCGCCGGCGGCACCCGCACGCCGAGGTCCGCGTCCGCGACACGGACCTGACCGACCCGACCTGCGGGCTGCACGCCGGAACGGTCGACGTCGCCCTGACCCGCGGACCGTTCGACGAGACCGGGCTGACCGTGCGCGAGCTGCGGGCCGACCCGGTGGGCGCCCTGTTGCGCGCCGACGATCCGCTGGTCCGGCACGGCCGGCTGCGGCCGGCCGACCTGGCGGACCGCCGCTGGTTCCGCTTCCCGGCGGGCACCGACCCGCTCTGGCAGGCGTACTGGCACGCCGGAGAGCCCCGCGAGGGCCCGGTGGTCCGCGCGGTCCGGGAGTGCCGGCAGGCCGTGCTCTGGAACGGCACGGTCGGCGTGACGGTCCTGGGGCACGAGCCGGGCGAGGGGCTCGCCGTGGTGCCGCTGGACGGCGTGGCGCCGAGCCCGGTGGTGGTGGCGTGGCGGGCGGGTGAGGCGAACCCGCTGGTCGGGTCGCTCGTGCGGATCGCCGTCGGGGTCTACGGCCGTTGAGCGCCCCCTCGGGGTGGAATGCGAGACGGCGGGACATTTTTCGGAGACGGAAGGCCATTCAGACGCTCGTTCCGGGTTCGTACGGTGAACGAGTCGAAACGGACGAACGAGCAGGGAGTGTCCCCATGCGTGCTGTGGTGCAGAAGACCTTCGGCGGCCCCGAGGTGCTGGAGCTGGTGGAGAAGGAGCGGCCGGTGCCGCTCGGGGGCGAGGTGCTGATACGGGTGCGGGCGAGCGCGGTGAACCCGGTGGACGTCGCCGTCCGGTCCGGGGCGTTCCCGCTGCTGGGCGAGCCGCCGTTCGGGGTCGGCTGGGACGTCTCCGGGGTCGTCGAGGAGGTCGGCGCCGGCGCCCGGTTCAAGGTCGGTGACGAGGTGTACGGGATGCCGTTCTTCCCGCGCGCCGCCAACGCCTACGCCGAGTACGTGGCCGTGCCCTCGCGCCAGGTCGCCCGGAAGCCCGCCTCGCTCGATCACGTGCACGCCGCCGCGCTGCCGCTCGCGGCGCTCACCGCCTGGCAGGGGCTGGTGGACGCGGCCGGCGTGGCGGAGGGCGACCGGGTGCTGGTCCACCGGGCGGCCGGCGGGGTCGGGCACCTGGCGGTGCAGATCGCGAAGGTCCGGGGCGCCGAGGTGATCGCGCTGGCGAGCGCGGGCAAGCACGAGTTCCTCCGCGGGCTGGGCGCCGACGAGGTGATCGACTACCAGTCGGTCGACTTCACGGAGGCGGTGAAGGACGTCGACGTGGTCTTCGACTCCACGGCCCAGGGCGCCCGTTCGACGAAGGTTCTCCGGCCCGGCGGCACGCTGGTCAGCATTCTGGAGCACGGCGACCGGGAGCTCGCGGCCGCGGTGGAGGACGCCGGCTTCCGCTTCGCCGGGGTCATGGTGGAGCCGGACTACGCGGCCCTGGAGGCGATCGCCGAGCTGGTGGACGCGGGCCGGATCCGGCCGCACGTCGGGGCCACCTTCCCGCTCGCCGAGGCGGGCACGGCGCATGAGCTGGTGGGCGCGGGGCGGGCGCTGGGGAAGGTCGTGCTGACGGTGGACTGAGGGGTGGATGCGGGGTGGATGGGGGGACGGGTGAGGCGTGGATGAGACTGGGGGACGCTGCGGGCCGGTGCGGCGGGTGAGCCGTGACGCTGGGGACGCCGGGGACGCCGGGGACGCCGGCAGCCTCGGGTGAGCCGGTACGTCGGGTGAGCCGGGTACATCGGGTACGTCGGGTGGAGGAGATCGTGTGGACATCCTGACCGAGGCGCTGGCCTCGATGCGGACCGGGAGTCCGGCCTCCGTGCGGACCGACGGGCGGGCGCCCTGGGGGCTGCGGCTGCCGCCCGTCGCGGGGGCCGGGTTCCACGTGGTGCTGCACGGCGCGTGCTGGGTGCTGCCGCTGGAGGACGGGGCCGTGGACACGTACCAGGACCCGATCCGGCTGGAGGAAGGTGACGTGATCTTCCTGCGGGACGGGCGCGGGCACATCCTCGCCGACCACCCGGACACCCCGGCGCAGCCCGAGGACACGGCGGATTTCTGTGCGGGCACCCCGATCGGAACGGTCTCGGTGGGCGGTGACGGCGCCCGTACCAGCCTGCTGTGCGGCAACTACCACCTGGACCAGGGCCGGCCGCACCCGCTCGTCGGCCGGCTGCCCGCCGTGATCCACCTGCCGGCGCGGGACGGCCGGCACCCCGAACTGAGCGCCGCCGTACGGTTGCTGGGCGCCGAGGTGGAGAACCCGCGGCCCGGCTCGTCCGGCATCGTGCCCTCGCTGATCGACTCTTTGCTCCTGTATATCCTCCGGGCCTGGCTGGCGGAGCGGCCCGCCGGGGACGGCGACGGCGCGGGGTGGGCCGCCGCGCTGGCCGACCCCGTGGTCGCGCCCGCGCTCGCGGCGATCCACGAGGAGCCCTCGGCGCAGTGGACGGTCGAGTCGCTGGCCGGGCGTTCCGGGCTGTCCCGGGCGGCGTTCGCCCGCCGCTTCACGGCGCTCGTCGGCGAGCCGCCCGTCGCGTACCTGACCCGCTGGCGGATGACGACGGCGGCGCGGTTGCTGCGGGAGTCGGACGTTCCCTTGTCGGCCGTCGCGGCACGGGCCGGGTACGGGTCGGAGTTCGCGTTCGCGAAGGCGTTCAAGCGGGAGTTCGGGCAGGCGCCCGGTGGGTACCGGCGGGCGGCGAGGGTGGAGCGGGCCGTGGCGTGAGCGGTGCTTCCCGGGGGCGGGCGGGGTGCTCCGGTCCCGCCCCTTCACCGTTTCTTGTGGGGGCAAGCCCCCCCACATCCCCGAAACCGCGCTCCGCGCGGTTGTTCTCGTACTCCCCCGGAGGGGCGCCCCCAACGCGGGCTGAAACCCTCTAACGGCTCAACGCAGCGCGCCATCGGACGTGCCCCGTGGCCATGGTGGGCGTGCCGCCATTCGGCGGACGAACCGTCCGGGAGGAACCATGCGCAGAGCGATCCTGGCGGCGGCTCTGGCCGCCGTGAGCGTCATCGGCGTCACCAGCGCCCAGGCCGAACCCGTGGCCCCGGCCGACATCGACGTCTTCACCTGCCTGGACGGGGGCGGCGTCCCTGACTACGGCGACGCGGGCCCGGGCGTACTCACCGTCGACATCCAGGCCACCTGCAAGGGCGGCACCCACAACGGCGAGAAAATCTCCTGAGGCTCCCCTCAGCCGTGGCCGCCGCCCGCCATCCGCTCCAGGCGGCTGATCCGCTCGGTCATCGGGGGGTGGGTGGAGAAGAGTTTGGACATGCCCTCGCCGGGCCGGAACGGGTTGGCGATCATCATGTGGCTCGCCGTCTCCAGGCGCGGCTCCGGCGGCAGCGGGAGCCGCGCGGTGCCCGTCTCCAGCTTGCGGAGGGCCGAGGCCAGGGCCAGCGGGTCGCCGGTGAGGCGGGCGCCGGACGCGTCGGCCTCGTACTCCCGGGAGCGGCTGACGGCGAGCTGGATCAGGGATGCGGCGATGGGCCCCAGCAGCATGATCATGATCATGCCGACGATCCCCGGGCCCTCGTCGTCGTCGGACCTGCCGACCGGGACCAGCCAGGCGAAGTTCACCAGGAACATCACCACCGAGGCGAGCGCGCCCGCGACCGAGGAGATGAGGATGTCGCGGTTGTAGACGTGGCTGAGCTCGTGGCCGATCACACCGCGCAGCTCGCGCTCGTCGAGGAGGCGCAGGATGCCGTCGGTGCAGCAGACCGCGGCGTTGCGCGGGTTGCGGCCGGTGGCGAAGGCGTTGGGGGCCTCGGTGGGCGAGATGTACAGCCGGGGCATGGGCTGGCGGGCGGCGGTGGAGAGCTCGCGCACCATGCGGTAGAGCTGCGGCGCCTCGAACTCGCTGACCGGGCGGGCGCGCATCGCCCGCAGGGCGAGCTTGTCGCTGTTCCAGTACGCGTAGGCGTTGGTGCCCAGCGCCACCAGGACGGCGACGATCAGCCCCGTCCTGCCGAAGACGCTGCCGATGACGATGATGAGCGCGGACAGCCCGCCGAGGAGTACGGCGGTCCTGAGCCCGTTGTGCCGGCGGTGCACGGTACGCCCTCCAGGTGGTGCGGCAGGGGAACCCTTGAACCAGTGGAACCTTTCGTACTGGTCAACGCCAGGCGGAGGCCGCTAGTTCCCTTGTGCACGGGGTGGGGTGTACGCCGGTCGGGTGAGGCGCGCGCCGAGGCGTCCCGCTACAGCAGCGCCCCCGACGCGTACCGCAGCACCAGCTGCGGCGCGCCCGACAGCACGATGCCGGCCACCGCGGCCAGGCCGATCGCCGCCGCGAGGGAGCGGGGCACGCGCGCCGTCGCCGCCTCCGCGTTCGCCACCTCCACGTCCCCCGCCGGCCGGAAGAGGAAGGCCGTCCACTGGAGGTAGTAGTACAGCGCGATGACGACGTTGACGGCCATGACCGCCGCCAGCCAGCCCAGCCCCGCGTCGACCGCCGCCGAGAAGACCGTGACCTTGGCGAACAGCCCGATGACGCCCGGCGGCAGACCGGCCAGGCAGAGCAGGAAGAAGGCGAGGGCGAACGCCGCGAGGGGGTTCCGGGCGTACAGCCCGCGGTAGTCGTCGACCCGGTGGCGGGGCGCGGTGCGGCCGACGAGGACGGCGACCGCGAACGCGCCGAGGTTCACCGCCGCGTACATCAGGGCGTACGCGACGGTGGAGCCGACGGCATGCCCCGGTTCGTTCCCGTACCCGGCGGCGGCCAGCGGCACCAGCAGGTAGCCCGCCTGGCCGACCGAGGACCAGGCGAGCAGCCGGACGGCGCTGAGCCGCCGGTCCGGCCGCTGGCGCAGCGCGGCGACGTTGCCGACGGTCATGGTGAGGGCGGCGAGGACGGCCAGGGCAGGACCCCAGACGTCGGAGTACGACGGGAACGCGACGACCGTCACGAGGGAGATGCCCGTGAAGCCGACGGCCTTGCCGACGACGGAGAGGTAGCCGGCGACGGGCAGCGGCGCGCCGGCGTAGGCGTCCGGCACCCAGAAGTGGAAGGGCACGGCGGCCGTCTTGAAGGCGAAGCCGACGAGGGTCAGGACGACGCCGGTGCGGGCGAGGACGGCGAGCCGCGGGTCGACGGCGGCGAGGCTGTGGGCGACGTCGGTGAGGTGCAGGGTGCCGGTGGCCGCGTAGACGAAGCTGACGCCGAGGAGGGTGACGGCGGTGGCGGTGACCGAGGAGAGGAAGAACTTCAGCGCCGCCTCGGAGGAGCGCCGGTCGCCGCGGCGCAGGCCGACGAGGGCGAACGCGGGCAGCGAGGCGACCTCCAGGGCGACGACGAGGGTGGCGAGATCGCGGGAGGCGGGCAGCAGGGCGGCGCCGGCGGCGGAGGAGAGCAGCAGGAACCAGTACTCGCCGGCGGGGAGTTCCTGTTCCCGCACGGTGGTGGCGGACAGCAGCGCGGTGAGCAGCGCGCCGCCGAGCACCAGGAGCTGGAGGACGAGCGTGAAGCGGTCGGCCTCGTAACTGCAGGTGTGGCTGCCGCCGGTGAGGCAGAAGGTACTGCGGTTGTCGCCGTGCAGCGGGATCAGCGCGAGTCCGGCCAGCAGCAGGCCGCCGACGGTGATGCCGCCGAGGACGTTCTTCCGCCCGGCGGGCAGGAAGAGGTCGGCGACGAGGACGACGAGCGCGGCCACGGCGGCGATCAGGGGCGGTGCGACGGCGAGCCAGTCGACGGACTGGACGAGGGAAACGGTCGCGGAGTCGGCGAGGAGAACCATCAGTTGCCTCCTCCGAGGAGCTGCTGGACGGCCGGGTCGGTGAGGCCCAGGAGGGCCGCGGGCCAGAGGCCGGCGAGGACGGTGAGGACGACGAGCGGCGTCCAGGCGGCGAACTCGTACGGGCGGACGTCCGCGAGCGCCGGGCCGGCTCCCTTCGCCACGGTGTGCTGTTCGCCGTTGCCGCCCATGCAGACGCGGCGGACGACGACCAGCAGGTAGGCGGCGGTCAGCAGGGTGCCGAGGCCGGCCAGCGCCATGAAGGTGAGGTAGGCGGGGCGGCTGAGGCCGTCGGCGGGCCGGAAGGAGGCGAACATCGCGAGCATCTCGCCCCAGAATCCGGCCAGTCCAGGCAGCCCGAGGGAGGCGACGGCGCCGAAGGCGAGCAGGCCGCCGAGGCGTGGCGCCCGGCCGTAGAGCGCGGCGCCGGTGGGGCCGGAGAGCCGGTCGAGGTCGGTGGTGCCGTAGCGGTCCTTGATGCCGCCGACCAGGAAGAAGAGGAGGCCGGTGATGAGGCCGTGGGCGATGTTGGCGAAGAGGGCCGCGTTGACGCCGGTGGGCGTGAGGGTGGAGATGCCCAGGAGGACGAAGCCCATGTGGCCGACGGAGCTGTAGGCGATCAGCCGCTTGAGGTCGCCGCCGGAGCCGCGGCGGGCCAGCGCGAGGCAGACCAGCGAGCCGTAGACGATGCCGACGGCGGCGAACGCGGCGAGGTACGGCGCGAGGGTGTGGGCGCCGTCGGGGGCCATGGGAAGGACGATGCGGACGATTCCGTAGGTGCCCATCTTCAGCAGCACGCCCGCGAGGAGCACCGAGCCGGCGGTCGGCGCGGCGGTGTGCGCGTCGGGCAGCCAACTGTGCAGCGGGAACATCGGCGCCTTGACGGCGAGCCCCGCGCCGATCGCCAACACCGCGATGACCTGCGTCGAATGGCTCAGACCCGACCCGTTGTCAGTGGCGAGTGCCACCATGTCGAAGGTGCCGCCCTTGATGCCGACGAGGAGGAAGCCGAGCAGCATGACCACGGACCCGAGCAGGGTGTAGAGGACGAAGCGCCAGGCGCCGCGCTCGCGTCCCTCGCCACCCCAGCGGGCGATGAGGAAGTACATCGGGACGAGCACCGTCTCGAACGCGAGGAAGAACAGCACGAGGTCGAGGACGGCGAACGAAGCGAGGGTGCCGGCCTCCAGGAGCAGCAGCAACGCCACGAAAGCCTTCGGTGACGGGCCGTCGGGCACGCGGAAGTAGCTGTACAGCGCGCAGAGGAAGGTGAGGAGCGAGGTCAGGACGAGGAGGGGGAGCGAGACGCCGTCCACGCCGAGGTGGAACCGGATGCCGAGGGCCGGGATCCAGCTCACGTCGGTGGTGGCCTGCATCCGGGCCGGCCGGCCGTGGTCGAAGCCGGCGGCCAGGGCGACGGTGAGCGCGAGCACGGCGCCTGTGACGGTGACGCCGTGCCGCAGGACGGCCTGTTCGGGGCTCCGCCCCTTCAGGCCGGGCGGGGCCGGCAGGAGGGCGGCGACGGCTCCGGCGACGGGCAGGCCGACGATCGCGAGGAGGAGGATCTGGAGAACGGTATGGCTCACGGTCAGGCTCCGGAGGCGACGAGGACGGCGGCGACGGCCAGGACGACGGAGCCCGCGAACAGGACGCTCAGGTAGGTCTGGGTGTTGCCGGTCTGGGCCCGGCGGACGGCCGCGCCCAGCAGGCCGGGGGCGGACGCCGCGCCGCGCACGTAGGTCTCGACGACCTCGCGGTCGAGGAAGCGGGCGAGGCGGGCGGCACCGCGCGCCGGGCGGACGGCGACGGCGTGGACGACGGCGTCCAGGTGGAAGCCGGCGGCGGCGTGCCGGTGCAGCGGACCGAGGAGGAGCCGGCCCGGGTCGGCGGGGTCCTGGGCGCCGGCGACGCTGCCGTACGCGGCCTCGTGGGTGGCGATGGCCTCCTCCTCGGAGACGGCCGGGGCCTCCTCCGGGTACGCGGCGACCGCGCCGAGGGGGGTGCGGGCGGCGAGGGCCGCGGTGCGCCGCCACGCGGCGACGACGACGAGCGCGCCGGCGAGGGCACAGCCGGTGGACAGGAGGGAGGTGGTGAGCGTGGGGGCCAGGGAGCCGCCGTCGAACCAGTCGGGGAGCTTCCAGGCGGCGAGCCCGAGGGCGATGGTGGGGACGAGCAGCACCCACAGGACGCTCGTCATGGCGGCGGGCTGCCGGCCGTGGTCGGCGGCCTCGGGGCCGGTGCCGCGGAAGGCGAGCAGCCACAGGCGGGTGGCGTAGGCGGCGGTGAGGACGGCGGTGAGCAGGCCGGCGACCAGCACTGTCCAGCCGACCGCGCCCGGGATGCCGTCCGCCTCGCCGCGGGCGGCGTGCTCGGCGGCGCCCAGCACGGCCTCCTTGGAGAAGAAGCCGCTGAAGGGCGGGATCGCGGCGAGCGCGAGGAGAGCGACGGTCATCGTCCAGAACGCGTCGGGGACGCGCCGGGCGAGGCCGCCCATGCGGGCCGTGGCGGCCAGCGAGTTGGTGCCGGCGGCGTGGATGACCACGCCCGCCCCGAGGAAGAGGAGGGCCTTGAACGCGCCGTGCGAGACGAGGTGGAAGACGGCGGCGCCGCGGTCGCCGACGGCCAGGGCGCCGGTCATGTAGCCGAGCTGGCCGACGGTCGAGTAGGCGAGGACGCGTTTGATGTCGTCCTGCGCGAGCGCGGCGACGGCCGAGCCGACCATGGTGACCGCCGCCATCACGGCGAGCACCGCCAGGGCCGCGGTGGAGGCGGCGAAGACGGGCAGGAGCCGGGCGACGAGGTAGACGCCGGCGGCGACCATCGTCGCGGCGTGGATCAGCGCGGACACCGGCGTGGGGCCGGCCATCGCGTCGGGCAGCCACGTGTGCAGCGGGAACTGGGCGGACTTGCCCGCCACACCGGCGAGCAGCAGCAGCGCCGTGAGCGTGGGGTGGGAGAGGTCGCCGGAGGCGGCGGTGCGCACGATGCCGTCGATGCGGAACGTCCCGGCGTCGTCGGCGAGCGCGAACACGCCGATCAGGAAGGGGACGTCGCCGAGCTTGGTGACCAGGAACGCCTTGAGGGAGGCGGCGCGGGCGGCCTCCGTCTCCCAGTAGTGGCCGACGAGGAAGTACGAGCAGATGCCCATGACCTCCCAGCCGACCAGCAGCACCATCAGGTCGCCCGAGTAGACGACGAGGAGCATCGCGGAGGTGAACAGGGAGACCAGCGCGGCGTAGGACGGGTAGCGCGGATCGTCGCGCAGGTAGGCCGTCGAGTACAGCTGGACGCAGGTGGCCACGACCCCGACGAGCACGGCGACGAGGACGGCGAAGCCGTCCAGGTGCAGGGCGAGGTCGACCGGGACGGAGCCGGTCGGGGTGAGCCGGGTCGACGCGTCGAGCGGCCGTCCGCCGCCCTGCCGGCAGGCCACGACGATGGCGAGCACGGCGGCGACGGCGGTCGGCAGGAGGGCGAGCGGCCGGACGAGCCCGGGCGCGCGGCGGCCGGCCAGGATGCCGCCGACGGCACCCAGGAAGGGCAGCAGCGGGACGAGGGCGGCGGTGGTCGTGGTCGTCACGAGGCGGCCTCGGCCTTCTGCTCGCAGTCGGTGGCGCTGTTTTGCGATGCGGTCCCGTCCGCGTCGTCCTCGCGGAGGTCGCGGAGCCGGTCGAGGTCGGCGGTGCCGCGGTTGCGGTGGACGAGCAGGACGATGGCCAGGCCGATGCCGATCTCGGCGGCGGCGATGGCGATGGTGAACAGGGTGAGCGCCTGCCCAGCGTGCAGCTCGTCGCGCAGCCAGACGTCGAAGGCGACGAGGTTGAGGTTGACGGCGTTGAGCATCAGCTCGACGGACATCAGCACCAGGATGGCGTTGCGCCGGGCGAGGACGCCGTAGAGGCCGGTGCAGAAAAGGAGGGCGGCGAGGACCGCGGGGTAGACGAGGTGCATCAGCGGGCCTCTTCCTTCCGCGGCTTCTCCGGCTTCTCCGCGGGACCGTTCTCCTCGCCGTTCTCCTTGCCGCGCCGGGACAGCACGATCGCGCCGACGAGCGCGGCGAGCAGGAGGACGGAGAGCGCTTCGAAGGGCAGCACCCAGTAGCGGAAGAGCATCTCGCCGGACACCTTGGTCGAGCCCTGGACCGGTCCGCGGAGGTCGATCCACGTCCTCCGGAAGGCGTCCACGACGACCCAGACCAGCGCGAGGGCGGCGGCGCCGGCGACCGCGATCGCCACGGGCCGGTTGCCGGAGTCGGCGTCCGGCGAGCGGCCGATGGGCGCCTTGGTCAGCATCAGGCCGAACAGCAGGAGGACGACCACCGAGCCGACGTAGATCAGCACCTGCACCCAGGCCACGAACTCGGCCGTCAGCAGCAGGTACTCCACGGCCAGCCCGCCGAGCGCCACGACCAGCCACAGGGCGGCGTGCACCAGCTGCCGGGTGGTGACGGTCAGCACGGCGGCCCCGAGGGTGACCAGGCCGACGAGGAGGAAGGCGACCTCGACGCCGGTGGGCGACAGGAAGCCGTGCGCGCCCGAGGCGAGTGCGACGCCGTGGGGGCTCATGCTCCGTCCTCCTTCGCTTGCTTCTCCTGGGCCGCCTGCGCGGCCTGTGCGGCTTGCGCGGCCGCCATCTTCTCGGCCGTCTTGCGGGCCGCCGCGATCTCCTTCGGCTCCTCCGCCGCCGGGTCGAGCGCGGGCGGCTCGGGCACGGTCCACATCCACTCGCGGAGCCGGTCGCGTTCGTGGGTGAGGTCGAGGATGTCCGTCTCGGCGTACTCGAACTCCGGCGACCAGAAGAGGGCGTCGAACGGACACACCTCGATACAGATGCCGCAGTACATGCACAGCGCGAAGTCGATCGCGAACCGGTCGAGGACGTTGCGGCTGCGCTCGCGCCCGCCCGGCGCGGCCGGGGGGACGGTCTCCTTGTGGGAGTCGATGTAGATGCACCAGTCGGGGCACTCGCGGGCGCACAGCATGCAGACCGTGCAGTTCTCCTCGAACAGGCCGATCACGCCGCGGGTGCGGGGCGCCAGTTCGGGCTGCGCGTCGGGGTACTGGACCGTCTGCGTGCGCCGGGTGAGCGTCCGCAGGGTGACGGCCAGGCCCTTGGCCAGGCCGCTGCCGGGGATGTTCATGAGATCGCCACCTTGACGACGCCGGTCAGCGCGATCTGCGCGAGGGCGAGCGGGATGAGCACGGTCCAGGCGAGCTTCTGCAACTGGTCCTCGCGCAGCCGCGGGTAGCTCACCCGCAGCCAGATCACGACGAACGCGAGCACCGCCGTCTTGAGCAGCGTCCACACCCAGCCGAGCCCGTCGGCCCCGAACGGGCCGTGCCAGCCGCCGAGGAACAGCACGGTCGTCAGCCCGCAGAGGACGACGATGCCCGCGTACTCGGACAGCAGGAACATCGCGAACCGCAGGCCCGTGTACTCGGTGTACGCGCCGAAGATGATCTCGGAGTCGGCCACCGGCATGTCGAACGGCGGCCGTTGCAGCTCGGCCAGGCCGGCGGTGAAGAACACCAGCCCGCCGACGATCTGCCAGGGCACCCACCACCAGTGGAACGCGTCCAGGATCCCGGGCAGCGAGACCGTGCCCGCCGCCATCGCCACGGAGGCGGCGGCGAGCAGCATCGGCAGCTCGTACGCCATCAGCTGCGCGGCCGTCCGCAGGCCGCCGAGCAGGGAGAACTTGTTCGCCGACGCCCAGCCGGCCATCAGCGAGCCCAGCACACCCACGCCCATCACGGCGAGGACGAAGAACACGCCCGCGTCGATGTACCAGCCGACCGCCGCGCCGGGGCCGATCGGGAGGGCCACGAGGACGAGGAGGTAGGGCAGGAGGGCGACGGCCGGCGCGAGCTGGAAGACCCGCCGGTCGGCGTCGGCCGGGACGATGTCCTCCTTCTGCGCGAACTTCACCCCGTCCGCGACGAGCTGCGCCCACCCGTGGAACCCGCCCGCGTACATCGGCCCGAGCCGGCCCTGCATATGGGCCATCACCTTGTGCTCCATCTGCCCCACGAGCAGCGGGAACACCAGGAAGACCCCGAACAGGGCCACGAGGCGCAGCACCACGTCGAGGGCGTCGCTGCTGCTCATGCGGGGTCGCCTCCGGCGGGGTCAGGATCGTTCTCGGGGGCGCCGCCGTCGGGGGCGGCGGGTCGCTTCCCGCCGGGGGCGGGGGGCTCGGCGGCGGGGGCGCCGGGCTGACCGGCGGGCTGCTCGCGGTGCGCGGCGGGCGCGGCGCCGGGCCGGTCGGCGGGCGTGACGCCGGGTTCCCCGGCGGGCTTGGCGCCGGACGCGGCGGACCTGTCACCGGGCTCCACGGCGGGCTGCACGTCGGGCGCGGCGGGCCTCGCGGCCGGCGCGCTCTGCGGGGCGGGGGCGTCCGTTCCGGGCTCTGCCGCTTCGCGCGCGCCGGGCTTCACCGCCTCGGCCGCCTCGGCCGCCTCGGCCGCCTCGGCCGCTTCAGCCGCTTCAGCCGCCTCCGGCGCTGCGGGGTCGGCGGGGCGATCCGACGCGTTCGGCTTCTCGGCCTGCGGCTCGTCGAAGGCGGGGCGGGCGTGGTGCCACGGGGCGTCGGACGAGCGCGGGGCCGGGCGGCGGGTGGCCGGGGTGGCTTCCGGGGCGTCCATCGGCGTGGTCGCGGAGGCCGGGCCCGTACCCGCGTCCGTACCGGACTGGCTCACCGAGCCGTCGCTCGCGCTGCGCGTACGGCGGGGCGTCGCGCCGGCGGTCCCCTGCCGGCTCGCCGAGCCCTCGGAGGCACTGCGCGTACGGCGGGGAGCGGCGGCGCCGGGCTGGGCCTGGCCCTGGCTCGCCGAACCGTCCGACGCGCTCCGGTTCCGCCGGGGAGCGGCGGTACCCGCCTCGCCCTGGCTCGCCGAGCCCTCCGACGCGCTGCGCGCACGACGCGGAACGGCGGTACCCGCCTCACCCTGGCTCGCCGAACCCTCCGCCGCACTGCGCGCACGACGCGGAACGGCTGCGTCGGTCTCGCTCTGGCTCGCCGAGCCCTCCGACGCGCTCCTCGCGCGGCGCACCGGGGCCGTCGTCTCCTGGCTCGCCGAGCCGTCGCCCGCGGTGCGGGTGCGCCGGGCCGGGCGGTCGGCCGCCGCGGCCGGGCCCGTCGTGCGAGCGGCACGGGCCGGGCGGGCCGGGGCGGGGGGAAGCTGGCCCTTGAGGGGGCCCCACTCGTTGGGGTCGGGGACGCCGGGCGGGAGCATCTGCCGCCGCTTGGGCCCGCCGTGATCGGATTCTCCGGGCTCCTTCGCGCCCGGCCACGCCTTGACGACCCGCGCCGCCAGGACGAAGTCCTTGCGCAGCGGGTGGCCCTCGAAGCCCTCGGGGAGGAGCAGCGGCGCCAGGTTCGGGTGGCCGGTGAAGTCGACGCCGAACATCTCGTGCGTCTCGCGCTCGTGCCAGCCCGCGCCGGCGTACACCCCGACCGCGGTCGGGAGGGCGGGCGCGTCGTGCGGCACGGTGGTGCGGACGACGAGGCGGCGGACGGACGCGTCGTCGGCGGTCGGCAGGGCGACGAGGTGGGCGCAGACGAGGAAGCCCGTGCCGGGTTCGTCGACGGCGCTCAGCCAGTCGAAGAAGGTGCAGCCGAGCACGTCGCGGGCGGCGGTGAGGGCGGTGATCCAGGACGCGGCGGGGACGTCGACGGTGAGCAGGCCGTACGCCTCCTCGGCCGTGGCGTCCGCGCCGAAGAGGTCGGTGACGGGTGCGGGCAGCCAGCCGGTCATCGGCCGTCCTCCCCGGGGCCGTTCGCCGAGCCGTCCCCGGAACGGTCCTCGGGGTTGTTCCCGGAGTCTGACTCAGGGGCGCTCCCCGAATTCCTCTCGGACCCGGCCGCCCCCGCCCCCGTCGCCGGCGCCGTCACCGGCGCGCTGCGCAGCTCCGCGACGGACGCGGTCGGCACGCCGGCGGACGGCGCCGTACCCACCGGCGCCGAGGCGCCGTACCGCTCCGCCGTCGACTCCGCCGCGATCTTCTCCTGCAGCTTGAGGATGCCCTGGAGCAGCGCCTCCGGCCGGGGCGGGCAGCCCGGAACGTAGACGTCCACCGGGATGATCTGGTCGACGCCCTTGGTGACGGAGTACGAGTCCCAGTAGGGGCCGCCGCAGTTGGAGCAGGCGCCGAACGAGATGACGTACTTCGGCTCGGGCATCTGCTCGTACAGCCGCTTCACGGCGGGCGCCATCTTGTCCGTCACCGTGCCGGAGACGATCATCAGGTCGGCCTGCCGGGGCCCGGGCGCGAACGGGATCACGCCGAGGCGGATGAAGTCGTGCCGGGCCATGGACGCGGCGATGAACTCGATCGCACAGCAGGCGAGGCCGAAGTTGAACACCCATAGGCTGTAGCGGCGGCCCCAGTTCAGGACCACCTTCATGGGCTCGGGGGCCAGCCGGGCCAGCGCGCCCAGGCGGCGGGGCTCGGGCAGGCCGACCGGCTCGGCGCGTGTCACGTCCACTCCAGGACGCCCTTCTTCCATGCGTACAACAGGCCAACGGCGAGGAAGCCGAGGAAGACGAACATCTCGACCAGGGTGGCGGCACCGTAGCCGGGCGCGGCGAAGACCGTCGCCCAGGGGAACAGGAACACCGAGTCCACCGCGAAGATCACGTACAGGAAGGCGTAGACGTAGTAGCGCACCTGGGTGTGGGCCCAGCCCTCGCCGACGGGGTCGACGCCGCACTCGTACGTCAGCAGCTTCTCCGGCGTCGGCACGACGGGCCGCAGCAGCCGTCCGGCGCCGAACGCCACGGCGACGAAGAGCGCGCCGAGGACGCCGAGCAGGGCGACCAGGCCGTAGCCGTGGAAGTAGGCGGCGGATTCCGCCGCGAGCCGGGTGTCGGCCGTCGCGATGCGCGCGGTTGCCTCCGGCACGTCCGGCCCCTCACTCCCTGTGTGCGGCTGTTCGTCCGCATTCGACGATCTGTACGCACAGGAGTCTAGGCGCTACGGGCCGGGGACCGGGCAGCGCTGCCCGGCCGGGGGTGGGGTTGTCCCCACCGGGGCGCTCCCGGGGCCCCCATGGCGGGGATGGCGGAGCGCCGGGCAGGCTTGGACCGTGACCGCCCGCAGCCCTTCCCCGATACCCACCCGTCTCCGGCCCCGGGTCCCCGTCCCCTCCGGGGGCGGGTCCGAGGACGAGCGGCTGCCGCCCGCCCGGTTCGCCTTCGACGCGTGGACCTGGAAAGAGGTCCTCTACCTGCTGAGCAACCTGCTGACGTCGCTCATCGGGTTCGTGTACGTGGCGCTGTGGCTGTTCGCGGGCGTGCTGCTGTCGTTCACCGTCATAGGTCTGCCGCTGCTGGCGGCGGGCCTGATGGGCGTGCGGTTCGTGGGGCGGATGGAGCGGGGCCGGGCGCGGGCGCTGCTGGGCGTCCGGGTCGACGAACCGAGCCCGCTGCCGCGCGGCGGATCCCGCCGGGGGGCCGTCGGCTGGGTCTGGAGGACCCTCAAGGACACGGTGGCCTGGCGCACCACGCTGTACACGCTGGTCCGGCTGCCGTGGGGGGTGCTCACCTTCGGCGTGACGATCTGCGCCCTCTTCGTCGCCTGGCCGGTGCTCGGGCACCTCGCCCGGGCCATGGCCTCGGTCGACCGGGCGATGGCGCGCGGGCTGCTGAGCCCTTCCGACGAGCTCGAACGGCGCGTGGCGGAGCTGGAGCAGGACCGGGGGATCGTGGTGGACACGGCCGCCGCCGACCTGCGGCGCATCGAACGCGACCTGCACGACGGCGCCCAGGCCCGGCTCGTCGCCCTCGCCATGGGGCTGGGGCTGGCGAAGGAGAAGGTCCTGGAGGACCCGGAGGCCGCCGCGAGGATGGTGGACGAGGCGCACGGCGAGGTGAAGCTCGCCCTCCAGGAGCTGCGGGACCTCGCCCGCGGCATCCATCCGGCGGTGCTGACGGACCGCGGCCTGGACGCGGCCCTGTCGTCGGTGGCCGGCCGCTGCACCGTCCCCGTCGCCGTCCATGTGGACCTCGACAGCCGCCCGGCGCCCGCGATCGAGGGCATCGCGTACTTCACCGTCTCGGAACTCCTCCAGAACGTCAGCAAGCACAGCCGGGCCCGGACCGCCGAGGTCGAGGTGTGGCGGAGGGACGACCGGCTGCTGCTCCAGGTGCGGGACGACGGGCAGGGCGGCGCGTCCACCGCCGACGGCAGCGGCCTGGCCGGGCTCGCGGAGCGGCTGGGCTCGGTGGACGGCCTGTTCGAGGTGGACTCGCCGGCCGGCGGCCCGACGGTGATCACGGCCGAGCTGCCGTGGCGGTCCCGGAACTGACGCCGCGGGGACGTTCCGCTTCCCCGCCGCCGTGAGGGTTCCTGAAAAACCCTTGAGCCCCTCGGGGTAGGGAGAACCCCACCCCGAGAACACCCACCCACCGCATGGTCCGGCCCTCTCCCCCCGGGAGAACCTGGAGTCATCCCGCACTTCCGGCGGACGCGACGGACGCAGAGGACAGAGGAACCCTGGAGATGGCCATCGACTACGGAGACCACGGATACCCGGCCGCCCCGGCGGAGCGGCACCACCGGCTGCCGCTCGCGCTGCGGGCCCCCCTGTCGGGACGCACCTGGCGCGCGTTCCTCTACCTCCAGCTGAGCCTGCCGATCTCGATCGCCGGCTTCACCTGGGCCGTCACCACGGTCTCGCTGGGGCTCGGCCTCCTGGTCACCTTCATCGGCCTGCCGGTGCTGGCCCTCGGCCTCGCCGGGGCGCGGGTGCTGGGCGCGGTGGAGCGGACCCGGGCCCGGCTGCTGCTGGGCGCGGACGTCGAGGGGCCGCTCCCCGTCCAGGCGGAGAACCGGAACGGCGGGTTCATGGGCTGGGTGTGGGCGCTGCTGAAGAGCGGGGCGTCCTGGCGGCACATGGTCTACGCGGTGGTGCAGATGCCGTGGGCCATCTGCACGTTCACGGCGTCGCTGGTCCTCCAGATTTTGGGCTGGTCCCTGCTCCTCTACCCGGCCTACCAGTGGATGTACCCGGCGTGGTGGGGGCAGCCGGGCATGCAGGTCTTCAGCGACCGGACCCACGAGGTCTACCTCGACAACCCCTTCGAAGTCGCCGCCGCCTCCGCTGTCGGCCTGGTGATCGTCCTGGCCACCCCGTGGCTGATCCACGGCATGGCCACCATGGACCGGATGCTGGTGAAGTCCCTGCTCGGCCCGTCGAAGCTGGCCGTCCGGGTCGCCAGGCTGGAGCAGGACCGGGGCGTCGTGGTCGACACGGCCGCCGCCGACCTGCGGCGCATCGAACGCGACCTGCACGACGGCGCCCAGGCCCGGCTCGTCGCCCTCGCCATGGACCTCGGCCTGGCGAAGGAGAAGCTGCTGGAGGACCCGGAGGCCGCCGCGAGGATGGTGGACGAGGCGCACGGCGAAGTGAAGATCGCCCTCCAGGAGCTGCGCGACCTCGCCCGCGGCATCCACCCCGCCGTCCTCACCGACCGCGGCCTGGACGCGGCCCTGTCGTCGGTGGCCGGCCGCTGCACCGTCCCCGTCGCCGTCCATGTGGACCTCGACAGCCGCCCGGCGCCCGCGATCGAGGGCATCGCGTACTTCACCGTCTCGGAACTCCTCCAGAACATCAGCAAGCACAGCCGGGCCCGGACCGCGCGGGTGGAGGTGTGGCGCTCGGGCAACCGCGTGATGCTCCAGGTGTGGGACGACGGGCGGGGCGGCGCGTCCACCGCCGACGGCAGCGGCCTGGCCGGGCTCGCCGAACGGCTCGGCTCGGTCGACGGCCTGCTGGTCGTCGACTCCCCCGCCGGCGGCCCCACCACCATCACCGCGGAGCTGCCCTGGCGCGACCGCTGACCGCTACGCGCCCGATCGCCCGCCCGCCTGATCGCACCACGGCCCCGGACCGTCCGTCCCGGGGCCGTTTTGCTGCGATGCTGTGGGACGTCGCAGTCGTAGCGCGGGCCGGAGCGTCCGCCGGGAAGCCAGGGGGCCGGACGCGTGGTCGAGAACGCCGCGGACAGGGTGCGGGTGGTCATCGCCGAGGACTCGGTGCTGCTCAGGGAGGGCCTGACCCGGCTGCTCACCGACCGCGGCCACGAGGTCGTGGCCGGGGTGGGGGACGCCGAAGCGCTGCTGAAGGCGGTGCGGGTACTGGCCGACGAGGGGGCGCTGCCGGACGTGGTGGTGGCGGACGTCCGCATGCCCCCGACCCACACGGACGAGGGCGTCCGCGCCTCCGTCCGCCTCCGCCGGGACCATCCGGACCTGGGTGTCCTGGTCCTTTCGCAGTATGTCGAGGAGCAGTACGCGACCGAGCTGCTCGCCGGCAGCAGCCGCGGGGTCGGCTACCTGCTCAAGGACCGGGTGGCCGAGGTGCGGGAGTTCGTGGACGCCGTGGTCCGGGTGGCCCGGGGCGGCACCGCGCTCGACCCCGAGGTCGTCGCCCAGCTGCTGGGCCGCAGCCGCAAGCAGGACGTCCTGGCCGGGCTCACCCCGCGCGAGCGGGAGGTCCTGGGGCTGATGGCGGAGGGCAGGACGAACGGTGCCATCGCCCGGCAGCTCGTGGTGAGCGACGGGGCCGTGGAGAAGCACGTCAGCAACATCTTCATGAAGCTTGGGTTGTCGCCGAGTGACGGCGATCACCGGCGGGTGCTGGCGGTCCTCACGTATCTGCGTTCGTGAGGCCCTGTCTGCGGTCGTGAGGGGCGCCCCGGTCTTCGTTTCGCCGCCGGTTCCGGGGGCCGGGCCCCCGGACCTCTGTGGAACGCGCCGTCCCCAGGCGCCGGACGGGCCGGAGCGTGCGCCGGGACGCGCTTGAACACCTTTCCGGCGCTTCCGCTTCCGCCCGCCTGACGCCCCGTCAGCCCGGCGGGTGCCGGGGCCGGACGCCCGGCCTCCTCCTCCGGTCCTGGTCCTGGGGGCGGAGGGCGTGCGCCGGAGCACCGGCGACATCGAGGATGGCCGGAAGCGGGCATGCCAGGATGGGGGTGCTGCGGGGCCTCCCCATCCCGTGATCCGTCCCGGATGGCCGTGCCCCGCCCACGTACGATGGCGATGGGAACGCCGGTCGGCACCTCGTGTGCGGGACCGCCGTCACGAGGGAGGTCCGAAGCAGTGACCAGCCAGGTCAGCAGCCCGGCCGAACAGGCCGAACCAGCCGAACAGCAGCCCGGAGTCTCCCCGCCCGGGGCCGGGGAGGAGCCGTCGCGCCTCACCGGGCAGCGCGCCTCCGCTGCGGAAGCGGGCTCGGGCGGCAAGGAGGTCCGCCGCCTGGACCGGGTGATCATCCGGTTCGCGGGTGACTCGGGTGACGGTATGCAGCTCACGGGTGACCGTTTCACTTCCGAGACGGCCTCGTTCGGCAATGACCTGTCCACGCTGCCGAACTTCCCCGCCGAGATCCGGGCGCCCGCCGGCACCCTCCCGGGCGTCTCCTCCTTCCAGCTCCACTTCGCCGACCATGACATCCTCACCCCCGGCGACGCCCCGAACGTCCTGGTCGCCATGAACCCCGCCGCGTTGAAGGCGAACATCGCGGACGTCCCGCGGGGCGCGGAGATCATCGTCAACACCGACGAGTTCACCAAGCGCCCGATGGCCAAGGTCGGCTACGCCACGAACCCGCTGGAGGACGGCTCGCTGGACGCCTACAACGTCCACCCCGTCCCCCTGACCACGCTGACGATCGAGGCGCTCAAGGAGTTCGGGCTCTCCCGCAAGGAGGCCGAGCGCAGCAAGAACATGTTCGCGCTGGGGCTGCTGTCGTGGATGTATCACCGGCCGACGGAGAACACCGAGCGGTTTTTGCGGAAGAAGTTCGCGAAGAAGCCGCAGATCGCCGAGGCGAACGTGGCGGCGTTCCGGGCGGGTTGGAACTTCGGTGAGACGACGGAGGATTTCGCGGTCTCCTACGAGGTCGCCCCCGCGGCTTCCGCGTTCCCGGCCGGTACGTACCGCAACATCTCGGGGAACCTGGCGTTGTCGTATGGGTTGATCGCCGCTTCCCGGCAGGCGGATCTGCCGCTGTACCTGGGCTCGTACCCGATCACTCCGGCCTCCGACATCCTGCACGAGCTGTCGAAGCACAAGAACTTCGGGGTGCGCACCTTCCAGGCGGAGGACGAGATCGCGGGGATCGGTGCGGCGCTGGGGGCGGCGTTCGGCGGGGCGCTGGCGGTGACGACGACGTCGGGGCCGGGTGTGGCGTTGAAGTCGGAGACGATCGGTCTGGCGGTCTCGCTGGAGCTGCCGCTGCTGATCGTGGACATCCAGCGTGGTGGTCCCTCGACCGGTTTGCCGACCAAGACCGAGCAGGCCGACTTGTTGCAGGCGATGTACGGGCGCAACGGTGAGGCGCCGGTGCCGGTGGTGGCGCCGAAGACGCCGGCCGACTGCTTCGACGCCGCCCTGGATGCGGCGCGGATCGCGCTGACCTACCGCACGCCGGTTTTCCTGCTCTCCGACGGGTACCTGGCCAACGGCTCGGAGCCGTGGCGGATCCCGGAGCCGGACGAACTGCCCGATCTGCGGGTGCAGTTCGCCGCGTCACCCAACCACGAGCTGGCCGACGGCACCGAGGTGTTCTGGCCCTACAAGCGCGATTCGAAGACGCTGGCCCGCCCCTGGGCGGTACCGGGGACGCCGGGGCTTGAGCACCGTATCGGCGGGATCGAGAAGCAGGACGGCACGGGCAACATCTCCTACGACCCGGCCAACCACGACTTCATGGTCCGCACCCGCCAGGCGAAGATCGACGGCATCGCGGTCCCCGACATCGAGGTGGACGACCCCTCCGGCCAGGCCCGGACCCTGGTTTTGGGCTGGGGTTCGACCTACGGCCCGATCACCGCGGCCGTGCGACGGGTGCGCGCCGCAGGCTCCCACGTCGCCCAGGCACACCTGCGTCACCTCAACCCTTTCCCGCGCAACCTGGGCGAGGTTTTGAAGCGCTACGACAGGGTCGTGGTGCCGGAGATGAACCTCGGCCAGCTCGCCCTGTTGCTGCGCGCCACCTACCTGGTGGACGTGCGCTCTCACACCCAGGTCAGCGGCATGCCGTTCAAGGCCGAGCAGCTCGCCACCGTGCTCAAGGAGGCCATCGATGTCTGAGGCGCTGAAGCTGGTGCCCAAGGCGGAAGCCAAGCAGTCCATGAAGGACTTCAAGTCCGACCAGGAAGTGCGCTGGTGCCCGGGCTGCGGCGACTACGCCATCCTCGCCGCCGTGCAGGGATTCATGCCCGAACTGGGCGTCGCCCGGGAGAACATCGTCTTCGTCTCCGGCATCGGCTGCTCCTCCCGCTTCCCGTACTACCTCAACACCTACGGGATGCACTCCATCCACGGCCGCGCCCCCGCCATCGCCACCGGCCTGGCCACCTCCCGCCGCGATCTGTCGGTATGGGTGGTCACCGGTGACGGCGACGCGCTCTCCATCGGCGGCAACCACCTCATCCACGCGCTGCGCCGCAACGTCAACCTCAAGATCCTGCTGTTCAACAACCGGATCTACGGGCTGACCAAGGGCCAGTACAGCCCCACCTCCGAGGTCGGCAAAATCACCAAGTCCACGCCGATGGGCTCTTTGGACGCGCCCTTCAACCCCCTCTCGCTGGCGATCGGGGCGGAGGCGTCGTTCGTCGCCCGCACGATCGACTCCGACCGCAAACACCTCACCGAGGTCCTGCGCCAAGCCGCCGACCACCCCGGCACGGCGCTGGTGGAGATCTACCAGAACTGCAACATCTTCAACGACAACGCCTTCGAAGCGCTCAAGGACAAGGAGCAGGCGCAGGAGGCGGTGATCCGCCTGGAGCACGGACAGCCCATCCGCTTCGGCGCCGACGGATCCAAGGGCGTGGTGCGGGACCCGGCCACCGGGGACCTCACGGTCATCGAGGTGACGCCCGAGAACGAGGCGCGGGTGCTGGTACACGACGCGCACTCCACATCCCCGACCACGGCGTTCGCGCTGTCGCGGCTCGCCGACCCCGACACCCTCCACCACACGCCCATCGGCGTCCTGCGCAGTGTGCGGCGGCCGGTGTACGACACGTTGATGGCCGAGCAGTTGGAGACGGCCGTGGAGCAGCGGGGCAAGGGGGACCTCGCGGGGCTGCTCACGGGGGGCGACACCTGGACGGTGGCCGGGTAGGGGCCCCAGCCCCGCCCCTTCACCGTTTCTTGCGGGGGGCGGGTCCCCGCACCCCGAAACCGCGCTCCGCGCGGTCGTCCTCAAACGCCGGACGGGCTGGTATTCAGGCCGTCCGGCGTTCGAGGACGAGCGGTGAAGGGGAGGGACCAGGGGACCACCAAACGAGTGTTCCCGCCGCGTCGACCCGCCCACCCCCGGGAGCCACCCGCTCTCATAGAGGACATGGCCGACGCCGAAGTTCCCCTCCCACCCGACCGCCTCCGCTACCGCGTGAAACGCGCCCTCCTCGGCCCACCCCTGGTGACGGAGCGCCTCGCGCAGGAGAAGCTGTCGAACCCGATGGCACTCGGCGTCCTCGCCTCCGACTGCATCTCGTCCACCGCGTACGGCTCGGAGGAGATGCTCCGCATCCTCGTCCCCGTCGCCGGAATCGCCGCGTTCACGCTGCTGCTGCCGGTGACCGGGGCGATTCTGCTGGTCCTGCTGCTGGTGACACTGGCCTACCGCGACGTCGTGTCCGTCTACACCCGGGCCGGCGGCTCGTACGTCGTCGCCCGGGAGAACCTGGGACCGCGCGTCGCGCAGATCGCGGCCGTGGCGCTGCTGGTGGACTACACGGTCACGGTCGCCGTGCAGACCGCCGCCGGCACGGACGCGCTGATCTCCCTCGCCCACCTGGTCGGCCACGGCTACCACGGCATCGACCATCTCAAACTGCCGATCACGATCGGCGTCGTGGTGCTGCTGATGTACGGGAATCTGCGCGGAATCCGAGAGGCGGGCCGGGCGTTCGCGCTGCCGGCCTATCTCTTCATGGCGGCGGTGGGGCTGCTGCTGACCATCGGGCTGGTCCGGGGGCTGGGCGGCGGGCTGCCGCACGCCGACACGGCAGCGCCCGGTGCCGTCCCGCTGGGCACGGGCGGGCACGGCTGGCTGTACGGCGCGTCGCTGTTCATCGTGTTGCGCGCGTTCGCGAACGGCGGTTCGTCGCTCACCGGCCTGGAGGCGATCTCCAACGGCGTGTCCGCCTTCCGGCACCCGCAGGGCCGCAACGCGCGCCGCACACTTACCGTGATGAGCCTGATCCTGGGGATCATGGTGTTCGGCGTCTCGGCGCTGGCCCACTTCACGCACGCGATCCCTTACCAAGAGGGCAACCCGACCGTCCTCGCCCAGGAGGCGCACCTGGTCTTCGGTGACGGCCAGGCGGGGACGGCGGGTCTGGTGTTCGTACAGCTCGCCACCGCGCTGATCCTCTACACCGGCGCCAACACGCCGTTCACCGGCTTCCCCTTCCTCGCCAGCTTCGTCGCCGAGGACCGCTTCCTGCCCCGCCAGCTGACCCGGCGCGGGCACCGCCTCGCCTTCTCCAACGGCATCATCTGCCTCACCGTCGTCTCGCTCGGGCTGCTGCTCCTCGCCGGCGGCAATGTCGACAAGCTGGTCGCGCTGTACGCGATCGGCGTCTTCACCGGCTTCACCATGGCCGCCGCCGGGATGACCGCGCACCACGTGCGCTCGTCCGGGCCGGGCCGGCGGGCGAAGATCGCGGTGAACCTGGCCGCCGCCGTGGTCTCCGCACTGGTGGTGCTGATCTTCGCGATCACCAAGTTCACGGAGGGCGCGTGGCTGGTGGTCGTGGTCTTCCCGGTCGGCGTCTGGGCGCTGATCCGCATCAACCGCCACTACCGGACGGAGGCGGCGGTGCTGGAGAACGTCCCCGCCTTCACCACCGGCCGGCCACACTGGCGGCGGCACCTGGTGTACGTCCTGGTGGACAGCCTCGACCTGGCCGCCGTCAAGGCCCTGCGGTACGCGCAGGAGCTGCGGCCGGACGAGGTCCGCGCCCTGCACTTCGTCATCGACGAGGCCCGGGCGCGGCGGCTGGCCGCCCGCTGGGAGGCGACGCCCGGCACGAACGTCCCGCTGGAGCTGATCGACTGCCCGGACCGGCGGCTGCGGCGGGCCGTCCTCGAACTCGCCGCCCGGACCACGGCGGACGGTTCGACCGCGCTGACCCTGCTCGTCCCCCAGCGGACGTACTCCACCCCGCTCGGGCGGCTCCTGCACCGGGGCACGGGCGAGCAGATGGCGCGGACGCTGGAGCAGCTGCCGAACGTGGCCGTCACGGTCCTGCCGTTCGACGTCTCGCGGGCGGTGGAACGGCTGCGGGGGGCGCTGGGGACGGAGCGGCCCGGTCCGTAGCCGTCCGGCGTCATGACCGTCATTCGGTACGGACATGACAGGCACCCCCGGACGGCGTTACCTTCGCGAGGTCGTCGTCGAAACCGCCGGGAGGGATCCGTGAAGCCGGACACGCAGCAGAACGAGACGCGCACGGGGTTCCTGTGCGGTCTCGCCGCCTACGCGATCTGGGGGCTGTTCCCCCTGTACTGGCCGCTCCTGGAGCCGGCCGGGGCGTTCGAGATCCTGGCGCACCGGATGGTGTGGTCCCTGGTGACGGTCGTGGCCGCGCTCGCCCTCACCCGGCGCTGGGCCTGGATACGCCCGCTGCTGCGGCAGCCGAAGCGGCTCGGGATGATCGCGCTGAGCGCCGCGACGATCTCGGTGAACTGGGGCATCTACATCTGGGCCGTCAACGCGGGCCATGTGGTCGAGACGTCGCTCGGCTACTTCATCAACCCCCTCGTCGTCATCGCCCTCGGCGTCGTCGTCCTGCGCGAACGGCTGCGGCCGGCGCAGTGGGCGGCCGTCGGCGTCGGCGCGGCGGCGGTGATCGTGCTGGCGGTGGGCTACGGCAAGCTGCCGTGGATCGCGCTGGGCATCTCGGCGTCGTTCGGCACCTACAGCCTCTTCAAGAAGCAGGTCGGGCTGGGCGGGCTGGAGTCGATGGCCGCCGAGACGGCCGTCCAGTTCCTGCCCGCGCTGGGCTTCCTGATCTTCCTCGGCGCGGACGGCAAGAGCACGTTCGCGAGCGAGGGCGCGGGGCACTTGCTGCTGCTTCTCGCCTCCGGCGCGATCACCGCCCTGCCGCTGGTGTCGTTCGGCATGGCGGCGGTCCGCCTCCCCCTGTCGGTGCTGGGCATGCTCCAGTACCTGGCCCCGATCTTCCAGTTCGCCCTCGGCCTCGCCGTCTTCCACGAGTCGATGCCGCCGGAGCGGTGGGCGGGCTTCGCGCTGGTGTGGCTGGCGCTGGCCATGCTGACCTGGGACGCGATGCGCTCGGCGCGGGCGACGCGGGTGGAACTGGCGGCGGCTCGCGAGCGGGCGGCGGCGGAGCCGCCGGGTTCCGACGGGCCGGATGTCACGGCGGGTCCCGCGGCCCCGGCGGAGCCGGCGCGGCCGGAGGCCGCCGTGGAGGCGGCGGCGGGCGTTGCGGGCGAGCCGGACGCGACGGCGGGGCGCGGCGGGGCGTGAACGGATGGGCGCGGGGCGGCGCCTGGCTCTACGATCTGGGGCCTGGATACGCTGCTCACGCGCCCAACGCACAGCTCTGGAGAGCGGTTCGCTACGGATCAGCCCGAATGCCGGAAGCTGCGAAAGTGAGTAAAAACCGGCCTGCCGCTGGCTAAACGCGCAGGTCACGCCGTGTGGTCCCCGCGCACGCGGGGGTGGTCCCCCCGTACTTGAGGTCGGGCAAGTACAGCAAGCGGTGGTCCCCGCGCGCGGGGGTGGTCCCGCCGCCGCCCCCGCCGCCGACGCCCGACTGGGGTGGTCCCCGCGCGCGCGGGGGTGGTCCCTGACCCACGTGGCGCTGGGCGGAGTCCCCTCGGTGGTCCCCGCGCACGCGGGGGCGGTCCCTGGTGGGCCCGTCCCGTCCTGGCCCTGATGCCGTGGTCCCCGCGCACGCGGGGGTGGTCCATCGACCTCAGCTTCGCACAGTTCGCCGTCGGCGTGGTCCCCGCGCACGCGGGGATGGCCCGCCCTTACCGCGTCGCCGACGCGTGATCGGGGTCTGGTCCCCGCACAACAGCGGGGATGCCCCGCCCGATATCCGGATAGCGAACCCCCCTGTCCGAATTCCGCCCTTGACGGATCTCCGAAAACCCCTTGAACATCATGGGCACGTCAAAAGGACGGGAGCCCCCCATGCTTGATGTCCAAGGTCCCACCCTGCCCACCAGCCCCCGAAGACGCCGCCGTTCCGCCACTCTCCTGGCGTGCACCGCGGTCGCGGCGGTGACGCTCATCGGCGCGTCTCCGGCCATCGCGGTGCCGGTCACAGCGGGAACCGCAGGAACCACGGCGACGTCGGCCACACGAGTCGCCGACGCGCCCGAGATACCCGCCGCCGACGTCAAGGCGCACCTCACCCAACTCCAGTCGATAGCCAACGCCAACGGCGGCAACCGGGCCCACGGCCGGGCCGGGTACAAAGCGTCGCTCGACTACGTCAAGTCGAAGCTGGACGCGGCCGGTTACAAGACGACCGTGCAGCAGTTCACCACCAGCGGCGCGACCGGCTACAACCTGATCGCCGACTGGCCGGGCGGGGACGCGAACCACGTCGTGTTCGCCGGGGCGCACCTCGACTCGGTCAGTGCCGGGCCGGGGATCAACGACGACGGGTCCGGGTCCGCGGGCGTCCTCGAAGTAGCGCTCACCGTGGCCAAGTCCGGCTACAAGCCGGACAAGCACCTGCGGTTCGGCTGGTGGGGTGCGGAGGAGCTGGGGATGCGCGGCTCCTCGTACTACGTCAACCAACTGCCGTCCACCGAGCGGTCGAAGATCGACGCGTATCTCAACTTCGACATGATCGGCTCGCCCAACCCCGGCTACTTCGTCTACGGCTACGACGCCTCGCTGAAGAGCCTCTTCGAGGACTGGTTCGCCGCCCGGCAGATCGCCACCGAGGTCGACACCGAGGGCGACGGGCGCTCGGACCACGCGCCGTTCCAGCAGGCGGGCATCCGCGTGGGCGGCCTGTTCAGCGGCGCGGACTACATCAAGACCGCCGAGCAGGCCCGCAACTGGGGCGGGACGGCCGGCAAGGCGTTCGACAGCTGCTACCACCGCTCCTGCGACACGATCGCGAACATCGACGACAAGGCGCTCGGCACCAACAGCACCGCCATCGCGGGCGCCATCTGGAAGCTCAGCGGCGGCGGGTCCACCAACCCGCCCACCGGCACCAGTTTCGAGAGCAAGACGCCGGTCGCCATTCCCGACAACGGTCCGGCCGTCGAGTCCCCGATCGCGGTCAGCGGCCTCACCGGCAACGCCCCGGCCGCGCTCAAGGTGTCCGTGGACATCACGCACACCTACCGCGGCGACCTCACCGTGGACCTCATCGGACCCAGCGGGCGCACGTACCGGCTGAAGGGGTCCAGCGCCAACGACTCGGCGTCCGACGTCGTCGCCACCTACACGGTCGACGCCTCGTCCGAGACCGCCAACGGCACCTGGAAGCTCCGCGTCCAGGACGTCGCCGCCCAGGACAGCGGCACCGTCAACAGCTGGAAGCTCACCTTCTGAGCCCTGCGGCGCGGAGCGGGTCCGGACAGCGGCCCGCTCCGCGCCGTCACGCCGTCACGTCCCTCGCCGTGAAGCGGGCCCACGCCGCCGACCCGAACACCGCCGCGTACAGCGCCTGGAGGCCCAGGTTCCGTCCGATCTGGTCCCAGTACACCGGGTCCCGGAGGAGGTCGGAGAAGCTCAGCCAGTAGTGCGGGAACAGGTACGGCTGGATCGCGTGCAGCTGCGGGAACTGGTCCAGGATCTGCACGGTGATCAGCAGCCCCACCGTCGTCGCCATCGCCGCGATGCCGCTGCCGGTCAGCGTCGAGACGAACAGGCCCAGCGCCGCGACGCCGATCAGCGACGCGGCCACCACTCCGGCGATGGCCACGCCGCGCAGCAGCCCGTCGCCGAAGGAGACCGTCGTGCCGCTGATCAGCGTGACGTCGCCCAGCGGGAAGAGGAGCGCGCCCACCAGCAGCGCCGAGCAGGCGACGACGAGGGTGGCGGCGAGGCAGAAGACGACCGTGGTGGTGAACTTCGCGAGCAGCAGCCGGGTGCGGCCGGCCGGGGCGACCAACAGGTAGCGCAGGGTGCCGCTGCCCGCCTCGCCGGCGATCGAGTCCCCGGCGATCACGCCGATCGCCATGGGCAGGAAGAAGGGGAGCGTCGCGGCGAGCGAGGCGAAGACGAGGAAGAGGCCGTTGTTGGTGACCTGGCTGACGAAGGCGGGGCCGTCGCCGCGCCCGCCGCCGAACGAGCCGTCCCCGTCGCTCGTCTCGATCTTGACCGCGATGCCGACCAGCACCGGCACGGCCGCGAGCACCCCGAGCAGCGCCAGCGTGCGCCAGCGCCGGAAGACGGTGGTGATCTCGTTGCGGAACAGCGACAGCCGCCACACCGCGCGCGGCGGACGGACGGCGACGGGCGCGGGGACCGCCCCGGGCTCAGCCCGCGACATCGAAGCCCTCCCCGGTGAGCGCGACGAACGCGTCCTCCAGCGAGACCCGTTCGGTGCCGAAAGAACGCACCCGGACGTCCGCCCGGACCAGGGCGGCGTTGAGGTCCGCGAGGTCGGGCGGCGGGGTGCCGGTGGGCAGTTCGCCGGTGACGCGGTCGTCGGCGACCGCCAGATCGTTCACGCCGTGCTCCTTGAGGACGCGGACCGCGTCCGCCGTGTCGGGGGTGGTGACGGCCAGCCGGCCGCGGGTGGACGAGGCCAGGTCGGCGACCGTGCCCTGGGTGAGCAGCCGGCCGCGCGCCATCACCGCGGCGTGCGAGCAGACCTGCTCGATCTCGTCGAGGAGGTGGGAGGAGAGGAAGACGGTGGTCCCCTCGGCGGCCAGCCCCCGCACCAGGGACCGGATCTCCCGCATGCCCTGCGGGTCGAGGCCGTTGGTCGGCTCGTCCAGGACCAGCAGCTCGCGCGGCTGGAGCAGGGCGGCGGCCAGGCCGAGCCGCTGCTTCATGCCGAGCGAGTAGGCCCGGGCCTTCTTTCCGGCCGCCCCCGCCAACCCCACCCGGTCCAGGGCGTCCGCCACCCGGGCGGCGCGGGTGCGCGGGTCGGCGGTGGGGTCGGCGGCGTCGTACCGGACGAGGTTGTCACGGCCGGAGAGGAACCCGTACAGGGCCGGGCCCTCGATGAGGGCCCCCACCCGCGGCAGCACCCGGCCGCCGGCCCGGGGCATCGGCTCGCCGAGCACCCGGGCCTGCCCCGACGTGGGCTCGATCAGCCCCATGAGCATCCGGATCGTCGTCGTCTTGCCCGATCCGTTGGGGCCGAGGAAGCCGAAGACGCTGCCGCGCGGCACGACGAGGTCGAGGCCGTCCACCGCGAGCTGCCCGCCGCGGTAGCGCTTGGTCAGCCCCCGCGTCTCGATGACCGGCTCGGGGCCGGGGGCAGATACGGGGTCGGGAGCAGGCACGACGCCGGGAGCAGGCTCAGGCCCGGGGGCGGGCGTCGGCACAGGCCTCGGCGCCGGCCCGGGCTCCGGCTCCGACTTCGGCTCCCGCGCAGGCTTCGGCCCCGCTCCCGACCCCGTCTCCGGTTCCGTCACAGGCCCCTCTCCCCTCCCCCGTACCGCCCGCGCGCCCTACCGCGTCTACCGCGGCCCTACCGGTTGGCGTCCGCGGCCTTCAGCAGCGCTTCCTTGGTCACCGCGCCCGCGTACACCTTGCCGTCGTCCGTCAGCAGCACGTTCAGCAGGCGGGTGCTGACGATCCTGCCGGAACCGAACGAGCCCGTCACCTTGCCGCCGAAGCTGTCGAGCAGCTTCTCCGCGTCCTTGGCGTGAGCGCCGCTCCCGTGGGCACCGCCCTTCGGGCCGACGCCCTTGCCGGACCCCATGGCACCCACACCCGCACCCGCGCCCTTGCCGGCGTCGAGCTCGGCGACGGTCGCCCAGCCGGTGCCCGTCGTCTTCGGGGCGGACGCCGCGTCCGTCCCGGGGGCGGCCGGGAGCCGGCCCTTGCCGTGGTCGTCCGTACCGTGGCCGGCGCCCTTGCCCTGCGACCCCTCGGTCACCTTCGCCCCCTTGGGCGGGGTGAACGAGAAGGTGGACGCGCTCGGCCGGTCGAAGGAGACCTTGGTGAAGGCCACGTCAACAGCCGCCTTGCCGCCGCCCTTCGGGGTGACCGTGAACTTCAGCGGGACGCCGTTCTTCGCGTCCACGGCTATCCGCACCGACCCGATCGTCGACTCGCTCTGCTTGGGCGTGAGGGTCAGCCGGTAGGCGTCCCGGCCCGCCACCTTGGCCGTGCCGTCGACGGCCACGTCCGTGGTGCCCTGCGCCGCGGCGAGGGCCTTCTTCGCCAGCTCCTGCGGGGAGGCGTCGGCAAGCCCGCCGGGGAGCTTGCGGTCCTTGTCGGCACCGGCCGCGCCCTTGGGCGCCGTCGCGTGGTACGCCGTGTTGCTGCCGCTGTCGTACGCCCACACCTGCTGCCCGTTGCGGACGACGCTGTACTCCGCGGCGCGTTCGACGATCGACACCCGCTGCTTGTCCGGGCCGTCCGCCGCGACGCGCAGCGTGTGCGAGCCGGAGGCCAGTTCCGTCAGCTTGCCCGCGGGGTTGGCGTCGCCCTTGCGCTCGCCGCCGGCCTTGCCCATCGCCCCGCCGAGCGAGACGCCCGAGGGGAGGGAGGGCAGGCCCAGGTCGGTGGTGACGCGGACGGAGCCGGAGAGCTGCTGCACGTCCGAGGCGGCGACCTTGGCCAGCAGGTCCTGCGCGCTGATCTTCGGCAGGTCGGGGTCGCCCGAGGTGGCGAGGGCCGAGCCGATGCCGATGGTGGCGGCGGCGACCCCGGCCACCGCGACGGGGACCGCGTAACGGACGGCCTTGCGGCGGCCGGCCCCCGAGGGCCCGGTGGCCCCGGCCGGCTCGTGGCCGTCGGCGCCGGGTGTCGGTTGGTTCCGTGCCATGTGCTCTACCTCCGTCGTCTGCGGCGGTCTCTCGCGTCGTGCACTCGCCCATCCCCTGGCTCATGTGGCCCGACCGCTCGGTGGGGGCGCCGGAGTCGGGAGGACTGCCCTCCCGCACGACTCCGTCCATTCCACCAACGCGCGATGCTCCGGTCATCAGCCGCCGGACTCAACTCACGGTACCTCTCGGGTATGACAAGCCCTAGGGGACGAACCCCCGGGAGGATGAGCGGGGTTCTCCCCGGCGACCGGTCGCGAACCGGCCGCGACCTGTCCATGCCCGGCCCGGCGGACCGCCGGACCCGCAACACCGTGCTCGTCACTGCCGTTTGTGCACGCCCGTCCCGTCCCGATCGAGGGGTGGCGCGTACGGGCCGGCGCTCGCCGGTCCCACCCGTCACCCGGTGGCCGGTTCGCGTCGTCCGTCTCGGGCGGCCGGTTCCCATCGGTCCCGGAAACCACTCCGGAGAACGGCTCCGTACGACCGCCGGCCCGTCAGCCCGCGCGGTGCACGACCGCGTCGCAGAGCTCCTCCAGCGCGGCCCTGGCCGGGCACTCGGGCAGCGGCGCGAGCGTGGCGCGCGCCTCCTCGGCGTAGCGGACGGTGTCGCGGCGGGCCTGCTCCAGGGCCGGGTGGACGCGCAGCCGGCGGAGCACCTCGGCGAGCCGGGCGTCGTCGGCGAGGTCGCCGTCGAGCAGGGCGCAGAGCTCCAGGTCGTCCGGGTCGCCGGTGGCCTCGGCGCGGGCCCGCAGGTGCAGGACGGGGAGGGTGGGGATGCCCTCGCGCAGGTCGGTCCCGGGGGTCTTGCCGGACTCGTGGGAGTCGCTGGCGATGTCGAGGACGTCGTCGGCGAGCTGGAAGGCGGCGCCGAGCCGCTCGCCGTAGTGGGTCAGGATCTCCACGACGCGCTCGTCCGCGCCGGACATCATGGCGCCGTAGCGGCCGGAGACGGCGATCAGGGAGCCGGTCTTGCCGCCGATGACGTCGAGGTAGTGCTCGATCGGGTCGCGCCCGTCGAGCGGGCCCGCGGTCTCCAGGATCTGGCCCGTCACCAGGCGTTCGAACGCCTCGGCCTGGATCCGGACGGCCTCGGGGCCGAGGTCGGCGAGGATCCGGGACGCGCGGGAGAAGAGGAAGTCGCCGGTGAGGACGGCCAGGGAGTTGCCCCAGCGGGCGTTGGCGCTGGGCGCCCCGCGGCGCATGTCCGCCTCGTCCATGACGTCGTCGTGGTAGAGGGTGGCGAGGTGGGTGAGCTCGACGACGACGGCCGAGGGCACGACGCCGGGCGCGTACGGGTCGCCGAACTGGGCGGCGAGCATCACCAGCAGCGGCCGGAAGCGCTTGCCGCCCGCCCGGACGAGGTGCTGCGCGGCTTCGGTGATGAAGGGCACACCGCTCTTGGTGGCCTCCAGGAGGCCCTCCTCGACAGCGGCCAACCCGGCCTGGACATCGGCTTCAAGAGCCTGGTCCCGCACGCTCAGCCCGAAGGGCCCGACGACGGTCACGAGGGGTACTCCTGTCTGCCTGCGATCACGGGGATTGTCGATGTGTCGCTGTCTTCACCAAAAGTCAGCGTATCCGGTCGGTTGTGGATCACCGTGGGCGGCTGCCCGAACAGTGGCCCGCCACCGACCCTCCCCGGGGCGATTTGTCCCCTTCTCCGTGGCTTCCCCTCGGCTGCTTCCCGGCCGTTTTCCCGGCCCCTCCCCCGCCCCTTCGGGCCGCCCCCGGTCCATACCGGCGGCCCACGCCCGTCGAAAAGGGGCCGGACGGGCCGGAATCAGCCCGTCCGGCGGGTGGACGGAGGGGGAGGGGGCCGGGTGAGAGCGAGCGGGCGCGCACCGGCGGCGACCAGAAACGGAATTGTCGATTCCGACGCCGTTTCCGGTGCCGGAATCGGCGTCGGCGCCGGTGTCGATTCCCGCGCCGGATCCCACCTCCGTGGAATCGGTGTGACGAGAAGTGCCCCCTGCGGGGGACACCGCCCGGCGGTCACGGTCCGTCAGAGCGCCGCCACCGCCCGTGCCAGCCGCGGCGACGCGTACGCCGTCCCGCAGACGAACCGCATCACCGGGCCGTAGCTCGCCGCCGCCGGCAGGCCGGTGAAGAAGAGACCGGGGACGGACGAGTGGTAGCCCGCGCCGAGGCGGGGGCCGCCGGCGCTCGCCGCCAGCCGGGTCCGGACGCTGTCCCCCAGGAAGTCCAGGGCGCCCAGATCGACCCGGTAACCCGTGGCGGCGATCACATGGTCGGCGGTGAGCTCGCTCTCCGGCCCGTCGGCGGACTCCGCGAGCGTCAGCACCGGCCGGCCCTCCGCCAGCCGGGCCCGGACGACCCGCTTCCCCTCGGTCACCTGCACCCGGCCCACGAAGCGCTCGCGCAGCCACCAGGCGCCGAGCGGCCCCAGCACCCGGCGGACCAGGTACGCGCGGGTCCGCGGGGGCAGCCGGCGGAAGCCGTCCGCGTGGTACGAGAACGCGTACAGCGACCAGGCCCGCCCGAACGGCGTGTCCGGCTTCAGCGACGACTGCCCGTCCGGCGCCGCCCCGAACCGGACCGCCCCGCGCCGCCGGGCCACGACCCGCACCGAGGCGGCGCCCGCCTCCGCGAGCAGCACGGCGGTCTCCAGGGCCGACTGCCCCGCGCCGATCACGGCGACGTGCCGGCCCGCGAAGCCGGACAGGTCGCGGTGGTGCGAGCTGTGCGAGAACGGGACATCCCCGGCCGGCCCGCCGGGCACCGCCGCGGCCAGCTCGGCGGGCACCCGGGCCAGCCCGCTCAGCCCGGTGGCCACCACGACCGCGCGGGCGGCGAACTGCTCACCGGAGTCCAGCTTGAGCTCGAAACCGGGACCGCCCTGGCGCCGCTCCACGGACTTCACCCGCACCTGCTCCAGCCCCGGCACCAGGCGTCGCTGGAACCACTGCCCGTACGCGGCGAAGGTCTCGACGGGGATGACGTCCCAGTCGGACTCGTAGCGCCGCTCCCCCGCGTCCAGGCAGTAGTCGAGCAGGGTGTGGCCGGGCTGCGGGGCGTCGATGTCCGAGGCCGCGGGGGTGGATTTCAGCAGCATCCCGGCGGGCATCTGCTCCCGCCAGCTCACCATCGGCGAGCCGAAGACGCGCGTCGGAACGCCGCGCGCCTTCAGGTGGGCTGCGGTCGAGAGGCCGTACGGGCCGGCCCCGATGACTGCTACCGGAAGTGTCACGTGTCCCCTCCCAGGGCGTCTCCCGGCCCGCGAGGCGCTCGCGGGGCCGGTCTGCTGCGTCACTTCCGCGCACGCGGTGCGTACGCGGGCGTTGCGGGCGGGTGTGACCGCTGGAGGTGCGGGAGCCTCGCGGGGCGGGTACGGGCGCTGAGGGCGCGTACGGGCCCCCCGCACGCCCTGAGCTCCTCAGCACTCCTCACCCGGCCGGCCGAAGGCGCCCGCGCGCCCGCATCGCGCCCGTCCGCCCGTCGCCTCCCGCCGTCCCCCGCCCTCCCCCATCGCTTTGCGTCGCCCTCCGTCGCCTCCGCCGTCACTCCGTCCGCTCGGCGACCGCGGCCGGGGCGGCGGGCACCGCCCGGGCGGCGGCCGCGTGGGCCCGGCGCCGGGAGCGCCACAGCTGCCACAGGTGTCTCGTCCCGGGCCGGACGAGCCGGGCGAGCATGGTCAGGAACGGTTTCATGTCGTCCCGCGCCGCCCAGGCGAGCTCCGTCCCGTTGGCGCGGGCGGGAGCGTGCGGGGTGGTGTACCCGCTCCGCCGGTAGGCGGCGAGGGCGGGCAGGTCGATGTTCTCGACGACGAACCGCCGGCCGGTGAGCTGTTCGCCCTCGGGGACCGGCCTCCCGGTGAGGTCGAGGTGCTGGGCGCGGACGACGTCTATGCCCGCCTCGTTCTCGAAGAGGCGGAACTGGGCGCCCATCCGGGGGTTGAAGTCCAGCAGCTTGTACCGCCCGTCGCGGCGGTCGAACCGCCAGTCGAGGTCGACGATGCCGCAGAAACCGATCTGTTTGATGAACTGGGCCGTCATGGCGGCCAGTTCGGGATTGTCGACGACGTAGGCGTTGGCGGTCATGCCCGCGTGCGGCGGCCAGGAGCGCACCTTGACGCCCGTGAACAGGGCGCGCGGCACGCTGTCGGCGTCGAAGTAGGCGTGGACGATCCAGTCCTCGGCCTCCTCGCGCGGCAGGTACTCCTGGAGGATCACCCCCGGCCGGGGCCCCCAGTCGCGGGCCAGCTCCAGCAGCCGGCGGGCGTCTGCGATCCGCGTCGTCCCGGCCACGGCCGGCCTGCGGCGGCGTTCGAACGCCTCGCGGTTCTTGGCCACCAGCGGGAAGACGGCGGTGGCGGCGTACTTCTCGATCTCCTCGTAGGTGGCGGGGAACAGTGTCGTCGGGGCCGGCACCCCGTGTTCCACGCACAGCTCGTACAGCCCCTGCTTGCTGGCCAGCCGCCGTGGCAACTCCCGTTCCACCGGCGGGAAGAGGAACGGACCGGCCAGCACGTCCGCGTGCTCGGCGATGAGCACGGCCGCCTCCTCGTCGGTGGGCAGCAGCACGGTGGGACGGCCGATCCGCTCGGCTATCCGGAGCAGGCCCGCCACCAGCTCCCCGGCCCCTTCGGTGCCGGTCGTCGGCCAGACGAATCCGGCGCTCAGATAACGCGAGACGGCCGCCGGGGTCCACCGGTCCTCGGTGATGGCGTACATCGGCACGCCGAGTCTTCCGAGGCTGCGGATCGCACCGACGCCGCCGTGGTGCAGGGGATAGTCACCGAACTTCACGATCAACCCGGGCACTGACCCGTCCGCCGATACGGACGCGCTCCTGCTCGCCACCAGCTCCCCCCTCGGCCACCCCGCCCTCAGCGGCCCCCTACTGCGTGTGACCCGACTTAGGACGCTACTTCGGAATCATCGCCTCCAGCAAGGAGTTACCGGACATTGCCCTACCTTTTCCCCGCATTGGAACACCGTTTCCCGGCGCGGGAACACCCCTCGAACAGCTCTTGCCCGTCGGCCGTCAACCCGTAATGTGAGGCTCCCGTGCATCCGACGCGCATTCCGAGTGGAGAAGGCGAGGCCGCGAGACCCATGCCCCAGCACAGCCCCCACGAACTGCCCGAAGGAGACCCCTTCGGCGCGGACGCACTCCCCTACGGCGTCTTCACCACCCCGGGCGCTCCCGAGCAGCCGCGGATCGGCGTGCGCTACGGCGCGTACGTCCTCGACGCGGCGACCGCCGCCGCCGAGCGCGGGTCGGCGTACGCCGATCTGCTCGACCAGCCCGTGCTCAACCCGCTGATGGCCGCCGGACGCCCGGTCTGGCAGGCGGTACGCGCGGAGATCCGCGGCATGCTCGACGACGGCACCCTGCCCGGCGGGTACGCCCACCCGCTGGACGAGGTGACCCTGCACCTGCCGTTCGAGGTCGCGGACTACGTCGACTTCTACGCGAGCGAGCACCACGCGACCAACGCGGGCCGCATCTTCCGCCCCAACGGCCAGGCGCTGCCCCCCAACTGGAAGCACCTGCCTATCGGTTACCACGGCCGCGCGGGCACGGTCGTCGTCTCCGGCACGGACGTCGTACGCCCCCAGGGGCAGCGCAAGGCACCCGACGAGGAGCTCCCCTCGTTCGGCCCGTCCCGGCGGCTCGACATCGAGGCCGAGGTCGGCTTCGTCGTCGGCACCCCGGCGCCCGCCCGGACGCCCGTGCCGCTAAACGCCTTCCGCGACCACGTCTTCGGCGTCTGCCTCGTCAACGACTGGTCCGCGCGCGACATCCAGTCCTGGGAGTACGTGCCGCTCGGCCCCTTCCTCGGCAAGTCCTTCGCCACGTCGGTCTCCGCCTGGATCACCCCCCTGGAAGCCTTCGACGCGGCCCGCGTCGTACCGCCGGCCCGTGACTTCCCGCTGCTCCCGTACCTCGACGACTCGGACGCGGCCGAGCCCGGCGGCATCGACATCCGCCTGGAGGTCCGCATCAACGGCGAGGTCGTCGCCCGGCCGCCCTTCTCCGCCATGTACTGGACGGCGGCCCAGCAGCTCGCCCATATGACGGTGAACGGAGCGTCGTTGCGGACCGGCGACTTCTACGCGTCGGGAACGGTGAGCGGGCCGGAGCCCGACCAGTTGGGGTGCTTGCTCGAAATCACGGCCGGAAAGGGGCCGTTCCTCGCGGACGGAGACGAGGTCGTGATCACGGCTTGGGCTCCGGGGCCGGGTGGAGCCCGGATCGGGCTCGGGGAGGTGGCGGGGCACGTACTTCCGGCCGGGGGCCGGTAGGGGGTCCCCAGCCCCGCCCCTTCACCGTTTCTTGCGGGGGCGAGCCCCCGCACCCCCTGAAACCGCGCTCCGCGCGGTTGTCCTCAAACGCCGGACGGGCTATATAGCCCGTCCGGCGTTTGAGGACGAGCGGCGAAGCCGCGACAAACGGGGTCTGGGGCGGCAGCCCCAGGAAACGGCGAAAGGGCGGGACAGGGGCACCCTCACCGCACGAACACCCCCGCATCCCCCGCCAGTTCCAGGAAGTACTGCGGCGCCACCCCCAGCACCAAGGTCACCACCACCCCCGCCCCGATCGTCACCGTCGTCAACGCGCTCGGCACGGCGACCGTAGGCCCGTCCGCCCGCGGCTCGTTGAAGAACATCAGCACGATCACCCGGATGTAGAAGAACGCGGCGATCGCCGACGACACCACACCCACGATCACCAGCGGAGCGCCCCCGCTCTCGGCCGCCGCCTTGAAGACCGCGAATTTTCCGGCGAAGCCGCTGGTGAGCGGGATACCGGCGAAGGCGAGCAGGAAGACGGCGAAGACGGCCGCGACGAGGGGCGAACGCCGGCCGAGGCCAGCCCACTTCGACAGTTGCGTCGCCTCGCCGCCGGCGTCCCGCACCAGCGTCACGACGGCGAACGCGCCCAGCGTGACGAAGGAGTAGGCGGCCAGGTAGAAGAGGACGGACGAGACGCCGTCGGGGCTGATGGCGATGACGCCGGCGAGGATGAAGCCGGCGTGGGCGATGGAGGAGTAGGCGAGGAGCCGCTTCACGTCCGTCTGGGTGACGGCGACGATCGCGCCGACCAGCATCGTCAGGATGGCGACGCCCCACATGACCGGCCGCCAGTCCCAGCGCAGGCCGGGCAGGACGACGTAGAGGAGCCGCAGCAGGGCGCCGAAGGCGGCGACCTTGGTGGCCGCTGCCATGAAGCCGGTGACCGGCGTGGGGGCGCCCTGGTAGACGTCGGGGGTCCACATGTGGAAGGGCGCGGCGCCGACCTTGAAGAGGAGGCCCATGAGGACCATCGCGCCGCCGATGAGCAGCAGCGCGTCGTTGCCGGTGGAGGAGGCGAGGGCCGGGGAGACGGTGCGGACGGTGCCGTTGACGACGTCGGCGATGCCCGCGTAGGTGACGGTGCCGGCGTAGCCGTAGAGCAGAGCCACGCCGAAGAGGAGGATGGCCGAGGAGAAGGCGCCGAGGAGGAAGTACTTGACCGCCGCTTCCTGCGAGAGCAGCCGCTTGCGGCGGGCCAGGGCGCAGAGGACGTACAGCGGGAGGGAGAAGACCTCCAGCGCGACGAAGAGCGTCAGCAGGTCGTCGGCCGCGGGGAACACGAGCATGCCGGCGACCGCGAACAGCAGCAGCGGGAAGACCTCGCTGGTGGTCCAGCCCGCCTTCACCGCCTCCTGTTCGGCGTCGCCGCCGGGGACGGCGGCGGCCTGGGCGGCGAAGGAGTCGACGGGGCGGCCGTGCGCGGCGGGGTCGAGCCGGCGTTCGGCGAAGCCGAGGGCGGCGACCAGGGCGACGAGGAGAATCGTGCCCTGGAGGAAGAGGGCCGGGCCGTCGACGGCGACCGCGCCCATCGCCGCCACGTGCGCCTTGCCGGTGGCGTAGCCCTTGGCGGCGAGCGCGACGACCGCGGCGAACGCGGCGGCGAGTCCGATGACGGTGGTCGCCACCTGGGCCAGATGGCGGGACCGGCGGGGCAGGAACGCCTCCGCGAGGACGGCCACCACGGCGGCGCCGAGGACGATCAGCACCGGTGAGAGCTGGGCGTACTCGATGTGCGGTGCGGGGATCTTCCTGGGGGCGTCGGCGAGGACCGCCGACGCGGACGAATCTGTCCACAGGCTGTGGACGGCGGCTGCTCGGCTCACTTCGCGCCCTCCGCGGTGCTCACCCGGACATCCGGCCGGGGGTCGGTCTTGTGGACCTGGGACATGGTGTGTTCGACGGCGGGGTCGAGGATCCGCGTCACCGGCTTCGGGTAGACGCCCAGGAAGAGGAGCAGGGCGATCAGCGGGGTGACGACGACGAGTTCACGGACCCGCAGGTCGGGCATGCCGCGCACCGGTTCCCTCACCGGCCCGGTCATGGTGCGCTGGTACAGCACCAGGACGTAGAGGGCGGCGAGGACGATGCCGACGGTCGCGATGGCGCCCGCCACCGGGTAGCGGCCGAACGTGCCGACCAGGACCAGGAATTCGGAGACGAACGGCGCGAGGCCCGGTAGCGACAGGGTGGCCAGGCCGCCGATGAGGAAGGTGCCCGCGAGGACCGGCGCGACCTTCTGCACCCCGCCGTAGTCGGCGATGAGCCGGGAGCCGCGGCGGCTGATCAGGAAGCCGGCGACCAGCATCAGCGCGGCCGTGGAGATCCCGTGGTTGACCATGTAGAGCGTGGCGCCGCTCTGGCCCTGGGTGGTCATCGCGAAGACGCCGAGGATGATGAAGCCGAAGTGCGAGAGCGAGGCGTAGGCGATCAGCCGCTTGATGTCGCGCTGGGCGACGGCGAGCAGGGCGCCGTAGAGGATGCTGATCAGCGCCAGCACGATGATCACCGGGGTGGCCCACTTGGACGCCCCGGGGAAGAGCTGGAGGCAGAACCGGAGCATCGCGAAGGTGCCGACCTTGTCGACCACGGCGGTGATCAGGACGGCGACGGGCGCGGTGGCCTCGCCCATGGCGCCGGGCAGCCAGGTGTGCAGCGGCCAGAGCGGCGCCTTGACGGCGAAGGCGAAGAAGAAGCCCAGGAACAGGGCGCGTTCGGTGACGGTGGCGAACTCCAGCTTGCCGGCGGCCCGGGCCTGGACGATCTCCTGGAGCGAGAACGTGCCGGTGCCGAGCTGGTCGGCGGTGACCGCGTACAGCCCGACCACCGCGGCCAGCATGACGAGCCCGCCGGCGAGGTTGTAGAGCAGGAACTTCACGGCCGCGCGGGAGCGGCGGGCCGCCGCCTCGCCCGCGTCGGCCGGTTCCCCGGTCCGGTCCCCGAAGCCGCCGATGAGGAAGTACATCGGGATGAGCATGGCTTCGAAGAAGACGTAGAAGAGGAAGACGTCGGTGGCCTCGAAGGAGATCACCACCATCGCCTCGACCATCAGGATCAGGGCGAACAGGCCCTGGGTGGGCCGCCAGCGCCGGTCGGCCGCCGCGGCCTCCAGCGGCTCGGCGTCGTGCCAGCCGGCCAGCAGGACGAACGGGACGAGCAGGGCCGTCAGGGCGACGAGGACCACGCCGATGCCGTCGACGCCCAAGTCGTAGCGGACCCCGAAGTCCGCGATCCAGGCGTGGGATTCGGTGAGCTGGAACGCGTTGCCGTCCGGGTCGAAGCGGACGAGCTGGACCGCGGCCAGGACCAGGGTCCCCAAGGCGAAGAGGAGCGCGAGCCATTTGGCCGCCTCGCGGCGCGCTGCCGGGACCGCGGCGGTGACGACCGCGCCCACGGCGGGGACCGCGGCCGTCGCGGTGAGCAGGGGAAATGACATGATCAAACCGCCCTCATCAGCAGGGTCGCGGCGATCAGCACCGCCGCGCCGCCGAACATCGAGACCGCGTACGACCGCGCGTAGCCGTTCTGCAGCCTGCGCATCCGGCCGGAGAGCCCGCCGACGGTGACGGCCGTCCCGTTGACGGCGCCGTCCACCACCGTGCGGTCGATCGCCTCCAGGCCGCGGGTCAGCTGCTCGCCGCCGCGGACGAGGACGATGTGGTTGAAGTCGTCCTGGAGGAGGTCGCGGCGGGCCGCCCGGGTGAGCAGCGAGCCGCGCGGCGGCGTGACGGGGACGGGCTTGCGGCCGTACTGGGCCCAGGCGAGCGCGACGCCGACGACGAGGACGGCCATGGTCGCCCCGGTGACGGTGAGCGCGCTGACCGGGGAGTCGCCCTCCTCGTGCCCGGTGACGGGCTCCAGCCACTTCAGGAAGGTGTCGTTGAGGGTGAACAGGCCGCCCGCGAAGACCGATCCGACGGCGAGCAGGATCATCGGGATCGTCATCGACTTCGGCGACTCGTGCGGGTGCGGGAGCTCCCCGGCGCCGTGCGTCCCGTCGCCGTGCTTCTCGGCGGCGGGCTCCGCGCTGGGTGCGTCCGGCGAGGGGGCCGGGGCCCACCGCTTCTCACCGAAGAACGTCATGATCATCACGCGGGTCATGTAGTACGCGGTGATGGCCGCGCCGAGCAGGGCCGTGCCGCCGAGGATCCAGCCCTCGGTGCCGCCCTTGGCGAAGGCCGCCTCGATGATCTTGTCCTTGGAGAAGAAGCCGGAGAGGCCGGGGAACCCGATGATGGCGAGGTAGCCGAGCCCGAAGGTGACGAAGGTGACCGGCATGTAGCGCCACAGGCCGCCGTAACGGCGCATGTCCACCTCGTCGTTCATGCCGTGCATGACCGAGCCGGCGCCGAGGAAGAGCCCGGCCTTGAAGAAGCCATGGGTCACCAGGTGCATGATCGCGAAGACGTATCCGATCGGCCCGAGGCCGGCGGCGAGCACCATGTAGCCGATCTGCGACATCGTCGAGCCGGCCAGCGCCTTCTTGATGTCGTCCTTCGCGCAACCGACGATCGCACCGAAGAGGAGGGTGACCGCCCCGACCGTGACCACGGCGAGCTGGGCGTCCGGCGCCCCCTCGAAGATCGCCCCGGACCGGGTGATCAGGTAGACGCCGGCGGTGACCATGGTGGCCGCGTGGATCAGGGCGGAGACCGGGGTGGGGCCCTCCATGGCGTCCCCGAGCCAGCTCTGCAGCGGCACCTGGGCCGACTTGCCGCAGGCCGCCAGCAGCAGCATCAGGCCGATGGCGGTGAGCTTGCCCTCCCCCGCCCCGTCGGCGCCGGTGAGCACCGGGTCGAAGGCGAAGGTGCCGAACGTGGTGAACATCAGCATGATCGCGATGGACAGTCCGACATCGCCGACGCGGTTGACGAGGAACGCCTTCTTGGCGGCGGTCGCGGCGCTCGGCTTGTGCTGCCAGAAGCCGATCAGCAGGTACGACGCCAGGCCGACGCCCTCCCACCCGACGTACAGCACCAGGTAGTTGTCGGCCACGACGAGCAGCAGCATCGCGGCGAGGAAGAGGTTCAGGTAGCCGAAGAAGCGGCGGCGCCGCTCGTCGTGCTCCATGTACCCCACGGAGTAGAGGTGGATCAGCGTGCCCACGCCCGTGATCAGCAGGACGAAGGTCATGGACAGCTGGTCGAGGTGGAAGCCGACGTCGGCGCGGAAGCCGCCGACCGGCACCCACTGGAAGACGGTGACGTCCAGCGCGCGGTCGTCGGCGTTCCGGCCCAGCATGTCGGCGAAGAGCACCGCGCCGAGGGCGAAGGAGACGGCTGCGAACAGGGTGCCCAGCCAGTGCCCGGCGCGGTCCAGGGCCCGTCCGCCGCAGAGCAGGATCCCCGCCCCCAGCAGGGGCGCGAGGACGAGCAGTCCGATGAGGTTCTCCATTGGCGGCGTCCCCTTACAGCTTCAGCAGACTGGCGTCGTCGACCGAGGCCGAGTGGCGGGCGCGGTAGACCGAGACGATGATCGCGAGCCCGATGACGACCTCGGCCGCGGCGACGACCATCGTGAAGAAGGCGATGATCTGGCCGTCGAGATTGCCGTGCATCCGGGAGAAGGTGACGAACGCCAGGTTGCAGGCGTTCAGCATCAGCTCGACGCACATGAAGACGACGATCGCGTTCCGCCGGACGAGCACCCCGACGCCCCCGATGGTGAACAGCAGGGCGGACAGGTAGAGATAGCTGACCGGGTTCACTTGACGGCTCCCTTCCGGTCCTCGTCGCCGTCGCGCTCCAGCCACTCGCGCGACCGCTGCTCCAGCGCCGCGAGGTCCGCGAGCGCCTCGCCGGAGACGTCCCGCACCTGGCCGCGGGCGCGCAGCGTGGGGCTGACGCTGAGCTCGGACGGGGCGCCGTCCGGCAGCAGGGCGGGGATGTCGTTGGCGTTGTGCCGGGCGTAGGTGCCCGGGGCGGGCAGCGGCGCCACATGGGTGCCCTCGCGTACCCGCTGCCGCGACAGCTCCTTCTGGGTGGCGGCCCGGCGGATGCGCTCGCGGTGGGTGAGCACCATGGCGCCGACCGCCGCGGTGATCAGCAGGGCGCCGGTGATCTCGAAGGCGAAGACGTACTTGGTGAAGACCAGGGCGGCGAGCCCCTCGACGTTCCCGCCGGAGTTGGCCTGGCCGAGCCCGTCGAAGTGGTGCAGCGAGGCGTTGGCGATGCCGGCGATCAGCAGGACGCCGAAGCCCAGTCCGCACAAGGCGGCCAGCCACCGCTGGCCCCGGATGGTCTCGCGGAGCGAGTCGGCGGCGGTGACGCCGACGAGCATGACGACGAAGAGGAACAGCATCATGATCGCGCCGGTGTAGACGACGATCTGCACGATGCCGAGGAAGTAGGCGCCGTTGGCGAGGTAGAACACCGCCAGCACGATCATCGTCCCGGCGAGGGAGAGGGCGCTGTGCACCGCCTTCTTCATCAGCACCGTGGCCAGCGCGCCGGCCGTGGCGACGACCGCGAGGATCCAGAACTGGACGGCCTCGCCGGTGGAGGTCATGGAGTCCGCGGCGAGATTCACGCCTCCACCCCCTCGGACGCGGGCTTCTCGCCCTTGGTGACGGCCACTTGGCGCTCGGTGCCGGGCGCCGCCTCGGTCACCAGCCCCCGGTAGTAGTCCTGCTCGGTCATGCCGGGGAAGATCGCGTGCGGGGACTCGACCATGCCGTCCTCCAGGCCGGCGAGCAGCTCCTCCTTGGTGTAGATGAGCGACTCCCGGCTCTTGTCCGCGAGTTCGTACTCGTTGGTCATGGTGAGCGCCCGGGTCGGGCACGCCTCGACGCAGAGCCCGCACAGGATGCAGCGCAGGTAGTTGATCTGGTAGACGCGCCCGTACCGCTCGCCCGGCGAGTAGCGCTCCTCGTCCGTGTTGTCCGCGCCCTCGACGTAGATGGCGTCGGCCGGGCAGGCCCAGGCGCACAGCTCGCAGCCGATGCACTTCTCCAGGCCGTCCGGGTGGCGGTTGAGCTGGTGCCGGCCGTGGAAGCGCGGCGCGGTGGGCTTCTTGTACTCCGGGTACTGCTCGGTCAGCCGCTTCTTGAAGACGTCCTTGAACGTCACCCCGAAACCGGCCACGGGGTTCTTGCGGGGACGCGGGGCGTCCTCGCGGGCAGACTCAGGCACCGCCGGCCTCCTTTCCGTCACGAGTTCCGGCACGCGACCCCTCGCGGGTCTCGTCACTCAGAGTATGCACCCCGCCACTGACAGAGACCTCGCTGAGCTCCCGCTCCCGCCGTGACCTGCGGCGCGGCACCGGTGGCAGCGTCTGCCCGGGCAGCGGCGGCACGGGGTAGCCGCCGGCCATGGGGTCGAACTCGCCGTCGCCGTCGGAGGCTTCCCCGTCCCGTTCGCCCCGGCCCCGGAAGAGGTCGGCGACGAAGGAGACCAGCAGGATCGCGACGACCGCGCCCGCGACGTAGAGGACGATCGACTGGAAGTCGTAGTCCTCGTTCCGCAGCGCCCGTACCGTCGCCACGAGCATCAGCCAGACCATCGAGACCGGGATGAGGATCTTCCAGCCCAGCTTCATGAACTGGTCGTAGCGCAGCCTCGGCAGGGTCGCGCGCAGCCAGATGAAGAAGAAGAGGAGCAGCTGGAGCTTGATGACGAACCAGAGCATCGGCCACCAGCCGTGGTTCGCGCCCTCCCAGAACGCCGAGATCGGGTAGGGCGCCCGCCAGCCGCCGAGGAACAGCGTCACCGCGACCGACGAGACCGTCACCATGTTCACGTACTCGGCGAGCATGAACATCGCGAACTTGATGGACGAGTACTCGGTGTTGAAGCCGCCGACCAGGTCGCCCTCGGACTCCGGCAGGTCGAACGGCGCCCGGTTCGTCTCCCCGACCATCGCGACGATGTAGACGATGAAGGAGACCGGCAGCAGCAACACGTACCAGCGGTTGTGCTGCGCGTCCACGATCGCCGAGGTGGACATCGAGCCGGAGTAGAGGAAGACCGCGGCGAACGACAGGCCCATCGCGATCTCGTAGGAGATCATCTGGGCGCAGGAGCGGAGGCCGCCGAGCAGCGGGTAGGTGGAGCCGGAGGACCAGCCGCCGAGGACGATCCCGTAGATGCCGACGGAGGCCGTGGCCAGGATGTAGAGGACACCGATGGGCAGGTCGGTGAGCTGCATCGTGGTGCGGGTGCCGAAGATCGACACCTCGTCGCCGGCCGGCCCGAACGGGATCACCGCGATCGCCATGAAGGCCGGCACGGCCGCGACGATCGGCGCCAGGATGTACACCGCCTTGTCGGCGCGCTTGACGACGATGTCTTCCTTCAGCATCAGCTTCACACCATCGGCCAGGGACTGCAGCATCCCCCAGGGGCCGTGCCGGTTGGGGCCGACGCGCAGCTGCATCCAGCCGATCAGCTTGCGTTCCATGACGATCGACAGCAGCACCGTCACCATCACGAACGCGAAGCAGAAGACGGCCTTGACGACCACCAGCCACCAGGGGTCGTGGCCGAACACCGACAGGTTCTCGACGGCCAGTCCGCCCAGGGAGCCGGGCTCCCCCGGCCGGACCGCGTCCACGGCGGGGATCACGACAGCACCTCCGGTCCCTCGACGGCCCCGCCGGGCGCGATGCGCACGGCCTCCCCGGGGCGCGCCCCGGTGTCGGAGGCGACGCCGCCGCCGGCGGAGTTGAGCGGAAGCCAGACCACCCGGTCCGGCATGGGCGTGATCAGCAGTGGCAGCCGGACGGTGCCGGCCGGCCCGGTGACGGCCAGCGGCTCGCCGTCCGCGACGCCCGTCTCGGCCGCGGTGGCCGGGGAGAGCCGGGCGACGGCCGGGTGCCGGGTGGCGGCCAGGGCGTCGTCGCCGTCCTGGAGCCGGCCCTGGTCGAGCAGCAGCCGGTGGCCGGCGAGCACGGCCTCGCCCGGCCCGGCGGCGGGCGCCGGGCGGGCGGGTTCGGCGGGGTCGGCGGCGCGGGCGCCGGTCCAGGTGCCCAGCCGGGCCAGCTCGGCGCGCGCCGCCCGGACGTCGGGCAGCCGCAGCGGTACGGGACCATGGGGGCCGGTTGTCTCGGCGGCCATCGCGTCGGCGAGCATGTGCAGGACGCGCAGATCCGGCACGACGTGCCGGCGGACCATCTGGTCGGGCTTGAGCGCCGCCTCGAACGGCCGGGCCCGGCCCTCCCAGTCGACGAAGGTGCCGGACCGCTCGACGACGGCCGAGACGGGGAAGACCACGTCCGCCCGGTCCGTCACCTCGCTCGGCCGCTGCTCCAGCGCGACCAGGAAGCCGACCGCGTCCAGCGCCTCCCGCGCCCGCGCCGGGTCGGGCAGGTCGGCGGGCTCCACCCCGGCGACGAGCAGGGCGCCCAACTCGCCGGTGGCGGCGGCCTCGACGATCTGCCCGGTGTCCCGGCCCGTGGCGCGCGGCAGTTCGGGCAGGCCCCAGGCGGCGGCCGTCTCCTCGCGGGCGCGCGGGTCGGTGGCGGGCCGGCCGCCGGGCAGCAGCCCGGGCAGGGCGCCCGCCTCGACCGCGCCGCGCTCCCCGGCCCGGCGCGGGATCCACACCAAGTCCGCGCCGGTCGCGGCGGCCGTCGCCACGGCGGCGGTGAGCAGGCCCGGCACCCCGGCCGCCCGCTCGCCGACGACGATCACCGCGCCCTCCGCGCGGAGCGCCTCGGCCGCCGCACGGGCGTCCTGGGCGGTGCCGTCGGCCAGCGCGCGCAGCCACTCCGGCTCGGTGCCGGGGGCGGCGGGCAGCAACGTCCCGCCCGCCTTCTCCAGCCCGCGCGTGGCGAACGGCGCGACGGAGAAGACGCGTTGGCCGTGCTTGCGCCAGGCCTTGCGCAGCCGCAGGAAGACGCTCGGCGCCTCCTCCTCGGCCTCGAAGCCGACGAGCAGCACGGCCGGCGCCTTCTCCAGCGAGCGGTACGTCACCCCCTCGCCGTCGAGGTCCCGGCCGCGGCCGGCCACCCGGGCGGCCAGGAAGTCGGCCTCCTCGCCGCTGTGCACGCGGGCGCGGAAGTCGATGTCGTGCGTGCCGAGGGCGACGCGCGCGAACTTGGCGTACGCGTAGGCGTCCTCCAGCGTCAGCCGGCCGCCGGTCAGCACCCCGGCCCGGCCGTGCGCGGCGGTCAGCCCGCGGGCCGCGGCCTCCAGCGCCTCGGGCCAGCTCGCCGGCTCCAGGACGCCCTCGGCGGTGCGGACCAGCGGCGTCTCCAGCCGCTCGGGGCGCTGCGCGTAGCGGAACGCGAACCGCCCCTTGTCGCACAGCCACTCCTCGTTGACCTCGGGGTCCTCCTGCGCGAGCCGGCGCATCACCTTGCCGCGCCGGTGGTCGGTGCGGGTCGCGCAGCCGCCCGCGCAGTGCTCGCACACCGTCGGCGACGACACCAGGTCGAACGGCCGGGCGCGGAACCGGTACGCCACCGAGGTCAGCGCGCCCACCGGGCAGATCTGGATGGTGTTGCCCGAGTGGTAGGAGAGGAAGGGGTCGCCCTCGCCGGTGCCGACCTGCTCCAGCGCGCCGCGCTCCAGCAGCTCGATCATCGGGTCGCCGGCGATCTCGTTGGAGAACCGGGTGCAGCGGGCGCAGAGCACGCACCGCTCGCGGTCCAGCAGGATCTGCGGCGAGACGGGCACCGGCTTCTCGTAGGTGCGCTTGCGGCCCTCGAACCGGGTGTCGGATTGCCCGGCGGTCATCGCCTGGTTCTGCAGCGGGCACTCGCCGCCCTTGTCGCAGACCGGGCAGTCCAGCGGGTGGTTGATGAGCAGCAGCTCCATCACCCCGCGCTGCGCCTTCCCGGCGACCGGCGAGGTGAGCTGGGTCTTCACCACCATCCCGTCGGTGCAGGTGATGGTGCAGGACGCCATGGGCTTGCGCTGGCCCTCGACCTCCACGATGCACTGCCGGCAGGCGCCCACCGGGTCGAGCAGCGGGTGGTCGCAGAACCGGGGGATCTCGATGCCCACCAGCTCGGCGGCCCGGATGACGAGGGTGCCCTTGGGGACGGAGACCGGGATGCCGTCGATGGTGACGGACACCAGGTCGTCGGGGGGTACGGCCGCGTTCCCCCCGCCGGAGGGCGCGGACGTGGTGACGGTCATACGTGCACCTCCGGGTGCGACTGGTCGGCCCACACCGTGGACTTCGCCGGGTCGAAGGGACAGCCACGGCCCCTGACGTGCTGTTCGTACTCGGCCCGGAAGTACTTCAGCGAGGAGAAGATCGGGCTCGCCGCGCCGTCGCCGAGGGCGCAGAACGACTTGCCGTTGATGTTGTCGGCGATGTCCTCGATCTTGTCGAGGTCGGTGAGCCGGCCGCGGCCCGCCTCGATGTCGCGCAGCAACTGGACGAGCCAGTACGTCCCTTCGCGGCAGGGCGTGCACTTGCCGCAGGACTCGTGCGCGTAGAACTCGGTCCACCGGGTGACCGCCCGGACGACGCAGGTCGTCTCGTCGAAGCACTGGAGGGCCTTGGTGCCCAGCATCGAGCCGGCGGCGCCCACCGCCTCGTAGTCCAGCGGCACGTCCAGGTGCTCTTCGGTGAGCAGCGGGGTCGAAGAACCGCCGGGCGTCCAGAACTTGAGCCGGTGGCCCGGGCGCATCCCACCGCTCATGTCGAGCAGCTGGCGCAGCGTGATGCCGAGCGGCGCCTCGTACTGGCCGGGGCGGACGACGTGGCCGCTCAGCGAGTACAGCGTGAAGCCCGGGGACTTCTCGCTGCCCATCGAACGGAACCATTCCTTGCCACGGTGGAGGATCGAGGGAACCGACGCGATGGATTCGACGTTATTCACCACAGTGGGGCAGGCGTAGAGGCCCGCCACCGCGGGGAAGGGGGGCCGGAGCCGGGGCTGGCCGCGGCGGCCTTCGAGCGAGTCGAGGAGGGCCGTCTCCTCGCCGCAGATGTAGGCGCCCGCGCCCGCGTGCACGGTGATGTCCAGGTCGATGCCGCTGCCGAGGATGTTCCGGCCGAGGTAGCCGGCGGCGTAGGCCTCGCGGACGGCCTCGTGCAGCCGGCGGAGGACGGGGACGGTCTCGCCGCGCAGGTAGATGAACGCCCGGGTGGAGCGGATCGCGTAGCAGGCGATGATCATTCCCTCGACGAGGGAGTGCGGGTTGGCGAAGAGGAGGGGGATGTCCTTGCAGGTGCCCGGCTCGGACTCGTCCGCGTTGACGACGAGGTAGTGCGGCTTGCCGTCGTTCTGCGGGATGAACTGCCACTTCATCCCGGTGGGGAAGCCCGCGCCGCCGCGGCCGCGGAGGCCCGAGTCCTTCACGTAGGCGATCACGTCGTCCGGTGACATCGCCAGCGCCTTGCGCAGCCCCTGGTAGCCGTCGTGCCGGAGGTAGGTCTCCAGCGTCCAGGAGCGGGGGTCGTCCCAGAAGGCGCTGAGCACGGGTGCGAGCAGCTTCTCGGGTCCGTCCCCTCCGCCGGCCTCCGGCCGCGGGGTCCCGCCGTAGTCGGTGGACACGGTCATTCCTCCCCCTCCTCGGTGGGCCCGGTGGCCGGCCCGGTCCCGGTGACCGGCCCGCTGGGATGGGCGGGGTCCGAGGCGGACGTGGGCCGGGGCGCGTCGTGGGAGCTCGGATGCTCCGGAGGGCGCTCGCCCAACGGCGGTGCGCCGCGCGGTGGTCCGACGCGCGCCGGGCCGGTCTCGCCCCTGGCCAGCCGCAGCCCGGCCAGCGAGGCGTGCCCGGCACCGCCGCCCGCCTCCACCGCGCCCGGCCGCTCGTCCGGGAAGCCGGCCAGGATGCGGGAGGTCTCGCGGTACGTGCAGAGGGGCGCCCCGCGCGTGGGCTCGACCGTGCGCCCGGCGCGCAGGTCGTCCACCAGGCGCTTGGCGCTCTCGACGGTCTGGTTGTCGAAGAACTCCCAGTTGACCATCAGCACGGGCGCGAAGTCGCAGGCCGCGTTGCACTCGATGTGCTCCAGGGTGACCTTGCCGTCGCCGGTGGTCTCCCCGTTCTCCACGCCCAGGTGCGTCTTGAGCGCGTCGAAGATGGCGTCGCCGCCGAGCACCGCGCAGAGCGTGTTGGTGCACACCCCCACCTGGTAGTCGCCGCTCGGCTTGCGGCGGTACATGGTGTAGAACGTCGCGACCGCCGTCACCTCGGCCGTCGTCAGGCCGAGTTGCTCCGCGCAGAAGCGGACGCCGGTGCGCGTGACGTACCCCTCCTCGGCCTGCACCAGGTGCAGCAGCGGCAGCAGCGCGCTGCGGCTGTCGGGATACCGGCCGATCACCTCCCGCGCGTCGGCCTCCAGCCGGGCGCGCACCTCGGCGGGGTAGTCGGGGGCGGGGAGCTGCGGCATCCCCAAGTGCGTTTCCGTCGTCACCGGTCGACGCCTCCCATCACAGGATCGATGGACGCCACCGCGACGATGACGTCGGCGACCTGGCCGCCCTCGCACATCGCCGCCATGGACTGGAGGTTGTGGAAGGAGGGGTCGCGGAAGTGGACCCGGTACGGGCGGGTGCCGCCGTCGCTGACGACATGGGCGCCCAGTTCGCCGCGCGGCGACTCCAGGGCCGCGTACGCCTGCCCCGGGGGCACCCGGAACCCCTCCGTCACCAGCTTGAAGTGGTGGATCAGGGCCTCCATCGAGGTACCCATGATCTTCTTGATGTGGTCGAGGGAGTTGCCGAGCCCATCCGGCCCCAGGGCCAGCTGCGCGGGCCAGGCGATCTTCTTGTCCGCGACCATGACCGGGCCCGGCTCCAGCCGGTCCAGGCACTGCTCGATGATCCGCAGCGACTGCCGCATCTCCTCCAGCCGGAGGAGGAGGCGCCCGTACGCGTCGCAGGTGTCCACCGTCGGCACCTCGAAGTCGTACGTCTCGTAGCCGCAGTACGGGTCGGTCTTGCGCAGGTCGTGCGGGAGGCCGGCGGCACGGAGCACCGGGCCGGTGACGCCGAGGGCCATGCAGCCGGTGAGGTCGAGGTAACCGACGTTCTGCAGGCGGGCCTTGTAGGCGGGGCTGCCGACCACGAGCTTGTCGTACTCGGTCAGGTTCTTGCGCATCTTCTTCACGAACTCGCGCACCTGGTCCACCGCGCCGGGCGGCAGGTCCTGGGCGAGGCCGCCGGGGCGGACGTACGCGTGGTTCATCCGCAGGCCGGTGATCAGCTCGAAGATGTCGAGGATCATCTCGCGGTCCCGGAAGCCGAAGATGGCGACCGTGGTGGCGCCGAGTTCCATGCCGCCGGTGGCGATGAACACCAGGTGCGAGGAGATGCGGTTGAGCTCCATGAGCAGCACGCGCAGCGTCGTCGCCCGCTCGGGGATCTGGTCCTCGATGCCGAGCAGCCGCTCCACGCCCAGGCAGTACACCGTCTCGTTGAAGAGCGGCATGAGGTAGTCCATGCGTGTGACGAAGGTGGTGCCCTGCGTCCAGTTGCGGTATTCGAGGTTCTTCTCGATGCCGGTGTGCAGATAGCCGATGCCCGCGCGGGCCTCGGTGACGGTCTCGCCGTCGATCTCCAGGATCAGGCGGAGCACGCCGTGGGTGGAGGGGTGCTGGGGGCCCATGTTGACGACGATGTGCTCGTCGTCGGTCTTCCGGGCGGCGGTGACGACCTCGTCCCAGTCCCCGCCGGTGACGGTGTAGACGGGCCCCTCGGTGGTCTCGCGGGGGCCCTCGGTGCTTCTGGGGCCCTGGGCGGTTTTCCCGGAACCGTGCGGGCTCGTGTTCGCGGAACCGTGCGGGCTCGTGGGGGATTCGCTGGTGGACATCAGCTGTACGACCTCCGCTGGTCCGGAGACGGGATCTGAGCGCCCTTGTACTCGACGGGGATGCCGCCGAGCGGGTAGTCCTTGCGCTGCGGGAAGCCCTGCCAGTCGTCCGGCATCATGATCCGGGTGAGCGCCGGGTGGCCGTCGAAGACCAGGCCGAAGAAGTCGTAGACCTCGCGCTCGTGCCAGTTGTTGGCCGGGTAGACGTCGACGACGGACGGCACGTGCGGATCGGCGTCGGGGGCGGTGACCTCCAGCCGGATCAGCCGGGCGTGCGTCACCGAGCGCAGGTGGTAGACGGCGTGCAGCTCGCGGCCCTTGTCCCCCGGGTAGTGGACGCCGCTGACGCCGGTGCAGAGTTCGAAGCGGAGCGCCGGATCGTCCCGGAGCGTCCGGGCGACGCGCGGCAGGTGCTCGCGCGCGATGTGGAAGGTGATCTGGCCGCGGTCGACGACGGTCTTCTCGATGGCGTTCGACGGGACGACACCCTGCTCCTCCAGCGCGCCCTCCAGCTCGTCGGCCACCTCGTCGAACCAGCCCCCGTAGGGCCGGGCGGTCTCGCCGGGCAGCCGGACGGTCCGCACCAGGCGGCCGTAGCCGGTGGTGTCGCCGCCGTTGTTCGCGCCGAACATGCCCCTGCGGACGCCGATGACCTCGCCGGTGTCACCACGCTGGACGGGGACCCGGTCGTCCGGACGGTCCCGCTCGTCCTGCTCGCTCACGGCAGCAGCCCCTTCATCTCGATGAGGGGCAGGGACTTCAGCGCCGCCCGCTCGGCCTCGCGGTCGGCCTCGGCCCGGTGCGGGCCGAGCTTCTCGCCCTGGATCTTCTGGTGGAGCTTGAGGATCGAGTCCATGAGCATCTCGGGGCGCGGCGGACAGCCGGGCAGGTAGATGTCGACGGGGACGATGTGGTCGACGCCCTGGACGATCGCGTAGTTGTTGAACATGCCGCCGCTGGAGGCGCAGACGCCCATGGCGATGACCCACTTGGGGTTGGGCATCTGGTCGTAGACCTGGCGCAGCACCGGCGCCATCTTCTGGCTGACCCGGCCGGCGACGATCATCAGATCGGCCTGGCGGGGGGAGCCGCGGAAGACCTCCATGCCGAAGCGGGCCAGGTCGTAGCGGCCGGCGCCGGTGGTCATCATCTCGATGGCGCAGCAGGCGAGGCCGAAGGTGGCGGGAAAGACCGACGCCTTGCGGACCCAGCCGGCGGCCTGTTCCACGGTGGTCAGCAGAAAGCCGCTGGGCAGCTTCTCCTCAAGACCCATGTGCGGTGGCCCCCTAGTCCCATTCCAGGCCGCCGCGCCGCCAGACGTAGGCGTAGGCGACGAAGACGGTGAGTACGAAGAGCAGCATTTCGACGAGGCCGAACAGCCCGAGGGAGTCGAAGGCGACGGCCCAGGGGTAGAGGAAGACGATCTCGATGTCGAAGACGATGAAGAGCATCGCCGTCAGGTAGTACTTGATCGGGAAGCGGCCGCCGCCGGAGGGCTGCGGCGTCGGCTCGATGCCGCATTCGTAGGCTTCGAGCTTGGCGCGGTTGTACCTCTTCGGCCCGATGAGCGATGCCATGACCACGGAGAAGATCGCGAAGCCGGCACCGAGGGCTCCCAGTACGAGGATGGGCGCGTAGGCGTTCACCGCTCCTCGCTCCTTCCAGTCGACGCTGACTGCTGGCTGACCGGACCTCCGCGGACCGCTCACCGGCGAACACCGCGAAGGGTTCTGCGAAGATCGCGAATATGTGAGGCAGTTCACAAGCCCGGGTCGAGGGCATCTTATGCCCGGCGGTCTGTGATCTGCGACACGGCGAACAGCACGGCGTTTGTGATCTCCACCACCTGACGAACGATCATCAAGTCGGATGATCGGTGACCTTCTCACCCGAAGCATCCGAGTGATCGCCAGTGGTCACATTCCGGTGGTTTTCCGCTGGTCGAGGCGGCCTTCGGGGGCTGAGGCATTATCAAGCCACCGGGGCTGCGGGCAAATTGGCATCTGCCATCGTCAACTGATATAGCGACACCATCCGTTGCGGAGCGGTGACCGATCGTCGGCTCGTGCGCGGATTCACCATCCGCCGGGCGGCTGTCCGGTGATCGCGCGACGGCCGCACGACGACAGCGCCCCGGCCGTCGGCAAGAGCGCGTGCACGTGAAGTCCGCCACGTAGGCGTTCGATTGATGTCCGATTTGCCCGGCGATCTTCGACGGCCGAGACCGGAACGTGATATGCCGCGCCGCCGAGCGCCCTCCACGCCCAAATGCCATGCTTAACCGCATGATCACGATTGGGGGAACGGGCAGCGGAAAGCCCGCTTCCGGTGCGCCTGCCCTGAATTCCTGGCACTCGAACGCCGATTGTGGTCCACGTCACTTATATTGAACTCCACCTACGGCGCCTGGTAAGCCCTTGTCCCATGTCCCCCAACGCGCACATAACCAGCCACCGGAAGCCCCGTCGCCCCGCGACGCAGTCGTGGGCCATCCGCTCGGGTGTTGCCGGTGGCGTCCTCAGCACCCTGGCCGTCACGGGCGCCGCGCAGGCGACCGCCGCCGAGAAGCCGGCCGAGGCCACGATCGAGATGCCGGCCATCAACGCCGCGCTCTCCGCCTCGGTCGCCGAAAGCGCCGCGGCCACGCAGCAGACCGCGGACGACTACCAGGTCCGTGCGCAGGTGGACAAGGCGGTCGACCACGCCCGTGTCGCCGCCAAGAAGGCCAAGCAGGAGGCCGACCGCAAGGCCGAGGCCGAGCGCAAGGCCGCCGAGGCCAAGGAGAAGCGCGAGGCCGAGCAGGCCCGCGCCTCCCGCGACGCCCAGCGCACCGCCCTCGGCACCAAGGCCACCGCCTCCGCCGACAGCGACGACGAGGGCAGCGGCGCCCAGGGCTCCGGCTCCGGCACGAGCACCTCGACGACGTCCACGAAGAGCACGGGCGCGACGGGCAACGCCGCCACCCTCATCTCCTTCCTCCGGGCGCAGGTCGGCAAGGCCTACGTGATGGGCTCCACCGGCCCGTCCTCCTACGACTGCTCCGGTCTGGTCATGGCCGCCTACCAGCAGATCGGCATCAGCCTCCCCCGCGTCTCCCAGGACCAGTCGACCGCCGGCACCCAGGTCTCCCTCTCCAACCTGCAGCCGGGCGACATCGTCTACTGGGGCGCCGCGGGCAGCGCCTACCACGTCGGCGTCTACATCGGCGGCGGCAAGTTCATCGGCGCCCAGAACCCCAGCACGGGCATCGTCGAGCGCGACATGAGCTACTCCCCGCCCACCGGCGCGGTCCGCGTCATGTGACGCACGGACACATTCGGGTCAAGGGCCGCCACCTCGGACAGAGGTGGCGGCCCTTCGCCGTGAACGCCTGCGCCGCCGACACGCCGTCACTACGATCGGCTCATGCCCGAGTCGGAGACGGCCTTCCGTTCCCTGGACGGCACCGCCCTCGCCGGAACCCTGACCGCACCGGAGGGGCCGGGGAACGGCCTGGTGGTCTTGGTGCACGGCGCCGGAGTCACCCGCGAGGAAGGCGGCTTCTTCACCCGCCTCGCCGCCGGCCTGACCGCCGCCGGCTTCCGATCCCTCCGCTTCGATCTCCGCGCCCACGGCACGAGCGCCGGACGGCCGGAGGACGTGACCATCACCGGCGTCGCCAACGACATCCGCGCGGCCTGCGACCACCTGCGGACGGTGGCCGCTTCGGACCGCGCCGTCGACGTCATCGCCGCGTCGTTCTCCGGTGGCGCCGCCGCGCTGCACACCGCCCACCGGCCGCGGGACGTCCGCCGCCTGGTCCTGCTCAACCCCCGCCTCGACTACCACGAGCGGTACGCGACCAGCCGGCCGTACGTCAGGGACGACTACCTCACGCCGGAAGCGGCCGAGGCCCTCGACGGCCGGGGTTTCACCGAACACAGCCCGTTCGCCCTGGGCCGCGCTCTGCTGAACGAGGTCCACCACCTCGCCCCCGCGACCTTTCTCCGGGACGTCCAGGCCCCCGCCCTTCTGGTCCACGGAACGAAGGACACCTTCGTTCCCGTCGAGTCCTCCCGCCACCATCTGGGGTTTTTCGGCGGCCCGGCGGAGCTGCTGGAACTCGACGGAGCACAACACGGCTTCGCCGTGCACGACGACCCCGGGTATCTGCACCCGCGGTCGCAGGCGTGGCAGGCCGAGGTCATCGAACGCGTCACCGCTTTCCTCACGCGCTAACCCGGCAGGACGGCGAGGGCGCGGCGCAGTTCGCGCACGGCGGGCCGTCGACCATGCGGGCGCAGCAGGCCGACGGAACGCCGCAGTTCGCGGAGCGCCTGGCCGAAACGCGGTGCGGCGGCGAGGCGCAAAACGGACAACCCGGTCGCCGCCGCCTCGTCGGGATGGCCCGCCGCCGCCAGAGCACCGGCCAGGTGGGCGGTGAAGAAGGCCCGGTCCCGGAGGGCGAACGCGCCGGTGGCCAAGTGCTCGCGCAGCAGGACGACGGCTCGCTCCGGCCGTCCCGCCTCCCGGTGGCAGACGGCGCTCTGTGCCATCAGGCGGTCGAGGTCGTATCCGCCGCACAAGGGGCCGACGCAAGTCACGGTGGTGACCGGCGGCGCGGCATCGAGCGCTTCACCGGCCCGATCGAGCATGCGCGCGACGTCCTCCGGCGCCGCGCCGCCGAGCGCCAGTGCTCGGGCCTCCTGTTGCAGCGCCTCCGCGCGGGCGCGGAGCGGCAGCGACCAGGGGCCGTGCACGGCCGCGTGCGCAAGGTCGCGCATGCGGGCCGGGTCGGTGCGCTCGGTCGCCTGTGCCTTGCGGAGCAGGACGTATCCGTGCATCGCCCCGTCCCCGCACAGGTCGGCCCACTCGATAGCCCGGTCGTGCCAGTACAGCACGGTCCTCGCGGGCGCCCCGTTGTCGTGATACAGCCAGGCCGTGAACTCGGCGGCGCGGCTGCCCAGACGCAACAGTTCCCGGCGGATGTCGGTGCGGGCTTCCCGCGCCGTGTTCTCAACGGACCGCACCAGGTCGAGGGCGACCGGCAAGACACCTCCGGGGCCGTTCCGGCCATCCAGGCGGGCGGCCTTCTCCAGGGCCGTACCCAGACAGTCGACCAGCTCGCGCCCACTGTGCCGACGTACCTCGGTGCCTTCGGCGACCGGACGGATCGGCACCTCCTCCGGTGAAGGGGCCGGAACACGGGCGGCAGCAGTTCCCGACGCCCTGGGACGGACGAAGCCCAACTGCTCCAACGGAAGGCCGAACATGCTCTCCAGCACTCGCCGCGCATCGCGGTTCGGCCACTCCGACCGGCCCGACTCCCACCGCCGCACCTGCCGCACGGAGATGACCGTGCGTTCCCCCAGCGCCAGCGCATGACGTTCGTAGGCATCGGCGAATTCCTGCTGCGTGTGCCAGCCGTGCCGCACCCGGGCGGCCACAAGGAGCGTGTTCCGCGACGCTGCTTCGGACATGGCGCCAGACGCTACTGCTCCGCCCGCGGGCCAGGAGCCGGACCGACGAAGTGTCCGGTGATGTGGCCTCGTCCCGCCATGGCCGCGACGGTGCAATCGGCGTACCGAGGCGCACGTCGTGCGCCGGACTCGACCGCTCGGCCCTGAGGAGCACCCTGTGCACCACGACACGACGCCCGGCCACCAGGCCACACGGCTCACTTCCATGCTGACTGGGGACTCCGCACCCCTGGATCTCATCACCATCCGGGCCACCGTCCGGCGGGCCCTCCAGGACCGGGGGCCCGTGCTTCCCCGGCCGGAAGAAGTGGCCGAGTTGACCACAGCCCTGCGCGGACACCTGCGGGCCATGCTGGACGAGGCCCTCGACCGTGTCACCCGGCTCGACCGCCACACCGGCGCCTGGCACCGCTGGCAGACACTCATCGACCGGGTACGGACGGACCTGTCCCGCGACGCGGGTACGGGCCTGTGCTCGGCGACCGCCCATATGCGGGAGCTTGGACGGACGGCGCGGTACCTCGCCGACTGCCTGGACGAGTAGCCTGCCGGCTGCCCGAGCGGTCTCAGCCGTTCCTGACCTTCAGGGCGCCGCTGGACGTCGTCAGGTTCAGGTGGTGGGGGGCCGAGGGGGATTGGGGGACGGATATGTTCTTGGAGCCGCTGTCGGTGTCGGCGGTGACGCGGTAGGGGCCGTCGGGGGCGGTGACGGTGAGGGAGCCGCTGGAGGTTTCGGCCTCGACGTCCTGGGGGGACGCGAGGGTGAGGTCGAGGGCTCCGCTGGTGGCCTTCGCCTTCACGGGGCCGGACGTGAGGTCGTGCCCCTTCACCGCGCCGCTGGTGGATTCGACGTCGAGCGGGCCCGCGATGTCGGTCAGTTCGATGGCGCCCGACGACGACTTCACGTGCGTCGCGCCCACGCGCTCCAGGTCGATGGAGCCGCTGGACGTCCCGCCGCTGACGGGGATCCCGGCGGGGACGGTGACCTCGTAGTCGACCGAGCAGTCCTCGCCGCAGCCGCCGAGGACGAGGACGCCGTTCTCGACGCGGTGGGTGGGGCCGTCCGGGCGGTCGTCGCGGTAGTGGACGGTCCGGTGGAGTTCGGCGCCGGTGGTGCCGGGCTTGCCGTGGAGGGTGATGGCGCCCGAGTCGCCGTCGATGCGGACCGCGCTGACCTTCCGGGACACGGTGGCGTCGTCCTCGGACTTCTTCATCGGCCCCAGGTCGCACGCGCTCAGCGCGCCGACGGCGGCCGCTGCCGTCAGAAGGGCGGCGGCGATCGGACGGAGGCGGGAACGCATGGGACTTCACCGTTTCTCAGGAATGGGGGTGGCCTGGCTTGTGTGACGAGGTTATGGCCGTCCCACGGTCGGTCGGTATGGGGGAAACCCCCGGTTCTCCCCTGGCTCCTTCGCCACCCCGTCTCAGGGTCGGCCGACCGGCCGGGCCCGTGCCCCGGGCGGCTCCGGGCCCGGCTCCCCGTTCCAGGCAGCCGTTCCAGGGGAACAGTGTTTCCGCAGGTCACAGGGCATGCGAGCAGTTCGACGTCCCCTCTTTCACACGGCTCGTTGCGGGTCCGGACCAGGCGCCGCGAAGCTTCTTCCCGTCGACGGCGGCGCCCTTCTCCGCGCCGTTCCCGACCCATCCAGTGAGACCACTACGGGGGGAACCACCCATGCGCAAAAACCTCATCCGCTCGGCCGCTCTGGCCGCCACGGCGCTGGCCGGTGTGCTGTCGCTGAGCGCCTGCGACAAGGGTGATGACGGGAACGAGGCTTCCGCTCCGGCCGCCTCCTCCGCGCCCTCCGCCTCGGACAGCACGTCACGCCCCGCCGACCAGGGCTCCGCGGGCAAGGGCCAGGAGCCCGCCCCCGGCGGTAGCAAGGGCTCGGGGTCGCAGGGCACCTCGGCGGAGAAGGGAGCCGGGAAGCCGGCCCACAGCGGCAAGGCGCCCGCCCCCGGCGGCAAGAACGGCGCGGACGGGAGCGGCGACAAGAAGGGCTACGGCCAGGCCTGCGGCACCAACGACCTGAACTGGGCCGCCACCTCCAAGACCCAGGCCGGCGGCTACATCGAGATATCCGTGCGGGCCAAGCCCGGCATCACCTGCCGGCTCCCCGGCGTCTACCCGGTGGTGGCGATCGGCGCCGACGGCACCGAGGCGCAGCCGGCCGAGCAGGCCGTCGGCAAGCAGATCAAGCTGAGCGGCGGCACCACCGCGTACGCCGGGCTGAACCCCAAGACCACCAACGACCACTCCGGCAAGGAACTGGCCGACATCACCGTCACGGTGAGCCGGGACTCCGCCGGCGACCCGGTCGGCCTCAAGGTCGGCAGCACGCGGTTCGACCGGCCGGAGGTCACCAACTGGCACGCCTCGCCGCAGGCGGCCGTCCCCGGCGTCGGCGGCCGGTAGCCCGAACCCTTAGGGGATCCGGCCCAGCGCCCGGTCCACCAGCTCCCCCGCGCTCCCCGTGTACCGCGCCGGATCGCACAGTTCGGCGCACTCCTCCGCCGTGAAGACGCCGGCGAGCCGGGGGTCGGCGGCGAGCACCTCGGCCAGGGGGCGGCCCGTACGGGCCGCCTCCCCGGTGAGTTCGGTCAGCAGCCGCTTCGCCGCCGCCTTCCCCAGCCGGGGGGCGAGGACGGCGGAGACCCGCTCCGACACCATCTGACCGCCCGTCAACGCCAGGTTGGCGGCCATCCGCTCCGGGCGGACCTCCAGGCCCTCCGCGAGCTCGACCGCCGTGTGGGCGGCACCGCCCGCCAGCCGCAGGCACTCGCGCAACGGCAGCCACTCCGCATGCCAGGTGCCTCCCGAGCGTTCGTCCTCCGCGAGGAGCTGCTGGGTGAGGACGGTCGCGAGCGCGGGCACCTGGAGGGCGGCCGTGCGGATCATCGTGGCCAGAACCGGGTTCCGCTTGTGCGGCATCGCCGACGAGGCGCCGCGCCCGGCCACCGCCGGCTCGGCGACCTCGCCGACCTCCGTGCGGGTCAGGTTCTGCACATCGACGGCGAACTTGCCCAGCGCGCCCGCGGTCAGCGCGAGGACCGCCCCCAGGTCGACCATCGGCGTGCGCAGCGCGTGCCACGGCAGCGCGGGCCGGCCCAGCCCGGTCTCCTCGGCGAACAGCGCGCCGAGCCGGCCGGCGTACGAGTCGAGGTCGGGCTCCCCCGCCAAGCGCGCGTATTCCAGGTAGCCCGCCAGCGTCCCCGCCGCGCCGCCCAGCGCGACGGGCAGCCCGCCGTCCAGCAACCGTTCGATCCGCCCGGCGGCGTCCAGCACCAACTGCCGCCAACCGGCCGCGCGCAGCCCGAAGGTGGTGGGGACGGCCTGGAGGGCGAGGGTACGGGCGGCGGCCGGCGTGTCGCGGTGCGCGGCGGCCAGCCGGCCGAGCGCACCGGCGGTCCGCAGCAGGTCCGCGTGGATCAGCCGCAGCGCCCGGGCCGCGACCAGCAGGGCACCCGTGTCGAAGACGTCCTGGCTGGTCGAGCCCCGGTGCACGTACTCGGCCGCCGCCGGGTCCCGTTCCGCGACCACCGCGGCGAACGCGGCGACCAGCCCCACCACCGGGTTGGCCGTCTCGCGCGCCGCGAGCGCCAGCGCGCGGACGTCCAAACGCGCCGCGCCGGCCGCCTCGCTGATGATCAGGGCGGCTTCCGGCGGCACGGTCCCGAGCCGGGCCTGCGCCCGGGCCAGCGCCGCCTCCGCGTCGAGCATGGCCCGCACCCAGGCGGCGTCGCCGGTGGCCTCCTCCACGGGGGTGCCGGCCCGTACGGGCGAGAGCAGGCCGGTGTCGTGGAGGGCGTCCCGGTCGTGGGCGGTCATCGAGTCTCCTCGGGCGTGGGTGGCGGTGCGTGCCACATCGGACGAAATCGCTTACAGATCAGGGACGTTCCCGGTCCGGACAGCCCAGCGGCGGAGGCCACCGGCCCCCGTCGGAGCCGGGCCGGTGGCCTCCGCCGCGCAACCCACCCGTCAGACGGGTACCCCCGCGAACGCCGCCGACGCCTCCGGCGCCGCGTCCGCCGGTGTGAGCCCGAGCACGGAACGGGCGATGGCGTCCGCGTCGGCGAGCGTCACCGAGTCGACGCCGGGCCGGGTGCCGGCGGCCGTGACCCAGTGCACGCCCTCCGTCGGGACCCCGTAGGCGAAGCGGCGCGGGTGCGCGGTGCCGTCGGCGGCGACGACGCGGTACGGCCGCTCGGTGACGGCGAGTCCGCCCGTCTCGTACGCCGGCCCGTCCGCCGTCGGGACGCGGTGCGGCGCGCACTGCCCGGTGTCGAGCAGGTGCCGGAGCAGCGGGTCCTCGGTGCGCCGCAGGTCGGGTTCGGGGAGCCGGGCCTCGATCAGCACCCGGGCCCGTACGGGCTCCCCCGGCACCAGCGGCGACGACGCGGTGAACGCGCCGGCCGCCGGGTCGAGGCGTACGTCGGTGCCGGGACCGGTCACCTCCAGTACGCCGGCCTCGACGAGCGCGGCCATCTCCTCGATGCGGGAGGCGGGCGGGCCGATGGAGAGGAAGGCGTTGAGCGGCGTGTACCAGCGCTCCAGCTCGTCGCGGTGGGAGGCGCCGTCGAGCCCGGCGTGGTCGACGGCGAGCCGGATCTCGTTGCGGAGGTCGCGCAGCACGTCCAGGGCCGCCTTGAGCGGGCCGTCCACGTTCCCCTCGCGGGCCGCGCGCGCGTCGGCCCGCAGCCGGTCGAGCAGCCAGCGGCGGAACGCGCCGCGGTCGGCGAAGTCCCGGCCCTTGTGCGGGGCGGCGAGCCGCTCCCAGTCCCAGCGGTGGCGCGGGGCGATGCCGAGGGCGTCGAGGAGCTCCTCGCGCTCCCCGGCCGCGCCTGACCCGGCAGGCCCGGCACCGGCCGTCCCGGAACCGGCCGTCCCGGCGGCCAGGTACCGCTCGGTGAACTCCGCGCGTTCCGCGTCCCGGCCGAGGGCGGTCAGCAGGGTGCCGTAGTAGACGCTCTCCACCTCGGCGGCGATCAGCGGCCAGAGGTCGGCGGTGAAGCGGACCGGCTCGCCGCTCCGCGCGCGGGCGCGCAGCGCGTCGATGCGCTCCGGCGTGAGCAACCGGGGCAAGTACCGCCCGGAGACGCCCTTCTGGTTGTCGCCGCGCGCGTGGTAGGGCACGCCGCGCCGCGAGAACGCGTACAGCCGCGGCTCGCGCCCGGACGGCCGATAGACCAGCTTCCCGGCCGTCCCGTCCTCGTCCCGGACGAACGTGCCGCCGCGCCCGGTCGTGAACAGGGCCATGTAGTCGAAGAAGTTGAGCCCCAGGCCGCGCAGCAGGACGGGTTCGCCGGGCTCGACGCCGTCCAGGTCGGCGTCGGCCGGGTTGACCGGCGGCAGGTAGGTGAGCCCGTGCAGCCGGGCCAGGTGGGCGGCGCGCGCCTCGGGGACGGTGGGCCGGGCGGGGACGTGCCCCTGCGCGAGGACGACGGCGTCGAGCCCGTCGAGCCGTGTGCCGTCGGCGAGCAGCAGGCTCTGCGGCCCGCCCGCCGCGCCGAGCGCGTCCGCCAGCGCGACGGCGCGCGAGCGGTGCGTCCGCACGGTGAGGTGCGCGGGGGCGCCCGACAGCACGCGCCGGTAGCAGTCGTGCAGGTAGCGGCCGTAGAACGCGCGGGTGGGGTACGCGTCGGGGCCGAGCGCCCGCGCCTCGCGCAGCACCCAGTCGTCCTCGCCGGCGCACTCCGCCAGGGACACCACGTCCCTGGCCCACTCGTGCAGGGTGGGCCCCGGCTCCACGGGCCCGTCGATCCGCGAACTCCCGTCCGTGAACAGGGTGATCTGCGAGGCGACGGTGTTCATCAGCAGGTGCCGCGACTGGTCCGGGCGCCAGACGGCGCCCGCTCCCGGCAGTGCCGGGTCGACGAGGTGGACGGTCACCGTGCCGTGCGAGGGTGCGGTCCGCTCGTTGGCGCAGAGCCGCTCCAGTACGGAAAGGCCGCGTGGTCCCGCGCCCACCACGCATATCTCGAAGGTGTCGGTCTGCGCACCAGGCGCTCGGGCTGCCACGGAACGCGCTCCATTCGGTACGCCCGCGCGGGCCGGTCGGACCCGCGGGGCAGGAGAGGGTGAGGGGTAGGGGGGCCGGGGGTCCCCGGCCCCCGGATCAGACGGCCGACGTGTCCCCCGCGGCAGTGGCGGGCGCGGCGGACTCACCGTCCTTGGCACCGGCTTCCGCACCGGCCTCGCCCGCCGTCCCGCCCCGCAGCCACACCAGCGCGACGACGGCGGAGAGCAGGCCGATCCCGGCGGTCAGCCACATGGTGGTCTGCAGGGCGTCGAGGAACGCGTCCGCCGCCCGGTCGAGGATGGTCCGCGCCGACCGGACGGCGGGCAGCAGCTCCTTGAGCTCCGCCTGCGACGCGGCGTCCCGGGCGCCCTGGAGCTCTCTCGCCCGCTCGGTCACCTCGTGCAGCGCGCCCGCCGTGCTGCCGAGGGAGTCCCCGGCCTGGTCGCGGACGGAGGCGGGCAGCGGGTCGGTGGTGTCGCCGAGCTTGTGGCGGTACACCGCGCCGAGGACCGCGCCGAGCACGGCGATGCCCAGGGCGCTGCCGACGTGCCGCGCCGTGTTGGCGAGGGCGCTGCCGGCGCCCGCCTTCTCCTCCGGGACCATGGCGACGGTCGCCGCCATCGCCGCGGAGAACGCCAGGCCGAAGCCGAGGCCGCCGACGAACTGGGCCGCGCCGAACCGCCAGATGGGCGTGGACGCGCCGAGCAGGCCGATCAGCCCCAGCCCGGCGGACATCAGCACCGCGCCCACCGCGATGGCGGAGGCCGCGCCGAACCGCTTCACCAGTCCGTCGCTCACCCCGGCGCTGATCATCGAGCCGACGGCGAGCGGCAGCATCAGCAGCCCGGAGTCCAACGGGCTGTAGCCGCGCAGGATCTGGAGGTAGAAGACGACGACGAAGCTGGCGCCCATCGCGGTGAAGAAGATGATCGCGAGGGCTCCGGAGCCCGCCGCGAACCGCGGCCTGCGCAGCAGCCCGAGGTCGACGGCCGGGTTGGCGGCCCGCCGCTCCACCTTCGCCAGGACGGCGTAGAGGAGGACGCTCGCGACCAGCGGCACCCAGACGATCGCGTCCGCGAGGGTGGAGCGTTCGCCGCCCTCGATGATGCCGAACACCAGGGCACCGGTGGCCGCGGTGGAGAGCAGAACGCCGGGGAGGTCGATCCGGGCGGTGCTGTTGCCGCCGCGGTTCTCCGGCACACAGAACACGATCAGGCCGATCGCCACCAGCACGAACGGCACGTTCACCAGCAGGGCGGAGCCCCACCAGAAGTGCTCCAGCAGGGCGCCGCCGATGATCGGGCCGGCGGCGATGCCGACGCCGGCCGCGGCGGACCAGAGGCCGATGGCCTTGGCCCGCTCGTGCCGCGGCACGGCGGTGGTGATCACGGCCATGGTGCAGCCGGGCACCACCGCCGCACCGACGCCCATCGCGGCGCGCCAGCCGATGAGTTGCCCCGCGCTCCCGGACCACGCGCCGGCGGCGGAGACCAGGGCGAAGAACACCAGCCCGGCGACCAGCACCTTGCGCCGCCCGTAGCGGTCGCCGAGCAGTCCCGCGGTGAGCAGCAGGGCCGCGAAGGTGAGCGTGTAGGCGTCCATCGACCACTGGAGCGAGGCGTTGGAGGCGTCCAGGTCCTTCTGGATGGAGGCCAGGGCCACGGTCAGGACGGTGTTGTCCATGACGGCGATGAACATGCACAGCGACATCGCGCCGACGATCAGCCACCTGCGGGGGTGGCCGGCCTCCGGCGCCCCTGGTGCCGTACCGCTGCTCTCGGTCTGGGTTGTCATGTTTCCTCTCAGCGGGTCGGCCGGCCGGACGGCACGGCGCGCGGAAGCGGCCCGGAGGCGTCCCGCGCGCCGCGCCCTCGCGGCCGGTTGACGTGACCGCTACGTCCAGGTGCCGTAACCGATGCCGTCGGCGTCCTCGAGCAGTTGCTCGCGGAGCATGACGCGGCGCACCTTCCACGTGGCGGTTCGGGGGAACTCCTCCCACCGGATGTGGATGGGCTCGGCCATCTCCGGCAGGTCGGCGGTGGCCGCGCGCCACTGCGCCTCGGTCACGGGCTGGTCGAACTGGGAGCTGTAGACGGGCTGCGGCTTCCCGCCCGCGACGGCGAGGACGATGACCTCGGTGGTCCGCGGCAGCCGGTCCAGCAGTACGTCCTCGATCTCCAGTGCGCTGGCGCCGGGGATCCGGTCGACCTCGCGGTCGATGAGCCGGACGGCGCCGAGGCGGTTGATGACCGCCATGTCGCCGAGGTTCCACCAGTGGCCCTCGCGCTTGAGGTCGTGCCGCTCCTTCTCGCCGACGTAGGTGAGGCAGCGGCCCGGCGCGGAGAACTGGATCAGGCCGACCTCGCCCCGGCGCACCGGGACGCCCGTGTCCGGGTCGACGGCGCGGAGCCTGCCGAAGCCCGGGACGGGCCAGCCGAGGACCTGGGTGGGCGGCGGCCGGTGGCCGCGCCGCTTGACCGAGCCGCGCGTGTACGGGCGGATGGCCACCGCGCCGGCCTCGGTCTGGCTCCAGGACTGCACCCAGACCGGCAGCTTCCGCTCGGTCGCGGCGAGGAAGGTGCGGACGGTACGGGTGTGGATGGCGTCGAAGGAGTTGACGAAGACGCGGACGTTCGCGAACGGCTTCGCCGGGTCCTGTGCCAGCTCCTCCCAGGCGAGGAAGGCGTTGGGCAGCGTCTCGACGAAGGTCGGCTTGTGCTCGACGAGCAGGTCGCGGACGACCGGCGCGAGCGGGTCCGACATCATGACGAGCTTGGGCGCGACGGTCGCCAGCGGCAGCAGCCCGGTGATGATGCGCTGGTGCGAGTACGGCTCGCAGAACGCGACGGTGTCGTCGTCCCGCAGCCGGAAGAACGGCCACCGCTCGGCCTCGACCAGGCCCAGCGAGTACAGCGACTCGGCCGAGTGCAGCACCAGCTTGGGGACGCCGGTGGTGCCCGAGGTGTGGGTGATGACCATCGGCTCTTCCCAGGCGCGGAGCCGGGGTTCGACGACCGGGCCGCCGCGCAGCCCGTCGAAGGAGACGACGTCGGGCCGGTCCTCGGGGGCATCGTCGACGCAGGCCGTCTTCTCGGTGAGCTCGGCGACGGCCTCCTTGTCGAGGCCCATCCGCTCCAGCGCCTGCCGGTCCGTGATCAGGAACGGCTTCTCCAGCCGGCCGAGCATCACCGCGAGGGTGCGCGCGTCGTGGTGGTCGGTGATCAGCGCGGGCACGGCGCCGATCCGCGCGGCGGCGGAGGCGAGCAGGGCGACGTCGAGGTGGTTCCGCTTGACGACGGCGACCCGGTCCCACTCCCGTACGCCCAGGGCGTGCAGCCGGGACGCGAGGTCGTCGACGAGCGCGGCCCACTGCAGGTAGCTGCGCTCCAGGGGGCCGTCGCGGTCCACGTCGGGGGCGCGGTCGACGATGACGGGGTTGCGAGGGTGGCGCTGGGCGGCGAGGTGCCAGACCTCGCCGATGCGGCCGGTGATGGGGACTCGGGAGAGGGGGGTGAGGCGTTTGCGGTAGCGGGTGGGGGCGTAGTCGGTGAGGAACGCTGGGCGCTCGCGCTTGGCTTTTTGCGTTTCCGCGGTCATGGGGTCCACCTGTGGTCGTGAGTGAACGTTGCTGTGGGGGGAGTTGGGTGTGCCCCGGCCCCGCCCTTTCACCGTTTCTTGCGGGGGCGCTGCCCCCGCACCCCCGAAGCGCCCTGCGGGCGCTGTCCTCAATCGCCGGACGGGCTACATAGCCCGTCCGGCGATTGAGGACGAGCGGCGAAGCCGCGATCAGCGGGGTCTGGGGCGCAGCCCCAGGAAGCGGCGAAGGGGCGGGACTGGGGCGAACCCCCCGGCTATCCGGCGCGCACCGCCGCCCCCTCCGCGATGTACCGAGCCATCCCCTCCAGCGACCCGATCACCGCCTCCTCCACATCGTCATCCCAGATCAGATCGAACTCGTCCTCGACCGCGACCAGGAACTCCATCAGCCGCACCGACGTCAGCCCCAGCGCCCGCAGCGAGTCCGGACCCGTCTCGGTGACCGGCCGGCCGTCCAGCTCGACGGCGGCGACCCGCTCCAGCAGGGCGACCAGCCGTCGCAGAATGTCGTCCGTCATACCAGCGCCCCAGCCGCCCGCGGCACGAACGTCTCCGGGAACCCGCCGCCCTCGACCGACGCCACGAACCGGGAGATCGCGTCCTGGAAATCGTCCGGCCGCTCGAAGTACGGCAGGTGTCCGCACTCCTCGATGATCTCGACGGCGGCGCTCTTCAGCAGCCCCGCGACGTTCCGCAGCGTGGACTCCGTCGTCGAGAAGTCGTCGTCGCCACTGAGCAGCAGCGTCGGCGCGGGGATCCGCTCCAGCAGCTCCGCCTTGTCGTCCGCCTCCAGTGCCTCGCGCAGGTTGGCGGCGAGCTGGGCGGTGGAGTTCATGGCGAGGAAGCGCTCGCGGAGGGCGAGGTAGGCGCCGGAGCCGCCCTCGGCGATGGCCTTCTCGCCGAAGACCAGCGGGTAGATGAGGTCGAACAGGGCCCGTGGCCCGCCCGTCTCCAGGGCGTTCAGCCAGGACTTGGCGATGCGGCGGCGGCGCGACGAGCCCTTCGGGCTGAGCGGCGGGCCGACGAGCACCAGGCCGGCCACCCGGTCGGGGTGGGCGACGGCGAAGTCGCGGCAGATCAGGGTGGAGATGGAGGTGCCGACCAGGTACGTCTTCTCGATCCCCAGCCCGTCCAGCAGCGACCGCAGGTCGTCGGCGTGCCGGGCGAAGTCCGCCGGCTTGCTCTCCGACGCGCCCTGGTTGCGCAGGTCGTAGGTGAGCAGCCGGTGGCCGTCCACCAGGGAACCGGTGAAGTTCCGCCAGGCCGTGCTGACCACGTAGATGGTGGAGACGAAGGTGACCACCGGGCCGCTCTCGCCGCGCATCTCGTAGTACAGCTTGCAGCCGTCCTCCGTCTCGTGGAGGTCCTGCTTGCCGTCGTAGGCGAGATCCCAGGACTCGATGCCTTCGCGCTTCACGCGTTCTTTCCCTTCCGTGCGCGGTGGTGCTCCAGGTACCAGCCGATGAACTCGGCGAGCCGCTCGCGCGGCAGGGCGTGGCCGAGGACGTCGTCGCCGAGCAGCTTCTGCACGTTGGCGACGTCGAACTCCTTGGTGCCGTTGACGTACGAGCGGTAGAACTCGACGCGTTCGTCGACCCGTTCGTCGATGAGCGTGAACTCGTCGGTGCTGTCGACGTAGTGCGGGTGCTTGATCGCGAGCTGGTCGCAGAGCTCCGCGAGGGTGTCGCCGACGGTCGGCTGCTCGGTGTTGGCCAGGTGGTAGACGTCGGTGGGGCCGTCCGCCAGGGCCACGCCGACGGCCGCCGAGACGACGTGGTCGACGGGGATGAAGTTGACCAGCGCGTCCTCGGTGGCGCGGAGCCGCAGCGGACGGAAGACGAGCATGTCGCCGAGGGTGGCGCGGACCTCCGAGCGGGCCTTCTGGAGGCCCTTCACAAAGCCGTAGAGGCCGGTGAAGCTGGTCGCCGCGAAGGTGCGGCTGTGGCCGATGACGATGCTGGGGCGGAAGATGCGGGTGCGCTCGAACCCGGCCGCGTACACCGCCCGTTCGGCCTGGATCTTGCTGTGCTCGTAGGCGTTGTTGCTCACCACGCCCTCGCCGACCCGCTCGGCCGGGATGAAGCCGGTGCGGTCGCCGGCCACGTAGGCCGTGGAGACGTAGTTGAACGTGGGCGACTTCAGCGCCCGGGCCAGCTCCAGGACGTGCCGGGTGCCGCCGAGGTTGTCGCGGAGGATCTCCTCCCGGCGGTGCTCCTCGTAGGCGAGCGAGGCGGCGACGTGCCAGACCTGCTCGACCTCGGGCAGCGCGGCCGCGTCGACGCCGCACGCCTCGGCGGTCAGGTCGCCCTCCACGGGGTGGCAGCGGGTGGCGATGGCCTCGTCGAGGTCCGTGATGCCGTACGAGGCGGCGGCCGTGGTCAGCGCGGCGCGCAGCCGCTCGTCGGCGGAGAGGTCCTGGCGCGGGCGGACGACGCAGTGGATCTCGGCGTCGGTGCGGGCGAGGAGTTCGAGGACGAGGGCGCCGCCGACGAAACCGGTGGCGCCGGTGACCAGGTGGTGGGGGACGTGCGTCATGCCGGGCTCCCGGGGGTGGGCAGGGCCGCGGCGAGCGCGGGCCAGTCGTTCAGGTCGTCGCCGTGGGCGTTGATCAGGGCGAGCGCGATGCGCTCCAGGCCGAAGGCGGCACAGGCGCTGTGCGCGGTGTCACCGCCTGGCAGCCGGACGGCGAACCGGGTGCCCAGGTGGTCCTTGTGGCAGTTGGCGGAGGCGATGGCCGTGCCGGGGTCCTCGGGGGACACCTTGGCCACGAACTCGTACTTCAGGTCCTGTTCGAGCTGGCTGGCGCGCATCAGGCGCCCGCCGGGACCGAAGAACGGGTCGGTGGCCGACTTCACCTCGACGGCCACGCCGAGCTCGGCGAAGAGCTTCTCGCCACGCTCGATCCAGCCGTTCCGCCAGGCGGTCACCGGCTCCTCGGCGCCGACGGTGACGAACTCCCGCATCCGGAACGTCCGGAACCGGCCGAGCTCGCTGGTGGCCTCGTGGCGGTAGCAGTAGCCGGCCACGTCGAAGTGGACCTGCTCCCCGACCGTGCCGTCCGCGAGCCCGGGGTAGACCGGGTAGCAGGCCGCGGGGGCGAGGACCACGCCGTCCGCGTCCTCGTCCATGGCGTTCACCGAGCCCAGCAGGTGCGGGAACGACTCCGCGTACTCGGCGCGGTCGATCAGGGACCGGGAGAGCACCGGCGGGTGCCAGACCGGCCCCTCGGTGCCGCCCAGGGCGGTCAGCCGGGCCTGGAGTCCGGCGATCACCGCCTCGAACTTCGGGGTGAAGCGGTGGGTGCCCACCGCGCCGGCGGGCAGCGCCCAGCCCCCGGCCGTCAGGTCGTCGGCGGCGCGGGCCGCCCGGGTGTCGATGCTCGTCATTCCTGTATCAGGTCCCCCGTGAGAAGCAGCAGTTCCGAATTGGCCAGCTCGAGGCGGCCGTTGGCGATCATCAGGCGGGCGGAGTAGAGGTCCCGCAGGTGGCGGGCGACGGAGTACGGGCCGGACTCGCTGTAGCCGGCCATCCCGCAGATCTCCAGCGCCTGCTCCACCACCCGTACCGCGTCCACCGACACGCCGGTCTTCAGCGCGTTGGCCCGGACGGTCATGGCGGTGGTGTCCGCGTCCTGGGCGGCGTCCCACACGGCGTAGTCGTCGGCGAACCGCCGCACCGTGTCCTGGAGCACCCGCAGGTCGGCGTAGGCCCGGCCGAGGCGCGGGTCGTCCTGCGTACGCCCGGCCTTGAGCTGGGCGCGCATCCGGATCTTCGAGTAGGCCACCGCGCGGCGCACCGCGTCCGCGGCGACGCCCGTCCACACACCCGACCACAGCAGGTGCGAGAGCGGCACCATGCAGCGGGTGGCGGTCTCCCCGAACGGCTCGGGCACCACCATGCCGGCGGGCACGGTCGCGCTCATGGTGAACGGCGGGCTGCACGTGCCGCGCATGCCCAGCGGGTTCCAGTCGCCGGTCCGCTCCAGCTCCGCTTGCTCGGCCATGACGAGCACCGCGACCTGGTCGGTCGGGGCCGCGTCGGGGCCCGAGCGGGCGGTGACGAGGAAGCCGTCGGCGTGCTCGCCGTACGAGACGGTGGTGGCCTTCTTGGTCAGCCGGACCATGCCGTCGCCGGCCGGCTCCACGGCGGCGACGCTGCGCCGCATGTCGCCGCCGACACCCACCTCGGAGGTGATGGAGGCGATCAGCAGCTGCCGGCCGGCGATGTCCGCCAGGGCCGCCGCGATCTCCGGCGAGGCCGCGGCACCGCGCGCCAGGCAGGCCACCTGGAGCTGGTGCATCGCCCAGATCATGGCGGTGGCGGCGCAGCCGCCGGCCAGCCGGGCGCCGATCCGGGTCAGGGTGCGCGGGTCGAGGCCGTGGCCGCCGTACTCCTTGGGGACGGCGGCGGACAGCAGGCCGTGCTCGCGGAGGGCGGCGACGCCGACGGCCGGGAAGGCCGCGTCGCGGTCGGTGGCGGCGGCGTGCTCGGCCGCCGCCTTCGCCACCGCGACGGCCGCGTCGAGCGCCTGACGCTCCGTCAGAATGACGCGCTCGGTGGTGGAAGCGGTCATCGGCCGGCCCCCACGGCCTGGTCGCGTTCGCCGGTCAACTCGTCGAGAACGCCGACGAGATGGGCGATCGAGGCGAAGAGGGCGCGGCCGATGCGCTCCTCGGGGATCTCGACCGAGAGCCGCTCCTCCAGGGCGAGCATCACCCGCACGGAGGCCAGCGAGGTGAGCCCGGCGGCGTAGAGGTCGCCGTCGGCGGGCAGCTCGTGCGCGGCGGCGCCGAGGTCGGAGTGCTGGGCGAGCGCCTCGCGAACGGCATGCTCGCAGGGTGTTGCGCTTTCGGGCACGGGAAGTACTCCTAGCCTTACAGAGAGTGCTGATGCGCGAGTGCGCGAAGCAAAGGGTGGGAGAGTGGAAAGATCGGCCCAGGGGGCAGCCCCCCAGGGAACGCCCTTACGGGGTGGGCCGGTTGGGGACTACGCGCCCAGGGCGGCGACGGCCTCGTCGACGTGCGCCGCCAGCCGCTCCTCGCGGCCCCGCAGGTCGCGCAGCATGCGGACCAGGCGCTGCCGCCCCTCCGGCGATCCGCCGGACTCACGGGACAGCGTGTGCACCAGGTACCAGCGCCGGGTGAGGGACGCGGCCTCGACGGCCACCGCCTCCAACTCCGGTACGGAGTCCGCCAGATGGCGGAGAAGTCTGCCGAGGAAGTGCCGCTCGGCGGCGGCACCGCTCACGTCGAGGGTGCCGGCCTCGGCGGCGTCGCACGCCTCGATGTACGCCGCGAGGGCCGCGGTGTCACGCTCGTGGTGCGTGCGCCGGTCCTCGCTCACGGCCCGCGCCAGATCGTGGGCGGACGGCTTGCGGGCGGGCCCGCCGGACAGAAGGAAAGTGCGGAAGCCGTCGGCCGCGTCCGCCGAGCGCAGGGTCCGCCAGCGCTCCTCGGGGTACCGGACGGGCTCCGGGCGGTTCATGGGGTCGACGATGGTGACCCCGTCCGCGTCCCGGCCGGTGAGCAGGACGCAGTGTGCGAGGTGTTCGACGCCCTCGTACTCCGAGGGCAGCCAGTAGGCGTCGACGGCCGCGGCGAGCGGGCGCCCGGCGGCCAGTTCGGCCTCCTCCAGGGCGCGGAGCTCCTCGTAGGAGCCGAACCGCCGTTCCCGGAGCGGGAGTCCGTGGAGGCGGGCGGCCGCCGTCACCCAGCGGTCGCCGCCCCGCAGGACGCTTCCGCCGTCCCAGTTGAAGCCCCAGGCGGTGACGAGGACGTCCTCGGCGTCGGGCAGTCCGTACCACGTGGCGAGGTTGGCCACGCACTGCTGATAGCAGGTGCCGAACGGCGTGGTGCCGGTGTGAACGGGTATGAGGTCGATGTATAAGCGGCGGGTGTGATCGGTATGCGGCACTGTGCTGTCTCCCCCGTTCCGCCCGGTTCCTCCCGGGCGGCGGCGCACCGGCGGCGGTCCGCCGGCTCTGGTCGATGTGGAGCACGTTCCGTTGGTCGGTGGGCCGTGGCGCGACGCGGCGCGGCCGGCCCGGCGGTCAGTCCGGTACCGCGAGGAGCTGGACCCAGCTCTGGGTGTAATGCAACCTGCCGTCGAGAGTGACGGGGCGCATTCCGGACACCGGGCCGCCGGCCAATTCCTCGGCCAATTCGCTTTCGATGCGCGCCGCGGTCTCCGCCGGCGTGCGCGCCTGTTCCAGCCACGGCCTCAACGGCCGCTGGACGTCGATGACTTCGGTGCTGCGGACGTCACCGCCGGCGGCGGTGAACAGCTCGGTGATCCGGTCGACCGTGAGCATCGCGCCGTGCGAGGGATCGCGCAGCCGCTCGATGCGGTCGGGGTCGCCGCCCAGCTCGGGGCGGCGGACCATGTCGGCGACGACGATGCGCCCGCCGGGCCGGCAGACCCGTACCAGCTCCCGGACGACGGCCTCCGGGGAGGCCACGTGGTGGAGCGAGAAACGGGTGACGACCAGGGAGAACGAGGCGTCCAGGAACGGCAGCCGGGCGGCGTCGCCCTGCTGGTAGACGACCTGGGACAGCCCCTCGGCGTCGGCCTCCCGCTTGCCTGTGGCGAGCATCTCGGGGGTGGCGTCCAGCGCCGTCACATGCCGGACGTGACCGGCGAGCGCCCTCGACACGAGCCCCGTGCCGCAGGCGACCTCCAGACAGACGTCCTCGGGCCGGGGGGCGGCGAACTCGACCAGCTCCCGCAACCGCATGGTGAACGCGGTGTTCAGCCGCGCGTCCTCGAACGTACTCGCCTGACGCGCGAACTCCTGCCGGTTACGCGCTAACTGGTCCTCGCCACCACTCCGGAGCGACATGAAGTCGAGCCTTTCCCTGTACGGAGAGTCACAACTGTTTCACCAAGCACGTATGACCCTACTCGTCCGTAGCAAGCAATTGTCAATACCTGTTGTGAAATAGCTGTATCGAACGGGTTAATACCAACGGAACGCGGCGTCCCGGACCCTGACATGTAAAGAATCAAGGCCCGGAACGCCGCGCTCCGGAAGGGTGGTTGGGGATCGCCGCGTCGCCCCCGGCCGGTCAGGCCTTGGGGGCGATCCTGCTCAGGCCGTTGATGACACGGTCCATGGCATCACCATGCGTCGGATCCGTGAGATTCGCCAGCAGCTTCAGTGTGAACTTCATCAACGTCGGGTGCGTCAGGCCGCGTTCGGTGGCCAGCTTCATGATTTTCGGGTTGCCGATGAGCTTCACGAAGGCGCGCCCGAGCGTGTAGTAGCCGCCGTAGGTGTCCTTGAGCACCTTCGGGTAGCGGCGAAGCGCGAGTTCGCGCTGCTCGGGGGTGGCCCGGCCGAGAGCCTGGACGATGACCTCGGCGGCGATCTGGCCGGATTCCATCGCGTAGGCGATGCCCTCGCCGTTGAACGGGTTCACCAGCCCGCCCGCGTCCCCCACCAGCAACAGGCCGCGCGTGTAGTGCGGCTGGCGGTTGAACGCCATCGGCAGCGCGGCGCCGCGGATCGGGCCGGTCATGTTCTCCGGCGTGTAGCCCCACTCCTCCGGCATGGAGGCGCACCACGCCTTCAGCACCTCGCGCCAGTCCAGCTCCTTGAAGGACGCGGAGGTGTTGAGGACGCCGAGGCCGACGTTGCTGGTGCCGTCGCCCATGCCGAAGATCCAGCCGTAGCCGGGCAGCAGCCGGTCCTCGGCGCCGCGCCGGTCCCACAGCTCCAGCCACGACTCCAGGTAGTCGTCGTCGTGGCGCGGGGAGGTGAAGTACGTACGGACGGCCACGCCCATCGGACGGTCGTCGCGGCGGTGCAGGCCGAGGGCGACGGAGAGCCGCGTCGAGTTGCCGTCGGCGGCGACGACGAGCGGGGCGTGGAAGGTGACCGGCGCCTTCTCCTCGCCCAGCTTCGCCTCCACGCCGATGACCCGGCCGGTGCGCTCGTCGAGGACCGGCGCGCCGACGTTGCACCGCTCGTACAGCCGGGCGCCCGCCTTGACGGCCTGCCGGGCGAGCTGCTCGTCGAAGTCGTCGCGCTTGCGGACCAGCCCGTAGTCGGGGAACGAGGCGAGATCCGGCCAGTCGAGCTGGAGTCGGTTGCCGCCCGCGATGATGCGCAGGCCCTTGTTGCGCAGCCAGCCGGCTTCTTCCGAGATGTCGATGCCCATGGCGATGAGCTGCTTGGTGGCGCGCGGGGTGAGGCCGTCGCCGCAGACCTTCTCGCGCGGGAACGCCGTCTTCTCCAGGAGGAGCACGTCGAGGCCGGTCCTGGCCAGGTGGTACGCGGTGGCGGAGCCGGCGGGGCCGGCCCCGACCACGATCACATCGGCGGTGTGTTCGGCAGGGACGTCGGTCACGTCGGCTCTCCCGTTCGGGTGCGTGGAGGGGACTGCTCGGTCTCCGACGAGTCTAGGAGCCGGACGCGGCGGGGTGGCCGGTGGGCCGACGCTCGGGTGGGCGGTGCCGCGGCGGGGCGCGGCGAGGCCGGACGCGCGCCGGGGCGTGGGGACGTCCGCCGTCCACACGCCCCGGGATGTCCCTTACGGGTCCGGCCAGCCCTCGGCTCAGTCCTTCCCGGCCGTCCAGTGGTCGAGCGCGGTGTCGAACGTCCGGTGCCAGCCGTCCGCGCTGCCCATGTCCTCGCGGCCCTGGTAGAGGATGGCGTACTCGGTCCCGGAGGCGTCCACATACGCCTGGTTGACGGCGTGCATGGTGCGGCCGTGGTCGTTCCAGGTCCACTCCCACAGGGCGCCGGGACGGTCCTTGAAGGTGTTGCGGGTCAACTGGAGCCGCCGGTAGCCGTCCTCCTTGGCGACGGTCCGCTCCAGCTCGCCGAAGTGCTCGTACGCCGACTGGTCCGCCTTCTTCACGATGCCGACGCGCAGGTGCTCCGGACCGGTGGGGCCGTGCCAGTCGATCTGGCCGCTGCCCTTGTCCTCACGGCGCCAGCCCTCGGGGACGGCGAGCGCGAAACCCTCCGGGGCGGCGGTCAGCTCGTAGTACTTCGGCGCGTCACGGGTCGGGTCCGTCACGTGCTCGTGCGCGTCGGGGGCGGCGGTCCTGGTACCGGCGGGGACGTCCGGGGTGCTCGACGGGGCCCCGGTGCCGGCCGGGTCGCCCGGGGCGGACTCCGACGGGGTCGCCGGGCCGGCGGACGGGGAGTCCGACGGCGCGGGGGACGCGGAGGCGGCGGCGCTGCCGGTGCCCCCGGCCGGGCGCTGGTCACTGCTCGCGGACTGCCGGGACGCGCGGTCGTCCTTCCCGCCGTCGTCCTTGTTCACCAGCAGCACACCGGCCGCGGCCACGCCGCCGACCACGAACGCCGCCGCTCCGACGGCCGCCCACCGCAGGGCCCGGCCGCGGGCGGGGGCGGGGGCGGCGGAGCCGGCGGGCGGGGCGGGGTCCACGGCGGTGGGCGCCTCGGCGCGCGCTGCTCCGGCGGGGCCCGCCGAGGGGCCGGCTCCACCGGCTGCGAGCGGTTCGTCGGCGGTGGGCGGCTCGACGGCCGTGGGTGCCTCGGAGGCAGTGGGCGGTCCAACGACGGTGGGCGCCTCGGAGGACGCCAGCGGGCCGGCCGCCGACAGCGCGCCCGCGGATATGGGCGAGCCTGCGGACGTGGGCGCGCCCGCAGGCGGGGTGGCCCCGGCCGCGGCGCCTGCGGCCGTGCTCCCTGCCGGGGGCACGGCCGGCCCAGCGGGCGGGCCGGCCGGAGGGACCGGCGGCGGTGTCACCGGCGGCGCGCCGGAAGACGCGGCCGGAGGAACCGGAGGCATCCCGGGCGCGGAGGCGGGGGCGCCCATCGGGGGAGCGTACGGCGCGTGGAACGGCGCGGGGGGCCCGGGCGGGGGCCCGTACGGACCCGCGTACGTCCCGCCGGTCCCGCGCCCGCTGTTGACGAGCACCGCGAGCAGCACCGCGCCGGCCGTCCACAGCGTCCCGAAGAGGAACAGTTCACCGCCGTTGACGCCGAGTTCGGTGTTGGCGAAGGAACCGATCAAGTCCCCGCCGGAACGCCCCTTCCACTCGGACGAGATCCCCGCGGCGAGCCCCAGCAGCCACACGGCCGCCAGGAAGAACACCCCGGTCAGCACCTGCTCCTTGCGACCCTCGCGCGAGCGGCGCACCAGCATCAGGGTCAGCGACAGGGCGCAGAGCACGCCCATCGCCACGATGCCCGCCTGGGCCCAGCTCCCCCACACGTCACCGGCTTCGGAGAGGCCGAAGTCGTGGTTGCGGCCGAAGCCGGAGGAGGACCCGAAGGACCCGGACCCGGACGAGCGCCCGTACCCGAAGCCCCCGTCGTCGTAACCGCTTCCGTAGCCACCGCCGTTCGCGCCCATCCTGGCGCTGAGGTCGGCGCCCCAGGAGCCGCCGACGCACACGAGCGCCGCGTTGACCAGGAAGACCAGGATGCCCACGAACGCCCAGCCGTTGAGGTCACCGTCCTTGTCGAGCTGGTAGAGGACGATGACGAGGAGCGCGACGGACCAGAGGCCCACGGCCAGCGCGACGGCGCGCAGGGCCGTGCCGAGCGCCCGCAGGACCATCCGCGCGCCGGGGCCGAGCCGGGGGAGGACGGTGTCCCGCGCGAGCACGGCACCGCTGAGCACCGTGGTGAGCGCGAAGGTGAACAGCGCGGCGAGCACCGGCGTGGTCGAGAGCTCGACCCCGTTCACGTCCGGCTGCCCGTACAGGCCCAGGGCCAGGACCACCGCACCGGTCAGCAGCCCGACGCGCGGCGCGGCGTCGATCCCGGCGCCGGCCGGCCGGGCCCGGCGGAGCCACCGGGCGCCCAGGACCACGGCGACGGTCCACAGGACCGTCATGGTGAGCAGCCAGAACGATATGGACCCGCTGACCCGCGACGGACCGAACGGCGACCCGCCGCCCGAGACCTCGGCGGTGCCGCCGAGGCCCTGGAGCAGCAGGGCGGTCACCATCCGGAACCGTCCGGACCAGGACAGGTCGTCCTCGTCCGAACCCCAGGAGGGGGCGGAGAAACAGATCGCGAGGAGCAGCAGCAGGGCCACCGGCCACAGGGCCGCCAGCACCGAGCCCGCCCAGTCGCCGGTGAACACCCGGCGCAGGAACACGGCCACGGGCCCCGGCGCGGCCGGCGCACCCGGAGGGGCGGCGGGCGGCGGTCCGTACGCACCGGCGTGCGGGGCGTGCGGGACGTACGTGCCCTGCGTGGCATACGGCGGGGCGGCCGGCGGCGGAGCGAACGGCGGGGACGCCACGCCGGGCCGGGGCGGCGTGCCGGGTGGCGGAGGCGGCGCGCCGGCCGCCTCCGCCACGGGCCGCTCCTTGCCGCACGCCATGCAGAAGCGGGCATCAGCCACGAAGGCAGCCCCACAAGACGGGCAGAACGACGTCATACAAGCTCCGGTGACTCGGTGTCTCCCGGCTCCGAACAGGGAAGCCGGGGCCGGAACCTTACCGAACGTCAGCCCGCCGGAGTGGCCGCTTTCCTGCCCCGGTGCAGGGCGACGATGCCTCCCGCGAGGTTGCGCCACGCCACGTCCGTCCAGCCGGCCCGCTGGAGCCGTCCCGCGAGCGCCGGCTGGTCCGGCCAGGTGGGGATGGACTCGGCGAGGTAGACGTACGCGTCCGGGCTGCTGCTCACCGCGCGCGCGACCGTCGGCAGCGCCCGCATCAGGTACTCGGTGTAGACGGTCCGGAACGGCTTCCAGGTGGGGTGGCTGAACTCGCAGATCACCACCCGGCCGCCGGGCTTGGTCACCCGCAGCATCTCGCGCAGCGCGGCGTCGGTGTCCTGCACGTTGCGGAGCCCGTAGGAGATGGTGACGGCGTCGAACACCTCGTCCGCGAACGGCAGCCGGGTCGCGTCACCGGCGGTCAGCGGCAGCCACTCGTGCCGCTTCTTCCCCTCGCGCAGCATGCCCAGCGAGAAGTCGCAGGGGACGACGTACGCGCCGTCCGCGCTGAACGGGATGGACGAGGTCCCCGTGCCGGCCGCGAGGTCCAGCACCCTCTCCCCCGGCCGCCCCGCGACGGCCGCCGCCACGTGCTTCCGCCACCGCCGGGCCTGGCCCAGCGAGATCACATCGTTGGTCAGGTCGTACTTGGCCGCCACGTCGTCGAACATCGCGGCGACTTCGTGCGGCTGCTTGTCCAGAGAGGCTCGGGTCACGCCCCCATTCTTCACCTCCGCCCCCCGCCCCCGGACACAGGGGCCTCTGGACGGCCCGGCCGCTCCGCGACGACGTCGCTCCCGTGGCACGGTGAGCGCCCCTCCTGCGAGCCCCCGCGCCCCCAGGCCCACCGGCACGTCCCCCGGAACCCGGCACCGCCCGTCGACGGCCGCGTCCCGCACCGATGGCACACGCTCTTTCCGGCCCGCCGTCGAACGGCCGGGCCCCCAACTCCGCACCGCGGACGACCGGAGCGGCCGGCCCGCGTCGATCACTCTGCCGAAGAAAGCGGAGGGGCTCGTTCTCCTTGACGGACTGCTGACGCTTCCGCCGCCGCCCGCTACGCATCCTTGACGGCAGCGCCGCCTCAGAGCTCGACCAGGCCCGCCAGGTCGATGACGACGGGGAACGGCCGGTCGGTCTCCAGCTTGCCGGTGTGCACCGGCCGGTCGGGGGCCGAGACGTACTGCCCGGTCTCCTTGTGCAGCCAGAACTCGTGCACCTCCGGCAGCCCGTCCTCGCCACGCTCGACGCGCCAGTAGTTCTTCACCCCGGCGGAGGCGTAGAGGGCGGGCTTGCGGACGCGGTCGTCCTGGCGGGAGCCGGGGAAGACGACCTCGACCATGAGGACGGCCTTCTCCACGGGGATGTACCTCGCCTCGAAGAGATTCAGCCCTGTCTTGTCGAAGACGACGATGTCAGGGACCGGAGGGTTGTTACTGTCGATGAACACACACTGTTCGGACTCCACCAGGTAGGGCGCTTGCGAGGCGTCCTCCAGGCACCGTGCGATCCTGCCCCGCACCCTGTTGTGCCACCAAACCGTCCGCCCCCTGACCACGATCACTCCGTCCACGAGCTCCCAGTCGAACGGCAGCTCCAGGTCCTTCACCTGGTCCACCGTCCATCCGTTCTCCGGCGGGAACATCCAGTTCTCAGGAGTGGCCTTGTCCGGCTCGGCGGCCTGCTCCAGCCGTTCTGCGATCATCACTGCTCCCATGAACGCGAGCGTGGACGCGCGTGCGGACTGCGGTCCTGAATACGACGGTACCGTCACCCGATGTGATGAGCGGGGCGCACCGCGCCGCCCTCAGGCGCCCCGGTAGACCAGCCGTCCGGCCAGCACCGTCGCCACACACGTACCCGCCCCCGCCGCCACCAGACCCGTCTCGTCCGGGACGTCGAACGCGGCCAGATCGGCGCGGCCGCCGACGGTCAGGGGGGCGGGGATCACGTCGGCCAGGGCGGACGCGCTGCGGAACGGGTCGAGGTCCGGCGGCGCGGCCGTGATGCCGGGGGCGAGGGTCGCCGGGACCTCCCGGAGGCCGGAGCGGGACACGGCCGTGCGGACCACCGTGTCGCGGAAAGGGCCGCCGACCGCCGTCGTGCCGTAGCGCAGCATGCGCTGGAGGCCCCGCCGGACACTGCCCGACCTGCGGGTTTCCGGCATGTCCAGGGCCGTGAGGCGGTCGCCCGTCAGCGGGCGGTCGCCGAGTTCGTCGTACTCACGCGGGTCCGGGTGGTAGGCGCGCGTCAGCAGCCACAGTCCGTGCCACTGCCGGAGGCCGGGCGTCAGGACGCCCGGCCAGCGGCGTACGCGCGCGCCCGGGTACGCCGCCGTCACCTCGTCGAGCGGGCCGAGGGCCGCGACGGCCCCGCCGTCGACGAGGACCGCGCCGCCGGGCACGGGCTCCGCCGCCGGGTCGCCGGTCAGCAGCAGCCCGGCCGCGTGGATCGTCAGCACCGGAAGGCCCCGCCTCAGTCGGCGGCGACGAGCTTGAGCTCCGGGTGGGCCGTGCCGCCCTCGATCGCCGTGGAGGAGAGGTGCGAGACGACGCGGTCGTCGACCGGGTCGTCCGCCGGGTCGTCGTGGACCACGATGTGCTCGTACGTCGTCGTCCGCTGCGCCGGGACGCGGCCCGCCTTGCGGATCAGGTCGATGATCTCCTGCCGGTTCGAGCGGTGCTTGGCGCCCGCCGAGGAGACGACGTTCTCCTCCAGCATGATCGAGCCCAGGTCGTCCGCGCCGTAGTGCAGCGACAGCTGGCCGACCTCCTTGCCCGTGGTGAGCCACGAGCCCTGGATGTGCGCGACGTTGTCGAGGAACAGCCGCGCGATGGCGATCATGCGCAGGTACTCGAAGATCGTCGCCTGCGTCCGGCCCTTCAGGTGGTTGTTCTCGGGCTGGTAGGTGTACGGGATGAACGCGCGGAAGCCGCCCGTGCGGTCCTGCACGTCGCGGATCATCCGCAGGTGCTCGATCCGCTCGGCGTTGGTCTCGCCCGTGCCCATCAGCATGGTGGAGGTCGACTCGACGCCCAGGTTGTGGGCGATCTCCATGATCTCCAGCCAGCGCTCGCCCGACTCCTTCAGCGGCGCGATGGCCTTGCGCGGCCGCTCCGGCAGCAGCTCGGCGCCGGCGCCCGCGAACGAGTCGAGACCGGCGGCGTGGATCCGGCGGATCGCCTCCTCGGCGCTCACGCCCGAGATCCGCGCCATGTGGTCGACCTCGGAGGCGCCCAGCGAGTGGATGACGAGCTGCGGGAACGCCTTCTTGATCGCGGAGAAGTGCTCCTCGTAGTACTCCACCCCGTACTCCGGGTGGTGGCCGCCCTGGAACATGATCTGCGTGCCGCCCAGCTCCACGGTCTCCGCGCAGCGGCGCAGGATGTCGTCGAGGGGCCGGGTCCAGACCTTGTCGCTCTTCGGCGGGGCGTAGAACGCGCAGAACTTGCACGCCGTGACGCACGAGTTCGTGTAGTTGATGTTGCGCTCGATGATGTACGTCGCGATGTGCTCGGTACCCGCGTAGCGCCGGCGGCGCACGGCGTCCGCGGCCGCGCCCAGCGCGTGCAGCGGGGCGGACCGGTAGAGGACGAGCGCCTCCTCCGGAGTGATCCGCCCGCCGGCGGCGGCGCGGTCGAGGACGGCTGCGATCTCAGAGGGCGAGAGGTCGGCGTGCTCTGTCACCGTGCGTCCCTTCGGAGGGGGTTCGTGAAGTCCGAACCAGCCTACGCCAGGGGTCCGACAGCGCCGGGGGCGGCCGGGGTCAGCCACCGGAGCGGGTGAGGGTGGCGGTGGGGGAACCGCCCTGGGCGTCGTCGGAGGCGTAGGAGAGCGTGCCGTCGGAACCGAGGGTGTAGACGAGCGTCGCCTCGCTGCCGGTGCAGCCGGCCGCCTTCGGCCCGTCGGTCACCTCGCGGAGCGTGATCGTCGTCGCGGTGGCCGACCGCAGCGCCGCCTTGGCCCGGCACTGGAAGACGCCGAGGACGTCGTAGCTGTTGCGGACGACGTACTCGCCCTTCCGCCCCTGGCCGATGACGGAGGTCACCGAGCCGTTGGGGGTGCCGTCGCGCTGCTTGACCGCTCCGGTCCACGTCCCGACGAACCCGCGCGGGACGTCCCCTGCCGCCGGGGACGCGGACCCGGTGGACACCTCCGCCTTGCCGTGGTGCCCGCCGCCCCTCTCGAACGGCCACACCCCCAGCCCGAGGAGCACGGCGAGGACGACCGCCACCGCGCCGGCCGCCGCACCGGCCAGGACGGCCGGGCGGCGCGCCCCGTTCCGGCCGGGACCGGCCCGCCGGGGACCGCCTTGCCCGGGACCGCCCTGCCCGGGAGCGGACGGTGACGCCCCGCGGTCTCCGTACGGGCCGCGGTCGCTGTACGGACCCGCGCCCGGTCCGCCGTAGGTCTTCGCGCCGGAGACGTCGTACGCGTCCCCGCCGCCGTACGCGCCCTCGCCCCGGCCGTACGCGTCCCCGCCGAGCCCGTACGCCGTGCCCGGCCCACTGCCGTCCCGTACGGGGAGCGCGCCGTCGGGCCACTCCGCGTAGGAGCCCGGCGGGGGCGCGGGGAGCGCCGAGGGGGGTGCCCCGAAGGCACCGCCCGCGCCCGTTGGCTCCCGTGCGCCCGCCGGACCGCCGTTCCCGCCGTTTCCACCGCTCGTGCCGTCCGGGCCGTGCCGGCCGCCGCTGCCGTCGGCCGCCGACGGCGCCCCGCCGCCCCACTCCGTCGGCGCGTAACCCGTCGCCGGGCCGAAGGCACCACCGGGCGAACCAAAGGGAACACCCCCACCCTCCAGCCCCAGCAACTCCACCGCCTGCCGGCTCACCTGCTCCACCAGCGGCGCCGGCAGCCAGCCCGGCCCCACGAGGTCACCCGCCGGACGGCCGCCGGTGAGCCGGCGGAGGAGGTCCGCGGGGGCCGGGCGGTCGGCCGGGTCCTTGGCCAGGCAGGCCGTGACCGCCTCGCGGAGGTCACCGTCCAGGCCCGGCCCGAGCTCCGGATCACCGTGGACCACGCGGTAGTTGATCGACGCGTGGTGCTCGCCGGGGAACGGCGCCGCGCCCGCGGCGGCGAAGGCGAGGACGGCGCCGAGCGAGAAGACGTCCGCCGCCCCGGTCAGCGGGCGCCCCAGCACCTGCTCGGGCGCCATGTACCCGGACGAGCCGATCACAAGGCCGGTGGCGGTGAGCGAGGTCGTGCCGTCCATGGCCCGGGCGATGCCGAAGTCGATCAACCGCGGGCCGTCGAGCGGCAGCAGCACGTTGGAGGGTTTGACGTCCCGGTGGACGAGGCCCAGCGCGTGCACGGCGGCCAGCGCCTCGGCCAGCCCGGCGCCCACCGCGCGGACGGCCGGTCCGGGCAGCGGCCCGACGTCGGCGACCGCCCGGTCCAGGGACGGCCCGGCCACGTACCCCGTCACCACCCAGGGCACCGGCGCGTCCGGGTCCGCGTCCAGGACCGGCGCGGTCCAGGCGCCGCCGACCCGCCGCGCGGTGTCCACCTCGCGGCGGAAGCGCGAGCGGAACTCCTCGTCGAGGGCGAGCCGCGGGTGCACGACCTTCACCGCCACCGTCCGGCCGCCGGGGTTGCGGCCCACGTAGACCCGGCCCATGCCGCCCGCGCCGAGCACGCCCAGCAGCCGGTACGGGCCGACGGCGCGCGGATCTTCCTCCAGCAACGGCCGCATCGGGACCTTCGCCTCCCCCCAGGAGGGGCCGTACGCCCCCTGTCGGCCCCTGATTTTCAGCCTATGACTCAATTCATGGGCTGTCCCAGGAACCCGCCTCCCCGGTTTGCCCATCCACTAGGGAGGAACAAACCGTCATGTCCTTCGGGGCAGCAGAATCGTCCGGAGCGACGCGATGACGCACTCGAGCGGGACCTACCGGTCTCAGAGCCGCCGGCGGGCCTCTGGCCGGAAACGCTGGATCATAGTGGTGGCCTCCATAGCCGTCCTCGGCCTGATAACCACCGGTGTCATGAAGTACATGGAGATCGGCCCCTTCTCCCGGAAGGGCGAGCCGGTCAGCTTCGGCCAGGACATTCCGGCGGGCGGCGGTCAGGCCGGGGGGAACGACGGTGGAAAGGGCGCCCAGCAGGCGTCCGACTCCAAGATCGCGATGCCGACGGGCCCGGCGGCCCCGTTCAAGAACGCCAACACCCTGAGCGACGGCACCGAGATCGGCGTGGTGACGTACCACGGCAAGAAGTCCGGCTTCACCGGCAAGGTCTGGGTCTGGGCCCCGAAGCAGTACAAGGACCCCAAGTACAAGCACAGCGGCTTCCCGGTCCTGATCGCGCTCCCCGGCGGCCCCGGCTTCCCCATGAACTACTGGATGGGCACCGACCTCGGCCTGGAGTCGAGCGTCGCCAAGTGGTCCGAGGAGGGCACGGGCAAGCCCTTCATCATCGCGATGCCCGTCCTCAACCCGCAGAACGCCGACCCGCTGTACTGGGACGGCAGTGACATCCCGGGCCAGCCGAAGATGGGCACCTGGCTGACCGAGGACGTTCCGCAGCTCGTCAAGGAGAACTTCCGGACGATCAAGTCCCGCGACGGCTGGGCCTTCATGGGCTCCTCCACCGGCGGCTTCGCGGGCCTGAAGGCCGTGCTGAAGCACCCGGACAAGTTCAAGGCCGTCATCGCCTCCGGCCCGGACATCGTCCCCGACTCCCGGCTGTGGCACGGCCACCAGAAGGAGATGGACGCGAACAACCCCGAGCTGCTCTCCAAGAAGCTGATCGCCAAGGGCGGCCCGGACGTCTACCTCGCCTTCCAGTACGGCACCCTTGAAGGGACCGTGAAGGGGAAGGTGGACAAGTACATCGCCACCTACGGCAACAAGGGCCCCATCCACACCCATCTCCAGGTCATCCAGGGCGGTTCGCACAACGCGAAGTCCTATGTGAAGGGGATGGGCGAGGGCAGCATGAAGTGGATCAGCGAGCAGATCTCGGGGCCGGTGGACCCCTCCTGATCACCGCCGTGGGGGCCCCCCCGGGGCCCCCCCCCCCCCCCCCGCCGGCCCCCCCCGCGCCCGCCCCGCCCCCCCCGCGCGGAAAGCGCCCCAACCGGAAACAACGCCCACGCCGTCG
>NZ_JBIRQH010000010.1:0-254037 GCF_044333095.1 Streptomyces sp. NPDC021100
GGGGGGGGGGGCGGGGGGCCCTGGGCCCCGGGGCCCCCCCCCCGGGGGGGGGGGGGGGGGGCCCCCCGGGGGGGGCGGGGGCCGGGGGGGGGGGCCCGGGGGGGGGGGGCCCCCCCCCCCCCCGACCCGGGTATCGGCGCTCCTCCGGACGGGCGCACTCGGTCCTCCTCCGCGTCGTCGGTCCACGGCCCATGCCTCAGACCCTCGGACCGGAGCGGGCCCCAACTGGCCCGAGGAGCACGGCTTTCGCCCCAATTCGCGTCCGGAACACCAGCCGTGACCGCGGCGGGCCGGGGCCGACCTTACGCGCCACCGCGCTTTTCCGCACGTCACCCCGTGCCGGTGCGAGGTGTGGCCGCCCGGTCCTCCGGCCGGGACCGCCGAATTCCGTGGACCGTCGCGCCGCGATCGTGTTCCACTGCGCTCATGAGTTTGTCGGTGGATGTCTTCCTCGTCGGGGAGGACGGCAGGATACGCGTACTGGAGGTGCCGGACGGATGCTCCGACCTGGCCGGATTCGAACGATGGCGGACCACGGTGTGGGGTTCGCAGGCGGTCCGTTCGTCGGGAGCCCGGTTCTTTCCGGTCCTCGCCGACGGTGACCTGCGGGTCGACGCCGACCAGGTGCGGGCCTTCAGACGAGAGTGCGCCGTGCTGCGCGAAAACCTGGAGGAGATCGTCGCCGGTGTGGAGCCAGGGATGGCGGCCGACAGACTCCGGGGCCAACTCCCCGCCCGGTTGGCGAACATCGAGGACGCCGCCCGGCGGGCGGAAGAGGTGGGCGGCGGCGTTCTGGTCTGGTGACGCGCGCCCGCTGCCGCCGGCCCACGAGCCCCGGGCGCCTCGCCCCTACCTCTCCTCTCCCGCCGACGGCAGTTCGTCCGCCGTCGGGTACGACGGCTGGGCCCCCGGCTTCGTCACCGCCGCCGCGCCGACCCGTACGGCGAACCGGGCCGCGTCCGTCAGGGACGCACCGCTCGCCAGCCGGGCGGCCAGGGCGCCGGTGAAGGCGTCGCCGGCGCCCGTGGTGTCCACGGGCCGGACGGGGACGCCGGGGACGGTCACCGGCTCGGTGGCGTCGGCGTCCAAGGCCAGGGCGCCGGCGCCGCCCAGGGTGACGACGACGGAACGGGCGCCCCGGTCGCGCAGGGCGCGGGCCCAGGCGGCCGGGTCGTCGGTGTCGTCCGGCGCTCCGGAGAGGTGCCGGGCCTCGTGCTCGTTGACGACCAAGGGGTCGGCCGCCGCGAGCAGGTCGCGGCCGAGCTCCGGCGGTACGGGGGAGGGGTTGAGCACGACCCGCGTCCCGGTCTCCGCCGCGAGGACGGCGGCGGCCCGGACGGTCTCGGCGGGGATCTCCCACTGGAGCGAGACCACCGACGCGGCGGCGACGAGCGGCCGGGCCGCCGCCACGTCGTCCGGTGCGAGGCGGGAGTTGGCGCCGGGGGAGACGATGATGGTGTTGTCGCCGTCCGCACCGACGACGATCATCGCCGTGCCCGTCCTGGTCTCCGGGAGGACGCGCACGTGCGCGGTGTCGGCGCCGGCCGCCCGCTGCGCGTCCAGCAGCAGCTCGCCGTACGCGTCGTCACCGACCGCCGCCAGCAGGGCCGTCCGGGCGCCGAGGCGGGCGGCCGCCGCGGCCTGGTTGGCGCCCTTGCCGCCGGCCGACTCCACCAGGTCCGTGCCGAGCACGGTCTCGCCGGGGCCGGGACGGCGGTCCACCCTGACCGTCAGGTCGGCGTTGGCCGAACCGATCACCAGGACGTCGTACGCCCGGTCGTCACCGTTGCCGTTGCCTTCGCTGTCGTTCCTCATCACGTCTCCGGTTTCCGATCCTTCGTGTTCTCTCGCGCCGTCACGCTCCGGGCGCCGCCGCACGCGTCCATGATCACCCGCTTCCTCGGCGGGCCGGCCGCTGCCCCGGCCCCTTCCCGCCGCGCGCGACCTCAGCCGCCGAACTCCGCCGCGTTCTTCCGCGTCACCGGCACCACCGGCACCTTCACCAGGTCCGGCAGCCGCTCGCCCCGCGCCGCGCGCAGCGCCCGGTCCACCGCCTGCCGGCCCAGCAGCTCGGGCTGCTGGGCGATGGTCGCCGTCAGGACGCCGTCGCGCACCGCCGCGATCCCGTCCGGGGTGCCGTCGAACCCGACGACCTTCACCTTCCCGCCCGCCGAGGCGCCCAGCGCCTTGGCCGCGCCGAGCGCCATCTCGTCGTTGGCGGCGAAGACGCCGGTCACGTCCCGGTGCGCCTGGAGGAGGTTGGCCATCACGTCCATGCCCTTCGCGCGGTCGAAGTCGGCGGGCTGCCGGGCGACGACCTCGATGCCCGGGAACGCCCGGACGCCCTCCTCGAACCCCTTCCCGCGCTCGCGGGCGGCGGAGGTGCCGGGCTGCCCCTCCAGGACGACGACCCGGCCCCGGCCGCCCAGGGCCGCGGCCAGTGACCGCGCCGCCTGCCGGCCGCCCTCGACGTTGTCGGAGGCGATCGTGGTGGCCAGGCGGCCGCCGTTCACCCCGCGGTCGATGGAGACGACCGGGACGTCCGCCCGGTTGGCGACGCCCACGGCGGGCACGGCCGCGTCGGAGTCCACCGGGTTGATGATGGCGGCCTTGACGTTCTGGCTGGTGAACGTCTCGATCTGGTTGATCTGCTGGGTCGGGTCGTTCTGCGCGTCCGTGATGTTGATCTTCAGTCCGCGGGCCTTCGCTTCCGCCTGGGCGCCCTTCTTGATGCCGACGAAGAACGGGTTGTTCAAGGTCGACAGGGCCAGGCCGAGGTCGGTGTTCCCGCCCCGGTCGCAGCCGGTGGTCCCCAGCCCCAGGCCCAGGACCAGCAGGACGGCCGCCGACGCCGCGCCCCGCCGCCTCACCGGGCGCTCCGCCGGCGCAGCGTGTCCAGCAGTACGGCCACCGCGATGACCAGGCCCGTGGCCACCTGCTGCCAGAAGGCCGACACGCTCAGCAGGTTGAGGCCGTTCCGCAGCACCGCCAGGATCAGGGCGCCGATCAGCGTCCCGGACGCCTTGCCCGAACCGCCCGACAGGCTCGCACCGCCGATCACGACCGCGGCGATGGCGTCGAGCTCGTACCCCGTCGCCGCCTGCGGCTGCGCGGACGTCAGCCGGGCGGCCAGCACGATCCCGGAGACCGCGGCGAACAGCCCGGACAGCGCGTACACGACGAGCTTGCGCCGCTTGACGTCGATGCCCGACAGCCGCGCCGCCTCCTCGTTGCCGCCGATCGCGAACATCGCCCGGCCCGTGTACGTCCGCGCCAGCACCAGCGCCGCCAGCAGCCCCATCGCCCCCATCACCAGCACCGGGACCGGCAGCCAACCGGCGAGCGTGTCCCCGAGGTGGTTCACCGCCGACGGGAAGGCGATCGGCGAACCGCCCGATATGACCAGCGACAGCCCTCGGGTCACCGACAGCATCGCCAGCGTCGCGATGAACGCCGGCAGCCGCCCGTACGCCACCAGCGCGCCCGACACCAGGCCCGCCGCCACCCCGACGGCCAGGCCCAGCAGCAGCGCCACCGGCACGGGGAGCCCCTTCGACGTGGCCGCCCAGGCGGTCACCGTCGCGGACAGCGCCGCCACCGAGCCGACCGACAGGTCGATGCCCGCCGAGACGATCACGAACGTCACCCCGAAGGCGAGGATCGCCGTCACCGACGCCTGCACGCCCACGTTGAGCAGGTTGCGTCCGTGCAGGAAGTCCCGGGACAGCACCGCCATCACCGTCACCAGGGCGACCAGCCCGCCCAGCGGGCCGTTGCGCAGCACCGCCCTGGTGAACCACTCCGCCGGGGCCGCCCCCGGCGCCCGTACCGCCTCAGCCGACATCGGAGCCCTCCATCGCGCTCTCGTTCCCTGTTCCCACGCCGGTTTCCGGGCGGGTCTCCGTGCCCGTGCCGGGTCCCGTGCCGTCCGCGTGCCGGACGGCCAGCTCCATCACCGCGTCCTGCGCGGCCGGCCCCTGGTCGCCGCCCGGCACCTCGCCGGCCACCCGGCCCCGCGCCATCACCAGCACCCGGTCGCTCATCCCGAGCACCTCGGGCAGGTCGCTGGAGACCATCAGCACCCCGCAGCCCGCCGCCGTCAGCTCGTTGACGAGCCGGTAGATCTCCACCTTGGCGCCGACGTCGACGCCGCGCGTCGGCTCGTCCAGGATCAGCAGCCGCACGCCGGCCAGCAGCCACTTGCCGATGACGACCTTCTGCTGGTTGCCGCCCGACAGCGTCCGCGCCGGCTGCTCCAGCCCGCTCATCCGCACCTTGAGCCGGCCGGCCACGGCCGCCGCCTCCCGGCGCTGCGCCCGCCGGTCCACGAACCCCGCCCGGGTGTCCCGGTCCAGCCGGGCCAGCGTCAGGTTGTCGTGCAGCGGCGCGTCCAGCAGCAGGCCCTGTGCCTTGCGGTCCTCGGGGACGAGGCCGACGCCCGCCCGCATCGCGGCCCGTACGTCGCCCGGGCGCAGCACCCGGCCGTCCACCTCCACGGACCCGGCCGTGTACCGGTCGACGCCGAACACCGCCCGCGCCACCTCGGTGCGGCCCGCGCCCACCAGCCCGGCCAGGCCGACGACCTCCCCGGCGCGCACCTCGAGGTCCACGTCCTCGAAGCCGGGCGCTCCGTCCGCGCCCCGCCGGGTGAGTCCGCGGACGCGCAGCAGGGGCGCGCCGGGCGGGGTGCGGCGGCGCGGGTACTGCTCGGTGATGTCCCGGCCGACCATCAGCCGGATCAGCTCGTCCTCCGGCGTCGACGCCGGCACCTCCGCGACGCTCCGGCCGTCCCGGAGAACGGTCACCCGGTCGCCGAGTGCCGCGATCTCCTCCAGGTGGTGGGTGATGAACACGATGCCGACGCCGCTGTCGCGGAGTTCGCGGACGATGCCGAAGAGGGTCGCCACCTCCTCGGAGGTGAGGACCGCGGTCGGCTCGTCCATGATCAGCACCCGGGCGTCCAGGCTCAGCGCCTTGGCGATCTCCACCATCTGCAGCGCGGCGATGCCCAGGCCGGCGACCGGCGCGGTCGGCGGGACGCGCAGCCGCACCCGGTCGAGGAGGCGGGCGGCGCGCTCGTTCATCGTCCGCCGGTCCACCAGGCCGAGGCGGGTGCGCGGCTGCCGGCCCAGGAAGACGTTCTCGGCCACGGTCAGGCCGGGCACCAGGTTGAACTCCTGGTGGATGGTGGCGATCCCGAGCCGCTCGGCGTCCTGCGCCGAACGGATCGCCACCTCGTGGCCGTCGACGAGGACCCGGCCGGTGTCGGGGCGGTGGGCGCCGGCGAGCATCTTGATCAGCGTGCTCTTGCCGGCCCCGTTCTCCCCGAGCAGGACGTGCACCTCGCCGGCGAGCAGCCGCAGGTCCACGCCGTCCAGCGCCTTCACACCGGGGAATGCCTTGGTCACCCCCTCCACGCGGAGCAACTCCGTGCGTCCGGGCGGTGCTTCGCGGCCGTCCCGCGCGTCGTCATTGACGCCGGTCATACGCCTCTCCTCGTCGTTGGGTGGGGGTGTGTCGTGCTGTCGCCGGAGTGCTGCCTCCGGAGCACGCGCCGCCGGTCACGCCGGTTCGCCGCAGGAGCGGCGCACCACCAGCCGGGCCGGCAGCAGCACCGAGCCGGCCGGGCGGCCCTCGACGCGCTCCAGCAGGGTGTGCACCGCCGCCCGCCCCAACTCCCGCGTCGGCTGGGCGACGGCCGTCAGCGGCGGATCGGTGTGCGCGAACCAGGCCACGTCGTCGAACGACACCAGCGCCACGTCGTCCGGGATCCGCAGGCCGCGCGCCCGGATCTCGTCCAGCGCGCCCAGCGCCATCAGGTTGTCGGCGGCGAGCACGGCGTCCGGCGGTTCCGGCAGGTCGAGCAGGTCCCGCATGACGCGGCGGCCCCCGGCCGGCGTCATGTCCGGCGACCCGACGGCGCGCTCCGGCGGCAGCGCGACGCCGTGCGCGGCGAGAGCCGACCGGAAGCACTCCAGCCGCTCGTCCCCGACGGGCGTACCGGCCGGCGCGACGATCACGGCCGGGCGGTGGCGCCCCAACGCGGCGAGATGCGCGGCCAGTTCGGTGAGCGCGGCCCGCCCCTCGGCGCGGACGCAGGGCGCCGCCACGCCGGGCACCGACCGGTCCAGCAGGACGAGCGGGGTGTCGGAGGCGACGATCTCGCGCAGCACCTCCGAACCGGTGCCGGCGGAGCTGACCATCAGCCCGTCGATACGGCGGTCGAGGAGGGTGCGGAGCTGGTCGTCCTGCTGCTCCGGGCTCTCCCCGGCGTTGCCGATGATCAGGCTGTAGCCGAGCCGGCGGGCCTCCTGCTCGACGGCGTCGGCCAGCTCGGTGAAGAAGGGGTTCCGCAGATCGCTGATGACCAGCCCCAACGTCCTCGTCCGCGCCGTCCGCAGCGCCCGCGCCACCACATTGGGCCGGTACCCGAGCTCGGCGACGGCGGCGAGGACACGGTCCCGGGTCGCGGCCACGGGGGACCGGCCGTTGAGCACCCGCGACACGGTGGCGACGGAGACACCGGCCCGGTCGGCCACGTCCTTGATGGTCGCCATGGCGGGGCCTCCGTCGTGTAATCGATTTCGTGCGCGTTGACGGGGTCAGGTAATCGATTACACGACGGTGGCGTCAAGATACCTCGAGAGTGGCGCACGTCACATGACCTGCGAGGGGGGAGGGGTTGGAGTGATGCAAGTGACCTGTGGGAGCCGCAAAGGTCGGCACCGGCCGGGGAACGGACCCGAGAAATCCGAGGAGCCGGAGGAATCCGGGGGCCCGGACGACTCCGAGGACCCGGCGTCCGCGTCCGGCGGCGCCGACCGCGTGCCCGGCGGGAGCCGTACGGAGTCCGGGGAGGGCGGAGGGAGGACGGGCACGACGTACTACCGGAACTGCGCGGCGGCCCGCGCCGCCGGCGCCGCCCCCGTACACCGGGGCGAGCCCGGCTACGGTGCGCACCTCGACCGCGACGGCGACGGGATCGGGTGCGAGGGTCGCCACCGCTGACCGGGGCGGGCGCCGCTGATCCGGGGGGCGTGCGCCCCGCGTGCCCGCCTCCGCCCGGCCGCCGCCCGGTCGTCAGGGCGGCGGCGGGGGCGGCCGGCCCGGGACGTCGTCCCGCGCGCCGAGCGCGTCGCGCAGCATGGCGCGCGAGGTGATGCCCAGCTTCGGATAGATCCGGTACAGATGCGCGCCGACGGTGCGGTGCGAGAGGAAGAGGCGCTCGGCGATCTGCTTGTTGGGCAGGCCCGACGCGGCCAGGCGGGCGACCTCCCACTCCTGGGCGCTCAGTTCGGGGGCGTGCGCGGCGTCGGGTCTTCGCCTGCTCCAGCCCGCCGCGCGCAGCTCCTTCTCCGCCCGTTCGGCCCACGGCCGGGCGCCCAGGTCCTCGAAGGTCGCCAGGGCGGCGCGCAGAACCACCCTGGACTCCGCCGTGGCCCGGGCCCTGCGCAGCCGCTCGCCGTAGGCGAGCCGGACCCGGGCCCGGTCGAAGCGCCACCGGTCGCTCCCGGGAATGGCCAGCGCCAGGGCGAAGAGGCGGCGCGCCTCCTCGTCGTCCTCCGTGCACAGGGCGGCCGACGCCTCCACCAGCATGGCGTGCCGGGAGGACAACGCGGCGACGTCGGCGTCCCGCAGGGCGCGGACGTGGGCGGCGGCCTCCGCGCGCCGCCCGCTCCGGACGGCGGCCTCCACGAGGTGCGCGGCCACCCACAGCGCGTGGGGGACGTGCGATGCCAGCGTGCCGGCCGGGCTGACCGCCGCCGCGTGGTCGTAGGCGAGCGCGAAGTCCCCGCGGCCCAGGGACGCCACGGCCGCGGCGTGGTGAGCGTAGTGCGCGGCGCAGGGCGCGCCGTGGCGCGCGGCCCAGCCGATCACGGCCTCGGCCGTCGCGAGACTCTCGTCCGCCTGCCCGCGGGCGCCGAGGACGATGGCCGTGACGTACCGGAAGTACCAGGCGAAGGCGCGGTACCCGTGCTCCTCGCACGCCCGGAGCCCCTCCCGGGCGAGCTCCAGCGCCTCGTCCCAGCCGCCGGTGAGGTAGTCGTCCAGGCACAGGTGGATGAGCGCGGAGATGTATCGCCGGGCGGGGCCGCCGTCCCGCCCCTTCCGTACCACCTGCCACGCCGCTTCGCGGACCTCGCCGAGGCGGTCGAGGTAGAGGGCTCCCGTGCCCACGCGGGTGATCCGCACAGGGTCGGCCTCGCCGCCCAGGGAGTCCATCAGGACGTCGAGTTGCGCGTGCGCCGCCGCCCCGGTGCGCGCGGGATCGGAGAACGTCCGTCCCAGGACGGCCAGGATGGCCGGGGGTTCGGGGGTGAGGCGCTCCACGACCCGGTGGTAGGAGCGCCACAGGCCGGGCCGGGCACCGAAGAAGCAGATCACGGCCAGTACGTGCAGCGCGTCGACGAGCGCCTTGTCCTCCGCCCGGTACCCGTGCGCGGCGGCCGCGGACTCGACGGCGGAGTGCAGCAGACGGTGGGCCGTGGTCACGTCGCCGTCCCCGTTGAGGACGAGCAGGGCCGACGCCGTGGCGGAGTGCAGCGAGTCCTCGGCCTGCGGCGCGGCCCGGCGCGCGTCGTCCAGGAGCCGGCGGGCACTGGACAGGGCCCCGGTGGACTCGGCCCCCAGGTACGCCGCTTCCGCGAGGCGGCGCCCGCGGTGCGGTCCTTCGGGAGTGAGGGCCGCCGACCGGATCAGCGTCCGCATCGCCCCGGCGGCGTCCCCCCGGCGAAGGGCGAGACCCGCGGCCTGCTCCAGCAGCGCGGCGACCTCCTCGTCCGGCTCCAGGGTGGCCTCGCCCAGGTGCCACGCGCGGCGCTCGGGCCGGTCGGTCAGCACCCGGGCCAGCGCCGCGTGCACCGCGCGCCGTTCACCGCTGGGGGCCTGCCCCACCACGGCCGAGCGGATGAGGGGATGGCGGAACGTCAGCTTCCGGGTGCCCTCCTCGATGTGCACCAGCCGGGCGCGCTCGACCGGAGCGAGGTCCTCCAGGCCGTACCCGCGCCCGTCCCGGTCCGCTGCCGCCCGCAGGACGCCCAGGTCGCCGGTACCCTCCAGGGCCGCGATCAGGAGCACATGCCGGGTGGCGGCGGGCAGTTCGGCGACACGCGAACCGAACAGCGTCTCCAGCCGGCTGCTCAGGGGCAGGACGGCGGGGGAGTCCTCGGCGTCGGGCCGCAGGGCGGCCGGCAGCTCCAGCAGAGCCAACGGGTTGCCGCCCGCCTCGGCCAGCAGGCGGCGGCGCGCGCCGCGGGCGAGCCCGGGGAACCTGCTGCCGAGCAGCCGGGTCGCCGACTCCTCGTCGAGGGGCGGGAGTTCGTACGGGACCAGGGCGGCGCTGTACCCGCCGGGGCACGGCTCGCCGGAGCGCGCCGCCGCGACGAAGCTCATGCCCAGTCCGGTCACCCGGCGGGCGACGAAGGCGAGCACCCGGGCGCTGGCGCGGTCGACCCAGTGCAGGTCGTCGACGACGATCAGCAGCGGATCCCCGCCGGCGGCCGTCTGGAGGAGCCGCAGGACGGCGTTGGAGACGAGGAGCGGCTCCGGCGGCCGTCCGCCGTCGAAACCGAGCGCCGTGCGCAGGGCGTCGCGTAACGTGGCGTCGAGGACGTCGAGACCGCCGAGCAACGGGAAGAGGACCTGGTTCAGGCACGAGTAGCCGCAGCCGGCCTCGAACTCCACGCCGGCGGCCTTGAGTACCCGGGCACCGTCCGCGAGCGCCACCCCGGCGAGCTCGTCCAGTACGGCACTCTTCCCGACGCCCGCCTCCCCGGACAGCAGCAGCGCACCCCCACCGGTCCCGACGCGCAGCCGCGCGCGGAGCAGGCGCAGATCGGCTTCCCGGCCGATCAGCGCGTCCGCGACGGCGCCGGATGCACCCCTGTCCGCCACCACCGTTCCCCTCCCCGAGACCGCCCCCGCCACGCGCCGCCGGAGCCGCCCTTCGGCGAGGAGAGACCCTCCGCGCCGCCGCGAACGCTCCTGGCCGCGCCCAGTATGCCGGACGCGCGGGGTGGCGACGGCGGGGAGGAGTCCGGTTCCGGCGGGCACGGCGCGGCGCCCCCACTCTCCCGGAGGTGAGTGGGGGCGCGGCCGTTCGGCGACCGGGCGCGGCTACCGCGGGTTACGCACCCGGCGGTGCGTCCGCCCGGGAACCTCCCGGGATCAGAACTGCCGGGACTGCTTCCACAGGACGTATCCGCCCCAGGCCGTCGCCACCAGGTACGCCCGGTAGGCGTCCATCACGATCCGCGGGCCCCAGGGAGAGGTCTGACTCTGGGACTCGCGCACCCAGTTGAAGTGCGCGCCGCTGTCCGAGACGGTCTGCATGTGCAGCACGCCCGTTCCCTGCTGCCGGATGGCGACCTGGCCGAAACCGTTGGCCGAGATGCCGATGGCCGGGTGCGAGTCGGTGAGGACGCCGCCGAGGATCTCCCGGCCGTACCAGTTGCCCGATCCGTAGGGCAGGCGGATGACGTTCACCTGGTTGTCCGTGCCCCGGTAGGCCAGCAGGATGTGGTTGTTGTTGGTGCTGTAGGCCAGCGCCGGGGAGGAGTCGCTGGTCGCGCCGAAGGTGCGGGTCGGAAGGTCCCACTGGCCGTTCTGGGAGTTGTAGTACATCCCCCAGATCTCGTTGCTGTTGTAACCGCGGAAGGCCAGGTAGGCGCCGTTGTTGGGGGTGGCGGTGACGGCCACGGCGAGGCCGTCGAGCGTGCGGGCGCCGTTCGGGACCTGCCTCCAGTCGCCGCCGAACCGCGCGTACCGCTGGCCGTTGCCGCCCACCGCGACCGAGAGGGTGTTGTAGAAGACGAATCCGTTCGTGCCGGTGTGGAACAGCAGGAATTGGGCCTGCCCGCCCACGTAGACGATCTGGGGGCTCGCGTTGGTCTGGCCGGGCAGGGTCAGCGGTTGGCTGTGGTTGAGCGACAGGTACATGTTGCCGTTGCCGGCGCCGTGCCACACCTGGAAGAGGTCCCCGTTGGCGGCCCGGGCCTCGCCCAGGATGCCGTTCGCCGTGATGGGGGTGTTGCCCTCGATCTCGTTGGCCCACCGGGTGCTCTCACCGGGCTCCAGGGCGGACGCGGGGGAGTTGGAGACCAGGAGGACGGCGAACGCGGTCGTCACCGTGACCGCGAACAGCCGCCATTTGGCCAGGATGGAATGCATGGGTTTCCTCGGGGAGAGTCGTCACGGGGGTGGACGGCAGGGGCGACCGGGGAATGAGGGGGGCCGAGGCCGGGCGGTCCGCCGTGGGTCGTGAGCGGGCCGCCGGCGACGATTCCCCGGTCGCACGGGTGTTCCTGCCGGCGGGTGCCACTGTTCCCGACCGGTGGCTGTGTGGCATCAGTCATTTGACTGTCGGACGCAGCGCGTCCGACGGGCGGTCACCGTCTCGGCGGCGGTCGGAGGCCGGGGCCCGGCCGCGGCGCGCACTCGCGCGCGGCGCGGCCGGGCGCTCCGGCCCTTCCCGGGACCGTTCCGGCCACGCGGGCGGATCACTTCCCCCCGTCCCCCCACCCCCCGCGCGACCCGGAGCCCGTCCGGACGGCGCGCCGGGCGAGCGTGCCCGAGCGCCGGGCGCGCCGCCGCCCCGCCCGCGCGCCGGAATCCGCCCCTGTGCTCCGCACACCCGGAAGCGCCGGCGCCGCCCGCGTCTGACCGGACGTCCGGCGGGTAGCGGATCCGTGCCCCCTCCCTGTGTGTAAGCACCTTCGCGGCAGGGACCGGGGGCCCGTGAACGGCACGACGAACGACGGCGCGCTCTCCGGCCCGGGCCGGCCCGGATGCCGGACCCCTCGACGGACGCCACCGTGGACGGACGCCCTGTCGACGGGCGCCCCTCGACGGAAGCACGCGGATCGCCAGGGCTGCACGGCGGCGGGCCGGGACAGCGCCGGACACCGGTGAGGCGGGGCTCCCGCCGGGGAAGAGGAGAACCATGATCCGCGCATCCGCACTGGCCACCGTCGTTCTCACGGCGGTGTCCGCCGTCGGCGCCGGCCCCCGGCACGACGGGGTCACCGTCGACGACACCTTCCGTACACGATCGGGCGCCGCCGCCGTCACCTACGTGCCCGACGCCGTGCCCGAGGGCGCGCGGGTCCGGGTGGAAGAGCGTCCGGGGCACGGCGGGGGCACCCGGTTCGTCCTGCGCCTCCAGGGACTCCCCGCCGGGCGGACGTTCGGGGCGCATGCCCACCGCCGGGCGTGCGGGCCGAAGCCCGACGACGCGGGACCGCACTACCAGAACGTCAAGGATCCGGTGCAGCCGTCCGTCGACCCCGCCTACGCCAACCCCCGCAACGAGGTCTGGCTCGATCTCACCACCGACGCCCACGGCGCCGCCCGCGCCGAGACGACGGTCTCCTGGCGCGTCCGCCCGGGCGAGGCCCGTTCGGTGGTCCTCCACGAACACGCCACCGACACCCGCGCCGGCCACGCCGGCACGGCGGGGGCGCGGCTGGCCTGCGTCACGGTGCCGTTCGGAGCGAAGGGCTGAGCTTCGTCGCCGACGGTTCCCGAGCGCCGAGCGCGGCGCGGTCCGGAGCCGGCCCGGCCGGACGGCGGAAATGCCGGACGGGCCCCGGACCGCGTGTCACGCCGCGTGCCGGCGACGCCGGCCGACGCGCTCCCCGGGGGCGCCGGACGAGCCGGGCGCCTCGGAGGGGAGATCCCGCACGACGCTGAGGTGACGTTTCGCGGGCGCGAGACGGGGCGTGCCCGCGTCGGGCGTACCCGCGTCGGGTGTTCGCGCCTCACCCAGCATCCGGTCCTCGTATCCCGACAGGACGAAGATGAGGCCGAGGAGCAGGGGAGGGATGAGCAGGGCGGTGAAAACCACGGGGGACTCCTTCCCGGAAGGCCGTCCCTGCCCGTGTTGCCTTCCTCGGCGAGCGGAAACCCCACACCGCCCGTCCCGCGCACACGCCGATTCCCCTGAATGAGGTAGCGCGGGACATAGGCGATGACCGGTATCGCCCGAATGGCTGAACCACTTCCGGTCAGCCACTCCGACGACGACACCCGGTTGCTCCACGGCCGCCGCCGCGCCGCCGCGCCGCCCGCCCGGATCAGCCGCGTATCCGGTGAGTAGGGACAACCCCCCTCCCCGCACACCGGCCGACCCGATGGCACCCCTCCCATCCGCCTCCCTAGGGTCGTTGCTCATCTCCCTCCCCCTCACCACCTGGAGCACCATGCGCGGCCTACCCCTGCTCGCCGCCGGCCTCGGCCTGACCGGACTCCTAGGCGGCGCCCCGCCCGCCGGCGCCGCCGCACCCGCCGCGGCGGCCCGGCCCGCCCCGGCCCCGCCCCCACTCACCTGGCACCCCTGCCCGGCCGAGCGGAAAGACCTGGTCGCCGCCGGAGCGGAGTGCGCTTCGCTGCCCGTTCCCCTCGACCACGCCGACCCGGGCGGCCGGACGATCCGGATCGCGCTCTCCCGGGTGAGGGCCAAGGACCCGGCGCACCGGCGGGGCATCCTGCTCTCCAACCCCGGCGGCCCCGGCGGAACGGGCCTGACCACCACCCTGGAGCTGCGGAAGACCCTCAAGGGCGTGGCCGACCGCTACGACCTGATCGGCTTCGACCCCCGGTTCCTCGGCGGCAGCACCCCCCTCCACTGCGCCCCGGCCGGTCCCGCCGCCCCGCCCCGGCCCGTCACCTCGCCCCGCGCCGACTTCGAGGACGGCGTGCGGCGCTCCCGGTCGACCGCCGAGCGCTGTGCCCGCCCCGCCGGCAACACCGCGCTGCTCCCGTACGCCACCACCCGCGACGTCGCCCGCGACATGGACGCGATCCGCGCCGCGCTCGGCGCGCCGAAACTCTCGTACTACGGGGTCTCCTACGGCGCCGACCTGGGCGCCGTCTACACCCAGCTGTTCCCGCGCCGGGTGGACCGCCTCGTCATCGACTCCTCCACCGACCCCGACGCCACCCAGTACGAGCTGTTCCGCCGCTCGGGCGCGCCGCTGGAACGCGGGCTCGACGCGTGGGCGGCCTGGACCGCCCGGCACGCGGACATCTACCGGCTCGGCCGCACCGGCCCCGAGGTGCGCGCCACCGTGGAGCGGCTGCTCGCCGGAGCCGAGCGGCGGCCCGTGCCCGTCGGCCGCGCCCGGCTCGGCGCGCCGCTGCTGCGGCTGGTCCTGCGGCAGTTCGTCCAGCACCAGGAGGACGACCCGGCCCTCGCCCGTACCGTCCGCACCCTCGTCGACGCGGCGGCCGGCCGGCCGGTCGAGCCCGGCGCGGAACTCGCCGGACTGCTCGCCTTCCTCGAAACGCCGGAAGCGCAGGACGGGTTGAACGGCGGCGCCCTCTTCATGTGCGGCGACGGCGGCTGGCCCGCGGGCGGCTGGCCCGCCGACCCGGAGGCGTACTGGCGGAACATCGTCCGCGGCCGGGCCGCCCAGCCGGTCTTCGGCCCGCTCGTCAACGACATGACGGCCCCCTGCGCGTTCTGGAAGACCCGCCCCCGGGAGCCCGCCACCCGGATCGCCAACGACGTGCCCGTCCTGATGCTCCAGGCCCGCCGGGACGGCAACGTCCCCTACGACGGCGCCCTCGCCCTGCACCGCAAGCTCGCCGGCTCACGTCTGGTGACGGCGGACATCCGGTCCCACGGCGTCTACGGCCGCGGCGCCGAGGGCCGAACGGCCGTCCCCTGCGCCGACCGGCTCGTCAACGCCTATCTGGACGGAGGGCGGCTCCCCGCGGCGGACGTCACCTGTCCCGTGCCCCCGCCTGCCCGGTGACGGGCCGGATCACGACGCCGACAGCGACCCCGCCACCTCGCCCAGCGCCTCCAGCACCGGACGGATCAGCGGATGCCGCTCCGCGCCCCGGCGGACGGCGGCGAAGACGCGGCGGGTGGGTGTGACGCCCTCGACGGGACGCACCACGACGTCTTTGAGGTTCATGCCCGACAGCGCCGAGCGCGGCACGAGAGCCACCCCCGCGCCCGCCCCGGCGAGCGCCGCGACCGCCCGGAAGTCGTCCGAGGAGTGCGCCAACCGGGGCTGGAATCCGGCCAGTTCACAGGCCAGGACCGTCATGTCGTGGCACGGGTTGCCGGGGTAGGGGGCGATCCAGTCGCTGTCGGCGAGCTCGTCGAGGCGCACGTGCGGCTCGCCGGCCAGCGGATGGGAGGTGTGCAGCACCGCGTCGAACGGCTCGGCGTAGAGCGGGACGCGGACCAGCCGCAGGTCGTCCTCGTGCGGCGCGCCCCGGTACTCGACGGCCAGGGCGACGTCCGCGACCCCGTCCATGACCAGCGGCAGGCTCTCGTCGCCCTCCGCGTCGCGGACCCGGAGCCGGATGCCGGGGTGGCGCCCGGCGAGGAGCGCGATCACCGGCGCCAGCACCTCCGCGATGCCGGTGGCGAAGGCCGCGACGGTGAGCTCGCCCGCGGTGCCGTCCGCGTAGGCGGCGAGCTCGGCCTCGGCCCGCTCCAGCTGGGCCACCACCCGGTGGGCGTGGCCGAGCAGGATCTCCCCGGCCGGGGTGAGCCGCACGCCCCGGCCGCTGCGGGTCAGCAGCACATGGCCGGTCTCCTGCTCCAGGGCGGCGAGCTGCTGGGAGACGGCGGACGGGGTGAGGTACAGCGCGGCGGCCGCGGCGGTCACCGTACGGTGGTCCGCCACGGCCCGCAGGACGCGCAGTCGCCGGGGGTCGATCACCCGGCCAATTTTGCCAGGGTCCGGCCGGACCCCGAGCCCGGCCGGGTCAGCCCTTGAGCGCCGCCCGCGCGTCGACGAACGCGGCGACGGCCCGCTCGACGTCGGCGGTCGAGTGCGCGGCCGAGAGCTGCACGCGGATCCGGGCGGCGCCCATCGGGACCACCGGGTACGAGAAGCCGATCACGTACACGCCGCGCTCCAGCAGCAGTTCGGCCATCCGGCCGGCCTGGGCCGCGTCGCCGATCATGACGGGGGCGATCGGGTGGTCGCCGGGCAGGATCTCGAAGCCCTCCTCGGTCATCCGGCGGCGGAACAGCGCCGTGTTGGCGTTCAGCCGCTCCCGCAGGTCGCCGGCGGACTCCAGCAGGTCGAGGACCTTGAGGGAGGCGGCGGCGATGACCGGGGCGAGGGAGTTCGAGAACAGGTACGGGCGCGAGCGCTGCCGCAGCAGGGCCACGATCTCGGCGCGGGCCGCGACGTAGCCGCCGGACGCGCCGCCGAGGGCCTTGCCGAGGGTGCCGGTGATGATGTCCACCCGGTCCATGACGCCGTGCAGCTCGGGCGTGCCGCGGCCGCCGGGGCCGACGAAGCCGACGGCGTGCGAGTCGTCCACCATGACCATGGCGTCGTAGCGGTCGGCCAGGTCGCAGATCTCGCGGAGCGGGGCGACGTAGCCGTCCATGGAGAACACGCCGTCGGTGACGATCAGACGGCGGCGGGCGTCCTGCGTGTCCTGGAGCTGCTTCTCCAGGTCGGCCAGGTCGCGGTTGGCGTAGCGGTGGCGGCGGGCCTTGGAGAGGCGGATGCCGTCGATGATGCTGGCGTGGTTGAGGGCGTCGGAGATGACGGCGTCCTCGGGGCCGAGCAGCGTCTCGAAGACACCGCCGTTGGCGTCGAAGCAGGAGGAGTAGAGGATCGTGTCCTCCTGGCCGAGGAACGCCGACAGCCGCGCCTCCAGCTCCTTGTGGACGTCCTGCGTGCCGCAGATGAACCGCACCGACGCCATGCCGTAGCCCCAGCGGTCGAGGGCGTCCTTGGCGGCGGCGACGACCTCGGGGTGGTCGGCGAGGCCGAGGTAGTTGTTGGCGCAGAAGTTGAGGACGTCGCCCGGGGCGCCGCCGGCGGTGACGCTGACGGAGGCGCTCTGCGGCGTGCCGATCACGCGCTCCGGCTTGAAGAGGCCGGCTTCGCGGATCTCTTCGAGCGTGGCGCGGAGGTCGTCGCGGACGGAGTCGAACATCGGGGACAGGCTCCTTGAGGGGGTCGGGGCGAGGCGGGGGTGCCGGAGGGGTCAGGCGGTCCAGTCGAGGATGATCTTGCCACTGCGCGCGGTGGCGGCCTCGTCGAAGGCCGCGTCGAAGTCCCGGTACCCGTACCGGCCGGTGATCACCGGGCTGAGGTCGAGGCCGGCCTCCAGCAGCACGGTCATCGCGTACCACGTCTCGAACATCTCACGGCCGTAGATGCCCTTGATGGTGATCATCGACGTGACGAGCTTCGCCCAGTCGACGGGGAACTCCTGCGCGGGCAGGCCCAGCATGGCGATCCGGCCGCCGTGCGTCATGTTGGCGATCATGTCCTGGAGCGCCTCGGGCCGGCCGGACATCTCCAGGCCGACGTCGAAGCCCTCGCGCAGGCCCAGCGTGCGCTGCGCGTCGGCGATCGAGGATTCGGCCACGTTGCAGGCCAAGGTGGCACCCGCCTTGCGGGCCAGGTCCAGGCGCGGCTCGCTGACGTCGGTGATCACCACGTTGCGGGCGCCGGCGTGCTTCGCCACGGCCGCGGCCATGATGCCGATCGGGCCCGCGCCCGTGATCAGGACGTCCTCGCCGACCAGCGGGAAGGACAGCGCGGTGTGCACGGCGTTGCCGAACGGGTCGAAGATCGCGGCGACGTCCAGGTCGACCTCGGTCCGGTGCACCCAGACGTTGGAGGCCGGCAGCGCGACGTACTCGGCGAAGGCGCCGTCCCGGCCGACGCCGAGGCCGACCGTGCTCCGGCACAGGTGGCGGCGGCCGGCCAGGCAGTTGCGGCACTTGCCGCAGACCAGGTGGCCCTCGCCGCTCACCCGGTCGCCGACCGCGATGTCCCGGACGTCCGCGCCGACCTCGGCCACCTCGCCGACGAACTCGTGCCCGAGCACCAGCGGCGTCTTGACGGCTCCCTGGGCCCACCCGTCCCAGGAGCGGATGTGCAGGTCCGTCCCGCAGATGCCGGTGCGCAGCACCCGGATCAGCACGTCACCGGCGCCGATCTCCGGCTCGGGGACGTCCATGAGCCACAGACCCGGCTCGGCCTTGTGCTTGACGAGTGCCTTCATGGACGGTGGCTCCTAGGGGGTGGGGGGGTCGGCATCGGGCCGGCGGTGACCGCGGTGGTTCCGTGCGCACCGATGGGTTCGCGCGCACCAATGTGCCGAGTGATGCCCCCGGCGTCCATCGAGGTTTTCTTAAGCGGGTCAACAGCAGAACTTCACACCCCTTCGGGGAGGGCGGGACCCCGCCGTACCGTGGACGCCCGAGTCCCTCCCGCCAGGCGTGCGGCCCCGGCGGGAGGAGCGCGAGCCGAGCCCGGTCAGGTCGCAACGCGCCGTCGAACTCGTCCCCGCCGGTCCAGCCGCCGCCGGCGTAGGGCTGCCGGCGGTGCCACACACCGCCGGTGCGGGCGACGCCGAACAGCTCCAGCCGGCCGTCCGCGTTGCGAGCCGCCGTACCCCACCGGCGCCGAGGCGGGCCGCCCCCGCCCGTTCCGCTTCCGGAAGGCTCCGCTCACCTGACGGTCGCCCGGACGTCACCCGCGAGCGCTTCGCTGTGCCGCGACGCACCCCACGCCCCACACCGCTCGCCCACCCCACCCGTTCAGGAGACCCCGTGCAGCTCCCCGGCCCCACCCGTGCCGCGACCACCCTCGCCGCCGCCCTGCTGACCGCCGCCGCCCTGGCGCACCCGGCGGGCGCCGCCGGTGCGGCCGCGTCCGACCCCGCCGTGCCGGGGCTGAAGGTGCTCACCTACAACACCTTCCTCATGAGCACGAACCTGTACCCGAATTGGGGACAGCGGCACCGGGCCGAGGCGATCCCCGCCGCGGGCTTCTTCCAGGGGCAGGACGTCGTCGTCCTCCAGGAGGCGTTCGACAACGACGCCTCCGACGCGCTCAAGGCCCGCGCCGCCGACCGGTACCCGTACCAGACGCCCGTCGTCGGCCGTTCCAAGGACGGCTGGGACGCCACCGGCGGGGCCTACTCGGCCCTCACCCCCGAGGACGGTGGGGTGACCGTGCTCAGCAAGTGGCCCATCGTCCGCAAGGAACAGGTCGTCTTCAAGGACGCCTGCGGCTCCGACAAGTGGTCCAACAAGGGCTTCGCGTACGTCGTCCTGAACGTCGGCGGCGCCCGGGTGCACGTCGTCGGCACCCACACGCAGTCCACGGACGGCGGCTGTGCGGCGGGGGAGGCCGCGGCGGACCGCGCCCGGCAGTTCCGGCAGATCGACGCGTTCCTCGACGCCCGGCGCATCCCGGCGAGCGAGCAGGTCATCGTCGCCGGAGACCTCAACGTCGACTCCCGGAGCGCCGAGTTCGCCTCCCTGCTCGCCGACGCGGACCTCGACCCGGCGGAGGCGCGCACCGGCCACCCGTACTCCTTCGACACGAAGGAGAACTCCATCGCCGCCTACCGGTACCCGAACGACGCCCGGGAGGACCTGGACCACGTCCTGCACCGCAAGGGCCACGTCCGGCCCGCCGGGTGGACGAACACGGTGGTCCAGGAGCGGTCCGCGCCCTGGACCGTGTCGAGCTGGGGCAAGGAGTACACCTACACCGACCTCTCCGACCACTACCCGGTCGTCGCCGGCGGGCGCTGACCTCTGCACGCGGGCGGACAGGCGCTGTTGACGGCGGAGCGGCGGCTCTGTGAGGGTTGCGGATCACATGCGGGCGGCGAGCGGCCCCGGTGATCCGGCCCGGCGCGGGAGGTGCCATGAACAGTGCCGAGAGCAGTCCCGTGAACACTGCCGTGAGCAGGCAGGACGGCCCCCGGCGGCCCTACGACGTCGTCCTCTTCGGAGCGACCGGCTTCGTCGGCGAACTGACCGCCGCGTACCTCCTGGCCCACGCGCCGCAGGGCTGCCGGCTGGCCCTCGCCGGGCGGAACCGGGCCAAGCTGGAACGGCTGCGGGAGCGGCTGGCCGACGGGGCCGGTCCCGCGCCCGCCCTGCTCACCGCGGCCGCCGACGACCCGGCCGCGCTGCGCGGCCTCGCCGAGTCCGCCCACGTCGTCGCCACCACCGTGGGCCCGTACGTCCACCACGGCGAGGCGCTGGTCGCCGCGTGCGCGGCGGCCGGCACCGACTACCTGGACCTCACCGGCGAGGCGGAGTTCGTCGACTCCGTGTACGTGCGGCACGACGCGCGGGCCCGCGAGACCGGCGCGCGGATCGTGCACAGCTGCGGCTTCGACTCGGTCCCGTACGACCTCGGCGTGTACTACACCGTCCGGCACCTGCCCGAGGACGTGCCGCTGCGCGTCGACGGCTTCGTCCGGGCCCGGGGCGCGTTCTCCGGCGGCACGCTGGCCTCCGCCCTGACGGTCGCGGGACGCGGCCGTCAGACGCTGGCCGCCGCGCGGGAACGGCGGCGGTACGAGCCACGGCCCGCCGCCGGCCGCCGGGTCAGAGTGCCGCTGGGCGGGCCGCGGTTCAGCCCGGAGACGGGCGCCTGGGCGCTGCCCCTGCCGACCATCGACCCCCAGGTCGTACGGCGCTCGGCCGCCGCGCTGGAGCGGTACGGGCCCGACTTCCGCTACCGGCACTACGCGGCGGTGCGCACGCTGCCGGTGGCGCTGGCCGCCCCGGTGGGAGCCGCCGGCCTCGTCGTCGCCGCCCAACTCCCGGCGCTGCGCCGCTGGTTGGCGGACCGCTACCCCGCCGGGCGGGGGCCGGACGCCGAGCGGCGGGCCCGGAGCTGGTTCCGGGTCCGGTTCGTCGGCGAGGGCGGCGGGCGGCGGGTGCTGACCGAGGTCGCGGGCGGGGACCCGGGGTACGGGGAGACCGCCGTGATGTTCGGCGAGGCGGCCCTGTGCCTCGCGCACGACCGACTCCCCGCCACCGCGGGGCAGGTGACGACCGCCGTGGCGATGGGCGACGCCCTGACGGAGCGGCTCACCGCGGCGGGGATCCGCTTCCGCGTCGCGGCGGCCGACTGAACCGCCACGGCCGGGGCCCGGTACGGCTGCCCGCCACGGCCGGGGCCCGGCACGACTGCCGGCGGCGCCCGCGTACGTGACCCGGCCCGCGCGCCGTCGCCCTCTCCCGGCCGGCGGCGGTGCCCGGCCCCGCACCCGTCCGGCACCCGGCGGAGACGTCCGTCCCCCGGCGACGCCCGGCCGGCGGGAGACGGCCGCGCCGCCGCCGCGTCCCGGCCCTGTCCCCGCCGCACCCGCGAACACCCACGCGACCGAAGGAGAAGACGGCATGCGTATGCGCTCGACCATGGTGGTGGCCGGCCTGCTGGCCGCGCTGACGACCGGAGGGACGGGGGCGGCCACGGCCGCGCCCGGCACGCTCGTCGGCACGGCCTCGCCGTCCTGCGGGCAGCGGGCCCGTGTGGAGGTGTTCCACGAGGGCGGCGTCCCACTGCTGGACTGGCGGGAGAACCTCGAGTTCGACGGCCGGGGGACCCTCTGGGTCTCGCACCTGACCAAGCACCGTGTCGAGGGGTACGCCCCCGACGGCACCTCGCGCGGCGGCTTCCGGCTGGCCGGGCCGGGCGGCATCCGGCGCGGCCCGGACGGCATGATGTACGTCGACTACGGGGTGAACCCGCTGACTCCGCGCGGCGGCGTCGTCCGCTTCGACCCGGCCGCCGCCGAGCCGAGACCGCAGCGGGTCGTGGACGGGATCTCCGGCATCAACGGCCTCGCCGTCGACTCCGCCGGCAACCTCTACCTCAGCCGCGAACTGTCCACCGGAATCCTCAAGATACGTCCGGACGGCACCCGCGACGAGGCGTGGACCAAGGCCGCGTCCCTTTTCGGCGGCAACGGCCTGGACATCGTCGGGGACCAGCTCTACGTCAGCGTCCTCACCGACCCGACGTCCAGGATCGTACGCGTCCCGCTCGACGACCCCGGGCGCTACACCACGGTCGCCCGGCTCACCCCCCATCCCCTGCACGACAAGGTCCTGGACGATCTGACGCACTTCCGCGGAGACCTGGTGGTGGCCGGCTTCCGCAGCGGTGAGCTGATCCGCGTCGACCCGGCCACCGGCCGGTCCTGCGTCCTGGCGACCGGTCTGCGCATGCCCACCAGCGTCCGCGCCGCCCAGGGCTTCGGCGGCCTCGACCCCGAGCACCACCTCTTCGTCGTCGAGGCGTCCGGCCGCATCGTCAAGGTGACCGTGGACTGACGCGGACCGACGCGCGTGGGCCGGACGCCCGGGGTACGGGCCGGGGGCCGGCCGGGACACCGGGCGGCCCCCGTCGCCGTCAGGCCCCGGCCACCAGCTCCTCCAGCCTGCCCACCACCTCCGCCGGGGCAGGCATCGACCGGATCTCCTCGCGGACCTCGGCCGCGGCCGCCCGCAGCCCCTCGTCCGCCAGCACCGACTCCAGCAGCTCCGGCCCGATCTCCTCCGGCCGTACGGCCCGGCCCACCCCGCGGCCGGCGACCAGGTCGGCGGTGGCCGGCCGGCCCAGGCCCTTGAAGACCGGCATGATCTGCGGCAGACCGTGCGCCATCGCGCCCAGCGCGGTGCCCGGCCCCGCGTGGTGGACGACCGCCGAACAGCGGGCCAGCAGCGCGCTGTACGGCACCCAGTCGAAGGCGTGCACATTGTCCGGGAGCTCGCCGAACGGCTCCAGGTCGACGCGCGGCAGGACCACCACGAACTCGGCGTCCGTCTTGGGCGCCGTCGCCAGGATCCGCTCCATGACCCGCGCCGCCTCCCCGGGCACCGGCCCGCTGCCCAGCGAGACGGCGATCCGGGGCGTCTCCGGCACCCGGTTGAGGAGGTCGAACAGCGGCTTCGGCAGCGGACCGCTCCCGTTGTAGGGCACGTACCGCAGCGGCCACGCGCCCGGCTCGGTGGGCACCACGCTCGGCGGGGTGATGTCGACGACCGCCCGGGCCTCGGGCAGGTCCACCCCGTGCTCCTCGAACAGGTCGGCGTGCAGCTCGCGCATCAGCTCGGCGGACGGGTTGAGGAAGCCGAAGCCGTGCTGCACCGCGGGCACCCCCAGCTTGGCCGCCGCCACCATCCCGGGCGTCAGCAGCGGGGAGTGCACCACGACGTCCGGCCGCCACTCCTCGGCCGTCCGGATCACCGCCGCGACCATCTCCGGCTGGAGCCGCAGCGCCGCCGCGACCGCGCCGCCGATCACCTCCAGATAGTCGGCGCCGTCCACCTCCTGGAGCAGCTTGCCGGCCACCTCGGGGTGGCGCTGGGCGAGCAGGCCCACCATCTTCTCCAGGGACAGGCCGGGCGCGACGTCCACGGTGCGCGCGCCCGCCTCGCCCAGGGCCAGCCCTGGGCCGCAGGAGGCGACCAGGACCTCGTGACCGGCCGTCTGGAGCGCCCAGTTCAGGGCCACCAGGGGATAGGTGTGGCCGGTGCCGGGGGTGGTCGTGATCAGTACGCGCATTGCCGTGGGTTCTCCGTTCGCGAGGGGGTGTCGGGGCGGATGGGACGGGTGGCGCCGCTCAGCGCAGCGCCGCGGCCGGATGTTCGGGGCGCAGCCCGATCGCCATCGCCCGGGCCGGGCCGCCCTGGAGCGGGGGCAGCCGCCGCAGGACGCGCAGCACCCGGGGGGTGGTGGACTTGCCCTGGCCGTTGATCCATGGCTCCAGGAAGCCGGTCTGCAGGGCCCGTTGGATGCGCTGGGTGACCACCGTGGGCGGCATGCGGCGGCGCTGGACCCGTTCCAGGTGCGCGGTCTCCAGCGTCCCGTCGCGCAGCGGCCGCGCCAGGATGTTCGCGGCGGCGACGGCGTCCTGGACGGCGAGGTTGATGCCGACGCCCATGATGGGCGACATGGTGTGCGCCGCGTCCCCGATGCACAGCAGCCCCGGCCGCCACCACCGGTGCAGCCGGTCGATCTGTACGTCGAGCACTTTGACGTCGTCCCAGGTGCGGACCTCGTGCACCCGGTCGGCGAGGAACGGCTTGAGCGTGGCCAGCGACTCCCGGAAGGCCTCCAGGCCCTCGGCGCGGAGCTGCTCGTAGCCGCCCTTGCGGACGGCGAGGGCGGCCTGCCAGTGGCCCTGCCGCTCGATGCGGACCAGCAGCTTGCCGTCGGCGGAGAGCCGGCCGACCATGCCGCCCGGGTCCTCGTCGCGCTTGGACAGCCGGAACCACAGGATGTCCATGCCCGAGCCGAACGCCCGGTGCCGCAGCCCGGACGCGGCGCGGACCGCCGAGCGGCGGCCGTCGGCGGCGACCGTGAGGTCCGCGTGGAGCTCGTGCTCCCGCCCCTCGGCGTCGCGGTAGCGGACGCCGGTGACATGGTTCCCGGACCGGAGGATCCCGGTGACCTCGCTCTCGCGCAGCAGCCGGAAGTTGGGGAACCGGTCGGCCTCCTCCACGAGGAAGTCGAGGAAGTCCCACTGCGGCAGAAAGGTGATGTACGGGAACTCGCCCGGCAGCCTGCGGAAGTCGGCCAGCGTGAAGGGCCCGTCGTCGGTGACGACCTGGAGGCGGTGGATCCGGTGGTGGGGGAGCTTGCGGAAGCGTTCCCCCAGGCCGAGTTCGCCCATGAGGCGGTGGGTGGAGGCGTGCACCGTGTCGCCCCGGAAGTCACGCAGGAAGTCGGCGTGCTTCTCCAGTACCACGGTCTCCACGCCGGCCCTGGCGAGCAGCATGCCGAGCATCATTCCGGCGGGTCCCGCACCGGCGATGGCACACGTCGTACGACTCATCCCCTGCCCTTCCTCGGTCGGTTGTGTCATGCCGTCGCGCCCGGGCCGCCGGGTGACGGCCGGCTCACCATGTGACGGGCAGCGCCTCCGGCGCCCGTGCGATCAGCCCCGGTTTCCACGGGACCTCCTCCGGCGGCACGGCCAGCCGGAGGGTGGGGAACCGGCTGGTGATCCCCTCCAGCGCCACCTTGAGCTCGGCCCGGGCCAGGCTCGCGCCGAGGCAGTAGTGCTGCCCGTGGCCGAATCCCAGGTGCGGGTTGTGCTCCCGGTCGAAGCGGATGGTGTCCGGGTCCTCGAAGACCCGCTCGTCCCGGTCGCCGGCGGCCCGCTGGAAGATCACGGTGTCGCCCTTGCGGATCGGCACCCCGCCGATCTCCACGTCCTCGGCGGCGCGGCGCGGGAAACTGCCCACCGAGCGCAGCGGGATGACGCGCAGCATCTCCTCGATCGCGGGGTCCAGCAGCGACCGGTCCGCGCAGAGCCGCTCGTAGAGCTCGTGCTGGGCGAGCAGCAGGAAGGAGACGTTGGAGATCATGCTGAGGGACGTCTCGTGGCCGGCCATGAGGATGCCGATGCCCGTCCGCACCGCCTCGACCTCGGACAGCCGGCCGTCGTCCAGCGCTTCTATGAGCACGGATATGAGGTCGTCGGAGCGGTTGTCCCGGCGCTGCTTGATCAGCCGGCGCAGGAACGCCTCCAGGCCGTCGCGGGCCTCGTCGATCTCCTCCTTGGTGTGCGCGGAGGTGGCCACGAAGACGTCGGAGAACCTGCGGAACTGCGCCCGGTCCTCGTACGGGACGCCGAAGAGCTCGACGATCATCCGGACGGGGAGCGGGATCGCCAGCCGCTGGACGAGGTCGCCGGGCGGGCCGGCCGCCTCCATGGCGTCCAACTCGCTGGTGACGAGGTCGCGCATGCGGTCGGCGAGCTGCGACACGATGCGCGGCCGGAAGGCGTGTGCGACGACCTTGCGGATCCTGCCGTGGTCCGGCGGGTCCATGCTGAGCAGGTTGCCCGGGCGCAGCGGCAGCGGCGTCACCCGCGCGGTGTCGGGGGCCGTCGCCGCGAACGAGCTGAAGCGGGTGTCGGCGAGGAACTGTTTGATCTCGTGATAGCCCGTGACGAGCCAGGCGTCACCGCCGTAGGGCAACCGCACCCTGGCGACCGGCTCGTTGCGGCACAGTTCCAGGTAGCGGGGGTGCAGGTCGAGACGGACCACCGGGCCGAAGGGGTAGGCCGGTGGCCCGGACGTGTCTGTGGCAGACATGGGTGCCACCTTCTGCGAGTCGTCCGGCGCACGGAGGATCCGTCGCACGGTGATGGAGAACCGGGCGGCCCTCGCTCGGCCGCTGGCGGCCCGCGAGGTCCGACGTCGCCCTGTGGAGGTTCCGGCGACCGGTGTCGAGAGGACGGAAGAGAGCTGAGCTGAAAGCCGAGAGCACTGAAGAAGACCGGACGGGACGGTGAACGGCACTCTCGAGGGCGGAACCGGTCGTGACGGCGGTGGCGCCTGGCGCCCGCCGGCCCGATCCGGCGTGGGAATCCTCCCACAACGGCCCCCGGGGGAAGGCGTGTTCGACACCGCTCACGGGCCCGGCCCGCCGGCCTCTGTGACGCACGGGGCCGGACGGACGCGAGGGGCCGGCGGAGACCGGTGGGGAGCGGGGCCGCGCCGGGGGCTTCGGTGCCGGACATGCCGAACGCCCGCGCGACCGGACGGCGTCGGGGCCGTACGGTCACGCGGGCGCGTGGTGTCCCGGGACGGGCGCCGGGCGGCGCCCTCGGCGGGCGGAGAGGAGCGGCGCCCGGCCGGTGGGCGGGGTGAGAGGTGTCCGCCGGTGGCCCGGTCAGGCCCTCGGCCGGGACCGCCCGCCGGCCGGCTCGGCCTGCCCCGCCTCCCCGGCCTGCGCCTCCCGCTCCACCTGCTCGGCGAAGCGGGTCCACACGTCGGCGCACTCGCGGGCCAGTTGGGTGATCCCGTCCGCGCAGTGCGGCGGGATGGTGGCGGCGAGCTTCGCCCACACGGTGGCGTCCAGGTCGTGCACGGCGAAACCGCGCAGCAGGAAACGGCCGGACTGGGAGAGCCGCAGCGCCGGGTCCTTGCGGAGCCGGTCCAGCCGCTCCCGCGCGTCCCGCAGGGACGGCACCTCGGCGATACGGGTCTCCGGACGCGGCTCGGACCGCGGCTCCCGGGCGCGCTCGGCGGCGGCACCGGAGCCCTGCGGCACCGGGTCCATGCCGAGGAGCAGGCGCTTCTTCACGTCGTGCGCGGTGCCGAGCGAGATCCCGGCGAGCCGGGCGATCTCGCGCAGACTCGCCTCGGGGCGCTGCCGGATCACCTCGACGGCGCGCAGCCGTCCGCTGGCGACGCTCGCCACGTCCGCGCGGCGCCGCTTGCCGTCCAGACCGATCCGGGTGTTCAAGTGGGCAACGTCGACGCTTGAACGCCGTACCCGGGAGACGGTCCGGGGCGACAGGGCGGTGACGGACGCGACGTACCGGTCCGAGAGCGCCGGGCTCTCCCGGAGGATCCGGGCGGCGGCGGCCAGCCGGTCGTCGTGGGAGAGCGGTTTGCCGTGGGTGATGTTCAGACTCACCGCGGTGGCGAACACGTTCCGCTCCGGCATGTCCAACAGGTAGGCGCTGATGGTGCGGTCGCCCCGGACGCGGGCGGCGGCGAGCCGGTGCATCCCGTCGATCACCCGCCCGGTGGGCCGGTGCACGACGATCGGCGGAAGCTCGTCCTCGAGCGCGACGAGCGTGTCGATGTACGCCCGGTCCAGGCCGTTGGTGCGTGGTGAGTCCGCGGACAGTAAGGAGTCGACCGGTACGTCGGCGCGCGTCGTCGCGCTCAGGACCGGTGTCAGAAAAGGCATGGAGCCGCCATCGTCACTCATCAGATCCCCCGCGTTCCCCCGCATGACTGATGGTGCTGCGCCTTTACGCTAACCATGCGCTTCCGATCCAGGCAAGAGGTTAACGGAGGGTATAACCGGACGCTGTGCGGAAGATCGAACTCCCTTACGTCACGGCAGACTTGGAAGAGGAACCGGTATAAGGGGATCCGGTCTCCTGCCGCGGTTTTCCGCCGGTGAACGCGCGGGGACGAAGGTACGCTTGCGGCGCACCGCCGGCCGGAAGCGGAAGCACCCCACCGGACCCGCACGGCGTCCCGCCACTCCGACGGCCGGCACCCGGCCGTCGCCCGCGGACCCCAACCCTCCACCGGGGGCCGCCCGTTCAGGGTCCCGCACACGCATGGACGGCGCCGCCGACGCCGCGTACCGTCAGGGCGTCGATCCCGAGCCAGGCGCGGAACGACGGGGCGGTGCGCGGCCCGTTCGGCGATCGGCGGCCTCATGGCCCCGGCCCGGCGTGCGCCCAGCCGCGCGGCCACCGGGCGGACGGCCCGTGCCGGGCCCCGAGCCACCTTCCTCCACCCTCCGGTCCCTCGAACATTCGGCACCCACCTGTTCAGCGAACGAACCCACCTGTTCAGCGAACGAAAGGTCAGCACCGTGCGGGAGTACTACGACGTCGTGATCATGGGTGGCGGGCCGGCCGGCTCCACCCTCGGTGCCCTGCTCGCCCAGCGCAGCGACCTGCGGACGGCCATCTTCGACAAGGAAGTGTTCCCCCGCGAGCACATCGGCGAGTCGTTCGCCCACCCCGTGGTCCCCGCGCTCCAGGAGAGCGGCGCCCTCGCCAAGGTCCTCGCCAGCCCGTGCTGGGTGAAGAAGTACGGCGGCGTCTACGCCTGGGACCCGGACCGGCCGAGCGTCGCCCTCTTCGACCGGGCCCTGTTCGAGCAGGACGGCGTGCTGCGCTGGACGATGCACGTCAACCGGGCCGAGTTCGACCACATCCTGCTGGACCACGCCGCCGACGTGGGCGTCGACGTCTTCCAGGGCACCGCCGTCACCGCCTATGAACCCGACGCGAACGGCGGGGTGGTCCGCCTCGCCGACGGGACGTCGGTCCGCGCCGGGTACTTCGTCGACGCCTCGGGACGCCAGAGCAGCGTCTCCGCCGCCCGCAACAAGCGCGGCTGGCTCTCGAACTTCAAGAACATCGCCATCTGGCAGCACTTCACCGGCGGCGGGCACACCCAGAACCTGCCCGCCGACTGGAACGTCTTCACCTCGGACAACTTCTCGCCCATCGGCTGTTTCGCCTTCCGGGACGGCTGGTGCTGGTACATACCGGTGCCGAAGGTCATCGACGGCCGGCGCGTCCTCACCCACTCCGTCGGCATCGTCACCAACCCGGCCGTCCTCAAGGAGCCGGGACGCGACTACACCGACCAGGCGACGTTCCTCGCCGCCGTGCGCGAGGTCCCGTACCTCAAGGACCTCATCACGGACGTGGTGCCGGTCGCGGATCACATGATCACTGCCACCAACTACTCCCGCGTGGCCGAGGAGTTCGGCGACTACGACGAGCGGCACCTGCTCGTCGGCGACGCGGCCTTCTTCGTCGACCCCCTCTTCTCCTCCGGCGTCGCGGTCGCCCTCACCCAGGCGCAGGCCGCCGCGCTGCTGCTGCTGAAGACCACCGACGGCAGCCTGGAGGAGGCCGACCGGCGGCAGCTCTGGCGGGACTACAACGACAAGTGGCACGGCACCGCCGAGACGTTCGCCCTGATGATCGACCAGTGGTACCACGCCATCGCCAAGAACAACCCGGACAGCGTCTACTGGAACACCCGCGGCACCGGCGCCGACCTCGGCATCCGCGAGCAGACCTTCGACGCCCTGCTCAACACGGCGTTCCAGCCCGCCCTGCTGGACGTCATGACGCACAACAGCCGCCGGGTCGAGGACCTGGACGCGGCGGGCCCCTACCTGTCCGCCACCGCCCTCGCCGAACCGGCCGGCCTCACCCCCGACGCCGTCCTCACGCTGGCCCCCACCACCGCCGTCCGCGACGGCGTCACCATGCTGGTGCCGGGCTTCAAGGCCACCAACCCGCCCGCCAACGTCCAGCTCCCGCCCGCCGTCCTGGCCGGCATGGCGGAGTACTGGAAGAACCCCCTGACCCACCCCACCGCGGTACCGGCGCCGCTGCGCGACACCGTCCCCTGCAAACGGATCCACTCCACCGAGGACCCGCACGGCCCGTCCATCGACGCGGACGCCCGCCGGGACGGCGTGGACGAACTGTGGGAGCTGCTGAGCGCCGGCCCGGTGAAGTACGGCGAGATCGCCGGGCGCCTCACACCCGCGCAGATCCGGCTGGTGAAGCGGATGTGCGTGGGCGGCTTCCTGCACATCGCCCCCGCCGCCTGACGGCGGGACGCCCGCACCGGCTCAACCGGCCCTGGCCCGCGCCACCGTGACCATCGGCAGCCGGTGCGGGCGCAGGACGAGGCGCGGGGCCGGGCGGACCCGGCGGCCGTCCGCCGGGCGCAGGTCCCAGTCCGCGACGACGGTCGCCAGCGCCAGGGCCGCCTCGGTGAGGGCGAAGACGTCGCCGATGCACTTGCGCGGCCCGCTGCCGAACGGCAGGAACGCCGTGCGCGGGGGAGTGGGGGCACCGGGCGCGGCGATCCAGCGGTCCGGGTCGAAGCGCTCGGGCTCGGGGAACAGGTCCGGCCGCCGGTGGAGGAGGTAGGCGCTGTAGACCACGGTCGTACCGACGGGGAGGGAGTGCCCGCCGAGGCTGGTGTCGCCGGTGGTGGTCCGGGTGAGCAGCCAGGCCGGCGGATACAGCCGCAGCGCCTCGTTGACCACCGCCGCGGTCAGCCGCAGGTCCGGCAGGTGGGCGAGGGTCGCGGCGGGCGCGGTGCCCAGCACCGCGTCCACCTCCGCGCGCAGCCGGCGGGCCACCTCGGGGTGGCCGCCCAGCAGGTGCAGGGCCCAGGCCAGGGCACTGCCGCTGGTCTCGGTGCCGGCGGCGAAGAAGGTGACGAACTGGTCGGTGACCTCGGATTCGGACAGCGCCCGGCCGTCCGGCCCGTCCCGGCCGGCGGCCAGCAGCAGGGACAGCAGATCGTCGGGGTCGTCCGTGCCGGTACGGCCGTCGGAGGCGCCGCGGTGGTCGGCGATGAGCCGGCCGATCGCCGCACGCATCCGGGAACGCGCCCGGTCGTAGCGGCGGTTGCCCGGCGCCGGCAGCCGGTCGGCCGTCGGGACGAGGGCGCGCCGCGGGATCCCCGCCACGACGGTGGTGAAGTCTTCCCGGAGCGGCGCGAGCCGCGCGTCGTCCGCCTCCGCGCCGAACATCGCCGAGACGGTGATCCGCGCGCTGAGCGCGAGCATCTCGTCGGCGGCGTCGACCGTCCCGCCGTCGTGCCACGCCCCGGTCGTCACCCGTGCCTGCCGGGACATCACCTCGGCGTACGCCGCCATCCGGGCGGAGTGGAACGCCGGCTGCAGCAGCCGCCGCTGCTCCCGGTGGTCGCGGTACGGGCAGCTCGCCAGCCCGTTCCCGGTCACCTCCCGGATCCGTTCGTAGAGGGGGCCGCCCTTGTCGAAGGTCCGGTCGTCCCGCAGCACCCGGCGGGTCAGCTCGGGATCGCAGACCACCACCGCCCGGACCGGACCGACCCGGACCTGGACCAGGTCGCCGCGGCCGGGCAGCGCGTCGAGGAAGGCGAGGGGGTCGCGGACGAGGGGCAGGGCGTGGCCGAGGAGCGGCAGCGCCCCCGGGGCGACACCGTAAGTGCAGCGAGCGTTCACGAGCGCTCCGAGGGTTCGTGCCGACGGGGTGGCGGCGGACCGGCGCGGTGACCCGACCGCCGGGGCGGCCGTCGGGCACGGGCTGAACCCCGCGTTCCGGGCCGCCGAGGTTCCCCGTGCCCGTGGCTGGGCACCACCATCCCCGGCGATCGGGGAGCACGGGGGTGAAAGGCGGGCGAAGGCCCGCGAAAAGCTCCCTGCCGCGCGCCCTGGCACGGACGGCGGCCGGCGCCGGCGCACAGGGAGCGGCGCGCGGCCGCCCCTCCGCGCCGTGCGAGCGGTGTGCTGTCGCTCCCGGTGCCCCGGTGCTACCGCGCCCAGTGCCCCGGCCGGTCCAGCCCCTCGGGCAGCCGGGTCCGCGCGTCGCCCTTGGCCGCGTTCACCTGGAGCTGGGTGAGGAAGAAGGCGCCCGTCAGATCCGCCCCCGCGAGGTTCGCGTCGCGCAGGTCGGCGCCGATCAGGTCGGCCGAGCGGAGGTCGGCCCCCGAGAGGTCGGCGGCGATCAGACAGGCGCCGCGCAGGTTCGCCGCCCGCAGGTCCGCGCCCCGGAGACCGGCCCCCATCAGATCGGCACCGCGCCGGTTCTTCCCCTTGCCCTTGCCGTCCCGGCCGCGCACCAGTTCGCTCGCGCGCAGCAGCAGGACGTTCACCTCCTGCCGGAGCGCGGGCACGTCCAGCCCGAGGAGCGCATCGGCGTCCGACCGCGTCAGCGCCTCGACCTTCCCGAGCACCAGGCGGACGTCACGGTGGACCGGCCGGGCCTTCGGCAGCGTCAGCGCCTCCGCCAGATACCGCAGCAACTCGTGCAGCTGTCGCATCACCGGGAACACGTCGAACATCGGCTTGGCCGTCTCCGGCGCCTCCCGCCAGCTGGTCCCGCCGAAGGTGACCTGCGAGACCTTCTGCCCGGCCCCGAAGCAGTCGTACACCGTGCACCCCGAGAAACCTTTCTCCCGCAGCGTGGTGTGCGTGCCGCAGCGGAAGTCCTCCCGCAGGTTCGGACACGGCTTCCCCGCCTCCTTGTTCATCGCGAAGTCGGCCGACGCCGCGAACGGCAGGGCCACGCAGCAGAGCGCGAAACAGCTGCCGCAGTCGGCCCGCAGGCCGAGGGAGTCGATGTCCGGGACGTCGCGTATGTCGGGCACGGTGCGCGCGGTTCCTCTGAGCGTGGCCGCGGCGGAGCGGGAACTCCGGCCGGGCGGGGGCGGGCGGGATTCCGGGCCGGACCGGCGGGCACGGCGCGGGATGACCCATTCAGTCTAGGACGCCCCGGCCCTGGTCAGCCGCGCCGCCGCCCCTCGTCCAGGAAGCGCCTGAGCTTCGGCAGCGGCCAGGTGTTGACGACGTCGTCCGCGGTGAGCCAGCCGCGCCGGGCCGTTCCCACCCCGAACCGCAGGTACGGCAGGTGCGTCACCGAGTGCGCGTCCGTGTTCACCACGAACTTCACGCCGTGCCGGCGCGCCCGCAGGATGTCCTCGTCGCAGAGGTCCAGCCGCTCAGGGTGGGAGTTGATCTCCAGGGCGGTGCCGGTGCGGGCACAGGCCCTGAAGACCTCGTCGAAGTCCGCGTCGATGCCCGGCCGCTTGCCGATCCGCCGGGTGGTGGGGTGGCCGATGACGGAGACGTGGGGGTTCTCGCAGGCCCGGACCAGCCGGCGGGTCAGTTCCTCGCGGGTCTGGTGGAAGTGGGAGTGCACGGACGCCACGCACAGGTCGAAGCCGGCGAGGAAGTCGTCCGGCCAGTCCAGGTCGCCGTCCGGGCCGATGTTCAGCTCGGTGCCGTGCAGGAGCCGCATCTTCCGGTGCCTGCCGTCGAGGGCCCGCACCCGTTCCCGCTGGGCCAGGACCTTCTCGTCCGTCATCCGCTGCATGTACAGGTTCGGGGCGTGGTCGGTGACGGCGTAGTACGCGTAACCGCGCGCCGCCGCCGCGGCCACCATCTCCTCCAGCGAGGACACCCCGTCCGTGAGGTCGGTGTGGGTGTGCAGGTCGCCGCGGACGTCGTCCTCGCCGATCAGGTCCGGGAGGTCGCCCCGCAGCGCGGCGGCGATCTCGCCGCGGTCCTCGCGGAGGGCCGGCGGGATCCAGGGCAGCCCGAGCCGGGCGTACACCTCCTCCTCCGTGCGCGAGGCGACCTTCCGGCCGGTCCTGACGCGGAAGAGGCCGTATTCGGAGAGCTTCAGCTCCTTGCGCACGGCGATCTCGCGGATCCGGATGTTGTGCGCCCTTGAACCGGTGAAGTACAGCAGGCCCGCGCCCCACGCGTCCGGCGGCAGGACGCGGAGGTCGACCTGAAGCCCGGTCGACGTGCGGATGGAGGTCTTCTTCCGGCCACCCGCGATGACCTCCGCCGTGTCCGGGAGGGCGCGGAACGCCTCCATGAACGGCTCCGGGTCGTCGGCCGCGACCAGGACGTCGATGTCGCCGATGGTCTCCCGCATCCGCCGCAGCGACCCCGCGTACGCGCAGTCCGCGCAGCCGGGGACGCGCGACAGCTCGGCGACGATCCTCTCCGCCGCCTCCAGGGCCGCCGAGAGCAGGATCCGCCCGCCGGCCTTCTGCATGAGCTCGATGCCGTGCAGGATGTTGTGCTCGGTCTTCTCGCCGAACCCCTTGAGGTCGCGCAGCCGTTCCGCGCGGACGGCGTCGAGCAGCTCCTCGACGGAGGAGACGCGGAGCTCCTCGTACAGGGCGAGCGCCTTCTTCGGGCCCAGGGTGGGGATGGTGAGCAGCTCCCGCACCCCGGCCGGGACGGACGCGCGGGTCTCCTCGAAGGCCGCGACCCGGCCGGTCCGCAGGTACTCCACGACCTTCTCGGCGATCGACTTCCCGACGTTGGGGATCTCGCGCAGCGCCTTGACGTCCATGGCCGAGACGTCGTCCGGGAACCCGCCGACCGCGCGGGCCGCCTTCTCGTAGGCGCGCGCCTTGAACGCGTCGCCCCCGGTGATGGCGACGAGGTCGGCGTACTCCTGGAGCAGCGCCTCGACCTCTTCGTTGGGCCGGGCCATGGGTTCAGCGTGCCACCGGGGTGCCGCCCGCACATCTCGGCGGCGCGGCCCGGCCGGGGCCCGTTGTCAGACCCCGGTGCGACACTGCGGACGTGAGATGGGCACTGGTAGGCGCCGCGGGCGCGGGGGACGAGAGCGTGCGGCTGTGCCCGGTCGACGTCGACGGACGGGCGGCCGGGCCCGCCGTCGTGGAGCGGAGCCTGGCCGACGCGGTCCGGGCCCGGCCCGGGGCGGCGCGGTGGATCTGGCGGTCGACGGCGGAGCTGTACGGGCGGGCGGCGGCGGCCGGGGTGCGCGTCGAGCGCTGTTACGACGTGGAGGCGGCGGAGGCGCTGCTCATGGGGTACGCGGAGGGGCAGTCCGGGCAGCCGCGGTCGCTGGCCGCCGCGTGGGCGCGGCTGCGCGGCCTGCCCGTCCCCGCCGACCCGCCCGCCCGCGCGCCCGACGGGCAGCCGTCGCTGTTCGAGCCGGGCCCGGTCCCGCTGCCGCCGGGCACCGATCCGCTGGACGCCCTCCTCGACGTCTACGCGGACCAGCAGGCCCGGGTGAAGGACACCGAGCACCCCGGGCGGACGCGGCTGCTGATCGCGGCGGAGTCGGCGGGCACCCTCGTCGCCGCCGAGATGTCCCGCGCGGGCGTGCCCTGGCGCGCCGACGTCCACCGGGCGCTGCTGACGGAGCTGCTGGGGGAGCGGTATCCCGGCGGGCAGGAGACCCGGCGGCTGGCCGAGCTCGCGGACGAGGTGTCGCGCGCGTTCGGCGGCGTCCGGGTCCGCCCCGACCTGCCCGCCGACATCGTCCGCGCCTTCGCCCGCGAGGGCGTCGCCCTCTCCTCGACCCGGGCCTGGGAGCTGCGCGGCGTCGACCACCCGGCCGTCGCCCCGCTGCTGGAGTACAAGAAGCTCTACCGGGTGCACACCGCGCACGGCTGGCAGTGGCTCCAGACATGGGTCCGCGACGGCCGGTTCCGCCCCGAGTACGTGCCGGGCGGCACGGTGACCGGCCGGTGGACGACCAACGGGGGCGGTGCCCTGCAGATCCCCAAGGTGATCCGGCGGGCCGTGGTCGCCGACCCCGGCTGGCGGCTGGTCGTCGCCGACGCCGACCAGATCGAGCCCCGGGTGCTGGCCGCCGTGGCCCGCGACCCCGGGCTGATGGAGGTCGCGGGAACCGGCCGGGACCTCTACGCCGACCTGGCCGAGCGGGCGTTCTCCGGCGACCGGGACCGGGCCAAGCTGGCCATGCTGGGCGCCATCTACGGGCAGACCTCGGGGGACGGGCTCAAACACCTGGCGGACCTGCGCCGGCGCTTCCCCCGGGCCGTGGCCCACGTCGACGACGCGGCCCGGGCGGGAGAGGACGGCCGGCTGGTGCGGACGTGGCTCGGGCGCACCTGCCCGCCCGCCTCGACCGCCGTGCCCGACGAGGCGGGCCTGCCGCAGGACGAGCCGGCCGGGTCCTCCGGCGCGGCGCGCGCCCGCGGCCGGTTCACGCGGAACTTCGTCGTCCAGGGCAGCGCGGCCGACTGGGCCCTGATCGTGCTCGCCCTGGTCCGGCAGTCCCTCGCCGGGCTCCGCGCCGAGCTGGTCTTCTTCCAGCACGACGAGCTGATCGTGCACTGCCCGGAGGAGGAGGCCGCCGGGGTGGCGGAGGTCATCCGGTGGGCCGGCGACGAGGCGGGGCGCCTCGCGTTCGGTGAGACGCCCACCCGCTTCCCGTTCACGGTCGCCGTGGCGGAGTGCTACGCGGACGCCAAGGACTGACGGGGGTGACGGGCGGGCGCCGGCCCGGGGGGCTGCGGCCCGGGCGCGGGCGGCTCACCGCCCCGGGCGGTTCTCCACCTCCCGGGCGGTTCCCGCCCTCCGAGGGGCGGTCAGCGCCCCCTGCGGCGGTATTCGCGCAGCAGCACGGCCAGCGCGCCCGGCAGCGGCGGGCGGACGGGGCGGCGTAGCACCGCCGGGCCCGCGGCCAGGGCGGCGCCGGCGGTGAGGGTCTCCAGGGCGATCACCGCCCGGGTGAAGGCGCGGTGCCCGGGCGGGGCGAACGCCACCAGCCGCCGGGCCGCGAGCAGGTCGCGGCGGGCCTGGAGGAGCTGGTCGCGCAGCAGGTCGCGGACGCCGGGCGCGTCCCGGCCGCGTTCCAGTGCGGCCCGGGTGACGCCGTACCGCGCCAGAGCCTCCTCGGAGAGGCCGAGCCGGCCGTCCCGCAGGTCCTCGGACAGGTCGTTGACGAAGTCGAGCCGTTGGCTGCCGTCGATGTAGGCGCGGCAGACCTCGCGGGAGGCGTCCGCGTCGGCCTCCGGCGCGAGCAGCAGCCCGGCGATCGTCATGAACGCGGGCAGCGCGTAGACGTCGACGTACTTCTGGTAGTCGGCCTCGGTGGCGAAGCCGGTGGTGTCCCGTTCCAGGGGTGCGCCGGCGAGGAAGTCCTCGACGTGGCCGCGCAGTCGGGGACGCGCGGCGACCGTGCGCAGCAGTGGCGCGAGGACGGGGTGGCCGTCCGCGGCCTCCTCCCCGGCCAGCCCGGCCCGGACCCGCGCCTCCCAGGCGGGCCAGGCGCCGGCCGCGCCGGGCCCCCGGTCGAGGAGGTTGTCGGTGTGGTGCATGAACGCCGTGGTGGCGATGGCGTGGGGGACGAGCGCGGGCGGCAGCAGCAGTCGTACGGCGAGGTAGGCGTGCCGGCGGTAGCCGGCGACCACGGCGCGCTGCCGGGTGTAGGCGGCGCGCAGCCGGGGGTCGTCGATGTCGGCGGCGGTCAGCGCCCGCTCCCATGAGCGGCCGCCGGGGGTCCACGCCTGCATGCCGGTCCGTCTCCCTGTGCGCGGTGATCACCCGGTTGGACGCGGTGATCGTCCGGCCGAGCCTACCGGCCCGGCCGGGGCCGCCTCACCGGTAGCAGGCGATCAGCCGGGCCAGGTGGCGGCCGGCCGTGTGCAGCGGTTCCTCGCTGCGCGACACCTGGGCGGCCAGCTCCGCGCCCTCCAGGGTGCTGATCACCGTGTGCGCGAGGTCGCGGGCGTCGTCGTCGGCGAAGCCCGCGGTGGTCAGCTTGGCGTGGACGAGCCCGCGCCAGCGGGCGAACGCCTCCGCCGCGGCCTGCTGGATGTCGGGGGCGCGGCCCGCCGTGCCCAGCGCGGTGGCGGTGACCGGGCAGCCGTCCGTCCAGTCGGACGCGCGCAGGATCTCCGCGAGCGTGGTGGTGCAGGCGACGAGCGCGTCGCCCGGGTCCTCCGCGCTGTCCAGCGCGCCGCGCAGGATGTCGGCGAACTCCTCGTCGCCGTGGCGGATCGCCGCGACCGCCAACTCCTGCTTGCCGCCCGGGAAGAAGTGGTAGAGGGAGCCGAGCGTGGCCTCCGCCTCCTGGGAGATCTGTTTGATCCCGGTGCCGTCGTAGCCCTGGCGCTGCATCAGCCGGGAGGCCGCGCGGACGATCCGTTCGCGGGTGTCGAGGACGGCGTCCGTCCCGGCGCCCTTCCCTGTGGTCGTCTTCATCCTCGCAGCTTACCTGGGTAGAGCGTTCGCCCTAATGAGTAGAGCGCTCTTTCTAGGGCTGTGCTACGGTGATCACCAAGTAGAGCGTTCATTCCAGAAGGGTCTTCTGTGAGCAGCCAGCCCGTGAGCAACGAGTCCGTGAGCAAGCAGCCCGTCACCGTCATCGGCCTCGGCCCGATGGGCAAGGCGATGGTCCATGCCTTCCTGAAGCAGGGCCACGCGGTCACCGTGTGGAACCGCACCGCGTCCAAGGCCGACGAACTCGTCACCGCGGGCGCCGTCCTCGCCTCGTCCGTCGAGCAGGCACTGTCCGTCAACGAGCTGGTCGTGCTGAGCATGACGGACTACGACGCCGTGTACGCGGTGCTGGAGCAGGCCCCGCACGCCGTCCGCGGCCGGGTGATCGTCAACCTCAGCTCGGACACCCCCGAGCGGGCCCGCGAGGCGGCCGAGTGGGCCGCCCGGCACGGCGCCGTGCACCTCACCGGCGGGGTGATGAGCCCGCCCTCCGGCATCGGCAATCCGGAGTCGTCCATCTTCTACAGCGGCCACCAGGCCGCCTTCGAGGCTCACCGGGAAACCCTCGCGGTCCTCGCGGGCACCGACTTCCGCGGCACGGACCCGGGCCTGGCGCAGCTGTACTACCAGATCCTCATGGACCTCTTCTGGACCGGCCTGATCAGCTACGTGCACGCCCAGACCGTGGCCGACGCGTACGGCATCCCGGCCGCCGAGTTCCTGCCCTACGCGCAGTCCACGGCGAACCAGCTCCCCGGTTTCTTCTCCTTCTACGCCCCGCGGCTCGACGCGGGCGACCACACCGGCGACGTCGACCGGGTGGCCATGGGCGTCGCGAGCCTCGACCACATCGTTCACACCGTCCGTGCCGCGGGCGTCGACTCCGCCCTGCCCGGCGTCGTCCTGGACGCCTTCCGCCGCGCCGCCGCGGCCGGACACGAGGACTCCAGCCTCACCAGCCTTGTCGAGGTCTTCAAGAAGGGGGCCGCGTAACAAGGGTGCCGGCTGGTAGCGCCGTCGGACCGGGCCCCCGTCCCGGTCCGCCGGCCGCCCCGCCCCTACGCGGTCCCCACGGTCAGGTGGTGCTCCACGCTCACCACGCCGTCCACACTGCCGCACAGCCGCACCAGCACCGGAACCAGACCCTCGTCCCGCACCGAACCGCTCAGCCGCACCTGCCCGTTGGTCACCTCGACGCCGATGCCGGACGGCGGCTCGTGCAGGGTCCGCACCAGCACGTCCTCGATGATCTCCTGCCGGATGGCGCGGTCGTCGCGCAGGAAGACCCGCAGCAGGTCGCTCCGGCTCACCAGGCCCACCAGCCGGCCCTCGGCGTTCACCACCGGCAGCCGCTTGACGTGCCGCTCCTCCATCGTCCTGGCCGCCTCCACGACGCTCCAGTCCGGCCGGGCGCACACCGCCGGACTGGTCATCAGGCCCTCGGCCGTCGTCGCCTCGTGCTTGGCGCGCACCGCCGCCGGGAGCGACGGATCCACCCGCCGGGCCGCCTTCGCCAGCAGGTCCGCCTCGGAGACCACCCCCACCGGGCGGTCGTCCGCGTCCACCACCGGAACCGCCGTGATGTCGTGCTCGTGCAGCACATGCACGATCTCCGTGAACAGGGTGCCGCGCTGCACCCGTACCACCGAGTGCGTCATCAGATCGCCGACGGTTCTGTGCTGCAACATGTCCCAGTCCCTTCCGGTGCGCACCCGGCGGCCGGGCGCGCGGCCAGGTCGACCACCGGGAATGCCCCCAGCCTCGCACACGCGCCGGAACGCCGGAGCGGCACCTCCCGCCGTCACACCGGCGGGTGAGCGCGGGGTCCGGCGGTGACCCGCCACCGGGCCGGTCGTGGGTGCGGGCGGGGAGGGGGCTTACCCCAGCCCCGCCCTCTCTCCCCCGGCTACCGCTGGGAGGTGCCCCCAGTTTCCCGGGGCTCCGCCCCAGGCCCCGAAACCGCGCTTCGCGCGGTTGGCCTCAAACGCCGGACGGGCTCTCTCGCGTCGCGTACATGAGGATGCTCTCCGCCTCGGCCCGCCGCGTCCGCGCGACCTCCTCCGACGCGTCGCCGTACTCCGCGAGCACCGCCCGCGCCCGGTCCGCGGCGGCCGCGTTCCGGCCCAGGTCGATCTCCAGCCAGGCGGCCGCCAGTTCGGCGCCCGCCCGCGAGTCGCGCAGCGCGGGGCCGGCCTCCGCGAAGACGGCCACCGCCCGCCCGAGGTGCGCGAGCCCCTCCTCGTACGCCTCCCGGGCGGCATCTCCGTCGTCCCCGTCCCCCGGCACGCCCTCGCAGCACCGGACGATCAGCTCGCCGGTCTGCCGGTGGGTGTCCGCGAGTTCACCGCGCAGCAGCTCCCGCGCCTCGTCGTCCCCGGCCGCCGCCAGCGCGGCCGCGCACGCGCGCTCGGCCTCGGTCATCAGCTCCCGGGCCCGGGCCGGGCCGTCGTCCTCCCCGCGCGCGGCGAGCCACGCGCGGGCGCGCAGCACCCGGACGTACGCCTCCGGCCGGTCCAGGTCGCGCCACAGCGCCTCGGCCCGCCGGTAGGCCCGCTCGGCCTCGTCGTCCCGGCCCGCGCGGCCCAGGCAGTCGGCGGCCATGTGGGCGAGGACGGCGTGGTCCCGCTGGTCCTCCCAGTGCTGCGCGACCGAGGCGGCGCGCAGGAACTGCCCGGCCGCCTCGCGGTGGTCGCCCAGCGCGGCCAGGCACTCGCCGAGCCACCAGCGCGCCTGGACCACCTGGCCCTCGCCGTGGCCCTCTTCGAGGTCCGGGAGCGCCGTCTCCAGGACGGACGCGGCCTCGTCCGCGCGGCCCAGCCGGTGCAGCGCCCCGCCGAGGGTGAGCCGGGCCCAGGCCCCGAGGGTCGCGCTCTCGCCCGCCTGGTCGGCCCGGTGCGCCGCCTCCAGGGCGTGCTCCACCGCGGGCTCGTGCCGGCCGGTGGCGGTGAGGGCCTCGGACAGCAGGACGTGCACCTGCGCCGCGTGCGCCTCCTGCATCGACCCGGCCTCCATCGACCCGGCGCCGTGCTCCAGGGCGGACCGCGCGGCCCCGACCGCCGTCTCCGGATCGCCGCAGGCCATCGCGGCCCGGGCCAGGCCGACGCGTGCCTCCGGCGCGTACCAGGCCAGGTCCGCCTCGTCCGTCAGCTCCACCGCGCGGCCGAACCATCCGGCCGCCCGGGCCGGATCGCCCGCCTCCAGGGCCAGTTCGCCGCGCAGTTGCAGGACGTCGGCCAGTCGGCCGGACACCATCCGGCCCGCCGCACGGTGCTCCTCACCGAAAGCGGCCGCCTCGTCGAGCGCGGCCTCCAGTGCGGACAGGGCGTCGCCGGCGTTCTCCGGGCCGTCGTCGAGCCCGTTGCGGAGGACGCGGCACCGGTAGAGCAGGGCCGTGGCCACCGACCGGGGCTCCGCCCGGCCCTCCGCGTGCAGCCCGCGCAGCACCGCGCACTCGGCGTCGGCCGCCGCCACGGCCTCCGCCGCGCGCCCGGCGAAGGACAGGGCCAGCGCCGCCCGCGCCCGGGCGAGGGCGGCCTGGGCGGGATGCCCGGCGGCCTCGTACAGCAGGGCGGCCGAGCGGAAGCCCTCGACGCACTTCTCCGGTTCCGCTACCCGCTCCATCGCCTCGTGGTCGGCGAGTTCGGCCCGGCCGAGCGGGTCGAGCTCGCCCTCGCGGCCGGGCGCGGCCCGCGCGAACGCCTCCCACGCGGCCCGGGCGCCGGGCGCCGGATCCTCCGTCAGCCGGCGGGCTGTGGCCAGCAGCTCCCGGACGTCGTCCGGAGACGCCGGGGCCGGCGGCGCGGCGGGCGCGGGCCGCGGGACGGTCAGCCGCTCGGCGCGTACGCCCAGCGGCAGCCGCTCGGCCAGCGGCGCGGCGTCCGTTCGCGCGCGGACGCGGTCGCCGACGACCGTACTGCCGTTGCGCCGGTCGAACCGGCCGGCCAGCTCCAGGGCCTCCGCCCGGGCATGGGCGTGCAGCTCCGCGGCCGTCCACTCGCGCCCGGCCGGGCCGGGCACCCGCCGCTCGCCGAGGCCCAGGTCCGTCAGCCGGCGGGCGAGCAGCGCGACGGGCGCGAGGAAGCCGAGCAGGGACAGCGGGTCCCCGGAGGGGGCGAAGTGGCCCGTGTGCTCGGCGAGGATCTCCAGGGCCCGTGCCTCGTTGCCGGTGAGCGCGCAGAACTCGATGTGGTCGCCGACGGTGGCCCGCATCGACTCCATGTCCCGGATCATCCGGTAGCCGCGCAGGTGGTGGGCGCGGGCCTCGTCGATCCGGCCCAGCCGTACCAGCGGGAGCAGCGAGGAGGCGAGGACCACGTGCGGCTCGTGCGCGCACGTGTGCTCGCCGGCCAGGACCGGGCGCCAGGTCTCCAGGGCCTCCTCCGGCCGTCCCAGCCGGTTCAGCCAGTCGCCCTGGGTGTGCAGTTCGCAGGCGTGGCAGTCGCTCATCCGGTCCCGGTCGGCGGCGAGCCAGGCGGCGAAGGCCCGTTCGGCCCGCGCGGTGTCACCGGTGTCCCGGGCGATGCGGAACTCGCTCTGCCGGACGGCCCGTTCGCTGTGGCCCGCGACCCGGTAGCGGTGCTCCATCTCCGCGTGCCACTTCTCCACCGACGCCAGCGGGATGTCCGGCTGGTCCAGCATCCCGCTGGCCACCCACTTGAACATCCAGTGCAGCCGGTGCTCGGCGTACTGGTCGAAGTCCGCCGGCCGCTCGTCCCACATGCGCAGCACGCGGGCGAACGGGACGAACATCTTCTCGGACTCGGAGCTGAAGTTGTAGGCGGACAGCACGTTGAACAGGGTGTCGAGCAGCAGCCCGGTGTCGCCGGTCTGCCCGGCCTCGTCCACCAGCCGCTCGGCGACGGCGTTGCGCGCCGGGCCCTCGGGCTCGTTCATGTTGTCCTGGAGCGCCTGGCGGAGGGCGGAAGCGGTGCGGTTCATCGGCCTTCCTCCGACGGCTGGGACGGTGCGGTGGGGTGGGCCGCCCATTCCAGGAGGCCCAGGAAGGCACGGTTCAGCAGCGCCGAGTCGGCCGGCCGCAGCGGGCGCTGGGCCATCAGCAGGGCCTGGCCGTAGAGGGCCTCCGCGGCGGTGCCCGCCAGATCGCGGTCGGCGAGCGCGCCGACGCGCCGGACCAGGGGGCTGAGGTGGTTGAGGACGAGCCGGGCGCGCGGGGCCTCGTCCCGCAGCGACCCCAGGATGGACGACCACAGGTCGTCGGCCTTCGACTCCTCCTCGGCGCGCGCCCGTTCGTGCCGGGCCGCGCGGTCGTCCAGATGCAGAGCGGGCACGGTGACCGGCAGGAAGGAGCGGAGCACCACATCGCACCCGAGCGTGTCCAGCCGCGCCCGCGCCGCCGCCAGGAAGTCGGCCAGCGCCAGCTCGTCGCCCGGCTCCACGTGGTCCAGATGCGCGGTGACCGTCTCCGCGTCCAGCTCGGCGACCGTGGTGCCCGGACGCACCCGGGGCAGCATCTCCACCAGCTCGCCGTCGAAGGTGTAGCCGCCGTTGACCACACCGACGCCCTGCGCCGCCGCGATCGGCGCGACCTGCCGGAACTCCTCGACGGTCCGGGTGAAGTGGACCGTCCGGTGCCGCTGCGCGAACTCCTCCAGCGACAGCTGCCCGTCACTGGTCTCGAACGGCAGCCACGGCAGCATCGTGCGCAGCATGTCCGCGTCGTGCCGCGCCAGCGACTTGACGCCGACGTGATGGACGGACAGGAACTGCCGCAGCCGCTCCTGGTCGCCCGCCGCCAGCTCGGCGAGCCAGTCGCGGATCCGCTCCCCGAGGGCCTCCCGGACCGCCGCCAGCCGGTCGTCGTCGTACAGGCTCTCGCGCGAGGCGGTGGGCCGCAGGCTGTCGGTGTCGACGACGCAGCGGACGAAGAACGCCCATTCGGGCAGGAGTTCGTCGGCCCGGTCGGTGAGCAGCATGCCCTTCAGGTGCACGCGGTGCCCGCCGCGCCGGCCCGGGCTGACCGCCTGCGGCAGCACGTACGCGACACCGCGCACCCCGGCCACCGGCACGTCGAGCTCGACGGCGTCCAGCGGTGAGAAGCCGAACAGCTCGTGGCAGTGCCGGGCGAGCGCCATCCGCCGGGCGGACGGGCTCGGGTACGTCCGCTCCCAGACGGGCGGCCGGTCGGTCACCGGGGTGTCGCCCACCCGCACGTCGTGGGGGAGGAGCGAACCGAAGTCCTTGGCGAGGGCGAGCACGCGCTCCTCGGCGAGCCAGTCCTCCGCGCCGCGGCGCGCGGCCAGGTACACCGTCGTGCCCGGCTCGGGGCGCGCGTCGTCGGCGAGCGTGCGGACGGTGTACGAACCGTCGTCGCGCGCCGTCCACTCGACGGGCGGCGCGCCGGGCGTCCGGGCGGAACGGCTGACGACCCGGATCTCCTCGGCGACGACGAAGCAGGCGAGCAGCCCGATGCCGAACTGGCCGAGGAATTCCGAGCGCGCCGACTCCAGCCCGTCGCGCTTGGAGCTGCGGCCTATGGTGGCCAGCAGGTCGTGGACGTCGGCCTCCGTCAGGCCGATGCCGCTGTCCTCCACCCGCAGCCGGCCCCCGTCGGCGTGCAGGCGCACCGTGGCGGGCGCCGTCGGCTCCTCCGCGCGGCGGGCCGTGATGGCGTCCACGGCGTTCTGCAGAAGTTCGCGGAGGTACACCTTGGGGCTGGAGTACAGGTGGTGGGACAGCAGGTCCACCAGGCCGCGCAGGTCGACCTGGAAAGTGTGCGGTATCTGGTCGTCAGTCATCGTCGCAGCAGCGTACTGGGTGGGTCGGACACCGGGCCGGGCATTATCCGGTGCGGCCCGGACGCAACGGTTCCGGATTCAGCGGTACTCGGCGAACCGGGGCCGCAGCCCCGCCCCCACGAGGAGCACGGCGCCGCCCAGCACGCCCGCCGGCACCGCGGGCCAGCCGGCCAGCCGGTCGCGGGCGGACGCCGTCCGTTCCGTGAGGACGTCCAAGTGGCGCGCGGACAGGGCTTCGAGCGAACCCGCGAACTCCCAGAAGTCGAACGGGATCCGCCCGCGCCCGAGTTCGGTGAGCGTCAGCACGGCCGCGTCCGTCCGCCCGGTGGCGTGCTCCTCCCGCATCCGGCGGTCGTCGTCGCGGAACCGCCCGTACCGGTCGAGCACGTCCCGGTGGGCGGCGCGCCCGGGGGCGTAGGAGTAACCGTCCGGCGCGAGGAGGGAGCCGAGGCGCGCGGTCAGGCCCTCGAACCTGCTCACGGCGGCGGATCCGGGGCGGGTGTCGTAGACGAACCAGCGGCCCTCGGTGGCCGCCGCCTCGGCGGCGACCGCCCGGGCCTCGGCCAGCCGGGCCCACGGGCGCAGACCGGCCCGCGCCGCGTCCCGGACGCCGTCCGCCGCCGACAGGAACGCCACCGTGCCCAGGGCGGTGACGACGGCGGCGGCGACCGTCGCGGCGCACAGCGCCGGGTTGAACACCCGCCGGTAGCGGCGGGCCAGCCGCCACTGGCACCAGCCGAGGACGGCCAGGGCGGCGGCGCCCGCCCCGGCCGTGGTCCATGCGGCGGCCACGGCCGCGCCGTGCGCGCGGTCCGCCAGCCCGTCCGCCCGCCGCGCGTACCCGGACGCCAGGGCGTCCGCCGCGGGCAGCAGTTCACGGTGCATCACCTCGCCCGCGTCGACGGAGAGGGTGACGGCACCGGAGGGCGGGCGGCCGGCGGGCCGGTCCGGCGCCGTCTCGTCGACGGCGGACGACCGCGCGGTCAGCTCGTCGTACCGGCCCAGGCCGTCCAGGAGCACCCGCACCCGGACGCCCTCGGCGGGGTCCCCGCCCAGCCGCCGCAGCAGGTCGCTGACCTCGGCGCGCCGCTGTCGGGCGGTGAGCAGGGCCAGGACGCGGTTGCCCACCTGGAAGTCGTCCGCCGACCGGCCCGCGGGCAGGACGGCGGGCCGGTCGGCGGAGTGCCCGGGCACCAGCGCGTTGGCGCGCTGCGCGTCGAGGTCGGCCAGGGCGAAGCGCAGCCCGGCCGCCGTCGCCGCCCGCTCGGTGACGGTCTCCCGTAGCCGGCCCGTGTCGGCCCGCACCGCGACGGCCCCGGCCACGGCCGCCGCGCACAGCGCCACCAGGGCGGCCGACATCAGCAGCGCCTGCGCCCCCAGCCGGCGCACCGGCGCGGCCGGACCACGCCGCCGTCGCGGCCCGGCCGTGGTTCCGCCGCGGACGACGGTCCGGGACGTCGTCCGCGGCGGAACCTCCCGCTCCGTCCCGGCCCCCGGCGCGACGGCCGGCGCCGGGGCGGCCGGGACCGGGGCGACCTGCTGGATCGTCATACGACGACGCTACGGACGGGCCGGGGCCGACGGGTGACGGGCGGGGGAACGGGTGGTGGCCGGGCGGTTGCGGCGCGCGGACATGGGTGAGATCAGCGGCGGGCGGCGCGTGCCGCGGGCGCCTCGGCGTGGATCAGCGACCTGACCATCCGGCAGGTCGCGTTCGACGGCGGGCGCACCCCGATCCGGTCGGCGACCCGGCGTATCCTGCGGTTGGTCGCCTGCTCGGGCCGGTACGCACCGCTGTGGAGCAGCGCTATGGCGAGGCGCATGGCCTTCAGCCGGCGGTTGTGGGACTCGTACCACTCACGGGGATGCCCGGCGGGCAGACGCTTCCTCGGCAGCGTCGCGAGGGTGCACGGGTCGGTGAGCGGTGCTGCTGCTGCGGCCATCGGCGTCCTCCTGACGAAGGGGTCGGGCGACCTCTTCACTACCCCTCCATTCTACTGCCGGGCACTGACAATCGCCCCAGCTCAGACGGGATTTGAAGGGGTGGGGCGGTACCCTGTGCGGCATGGAGATCTGGATCAACCCCGCCTGTTCGAAGTGCCGCTCGGCCGTCAAGCTGCTCGACGAGGAAGGCGCCGAGTACACCGTCCGCCGCTACCTGGACGACGTCCCCGACGAGAGCGAGATCCGGGCCGTGCTCGACCGGCTCGGGCTGGAGCCGTGGGACATCACGCGCACCGGGGAGGACGAGGCCAAGGAGCTCGGCCTGAAGGACTGGCCGCGTGACGCCGCCGCGCGCGACCGCTGGATCGGTGCCCTCGCCGGGCACCCCAAGCTGATCCAGCGGCCCATCATCACCGCGGACGACGGCACCGCCGTGGTGGGCCGCACCGACGAGGCGGTACGGGAGGCGCTGTCCCGGTCGGCCGGCTGACGGCCGGAGTCCGCCGCTCCGAAACTCGTCCCCCCGCTGTCCGGAAATCGCCGGTTCCCGGACGGCGAGGAGGGGCTTCAATAGGGGCCTTTCCCCGCGGGGTTCTCCAGGAGGCACGCGGGACTCCCACGAGGCACGAGGAGCGAGCATGCCGGTGCGCAAGGCGACGATCCAGGCACACGTGGGACGGGCGGTGGCCGAGGCGAACCCCTCCGACCGGCCGGTGGTGACGGTCTACGGAATCAGCGGGCCCAGCCCGATCGCCATGGCCTTCCTGTCGAGCGTGTGGATCTTCTTCGTGGACACCTACTTCGTCACCTTCACCCAGCAGGCCCTGCTGTTCCACCGCGCCGGGAAGCTCAGCAGCCGGCCCAAGGAACTCGTCCTGGCCCTGCCGCACGACCAGGCCCGGCACCTGATGAGCGACGTGCGGATGGGCTCCCTGTGGAGCTCGTTCCGCTTCCTGATGCCGGGCCGGGAGAAGCCGACGCGCATCAACGTCAACCGCCCCTGGCGACCGGAGCTCGACCAGCTCCTGCGGGTGCTGGCCGCGCAGCCGACGGGGTACTGACCACCGGTCAGCGGGGCGTCAGCGACGGGCGGGCGTTCAGGTCGGCGGGATCGCCCCCGCTCGCCCGCCGGTAGGCGTCCGTGATGCGGGCGTAGTGCTCCGCGCTCCGCCCGCCGTCGTCCGGAACCCCTCGCACCGCCTCGTTCATGGCCCGGTTGGCGCGGACGACGGCGGCCGTCGCCTCCCGCCGCTCCTCCGCGTAACGGGCCAGCGCGGCCGGCACGTCGCCGGCCCCCGCCAGCGCGTGGGCGAGCACCCGGGCGTCCACGACGGCCTGGGAGGCGCCGTTGGCCCCCACCGGGTACATCGGGTGCGCCGCGTCGCCGAGCAGGGTGACCCGGCCGCGCCCCCAGGACGGCAGCGGCTCCCGGTCGACCATCGGGTACTCCAGGATCCGCTCGGCGCCGGTCAGCAGGCCCGGGACGTCCAGGAAGCCGAGCGACCAGTGCGCGTAGTGGGGGAGCAGGCCGGCGAGCCGGCCCGGGCGGTTCCAGCCGGCCTCCTCGCCCAGCGGCCCGGGCGGCGCCTCCCGGACCAGGCAGACCCAGTTGATCCGGTCGCGGCCGATCGGATAGGCGATGAACTCGGCGTCCCCGTCCCGGACCAGGACCGCCGACCGCCCGGTGAGGAAGGGCTTCCCCTCCGTCACCCCGCGCCACATCCGGACCCCCGACCACAACAGCGGCCCGCCGTCCGGGTGCAGCAGCCCGCGGACGGCCGAGTGCAGCCCGTCCGCCCCGACCAGCACCCCGGCCTCCGCGGTCCGGTGCTTCCCGGTCGCCCGGTCGAGGAGCCGGGCCCGGACGGCCGACCCGGTGTCGGTGAAGCCGTCCAGGCGCGTCCCGGTGCGGACGGCGTCCGGGCCCAGCCGGTCGCGGACCGCGGTGAGCAGCATCAGCTGGAGCTCCCCGCGGTGCACCGAGTACTGCGGCCAGCGGTAGCCCTGGGCGACACCGCGCGGTTCGGAGAACAGGACGGTGCCGTCGCGGTCGCAGTACACGTTCTCGGCGGTCGGCACGCCGACGGCGGCCAGCGCGTCCCCGAGCCCCAGCTCGGTGAGTTCGCGGACGGCGTGCGGCAGGAGGTTGATGCCCACGCCGAGCGGGCGGACCTCCCGGACGCTCTCCACGACGGTCGCGTCGATCCCTGCGGCGTGCAGGGCGAGGGCGGTGGTCAGGCCGCCGATGCCGGCCCCGGCGACGAGCACGCTCATCGGCCGGCCTTCGACTCGGGCCGGTCGATGATCCGCAGCCAGGTCCCGTCGGGCTCGCGCCGGACGACCTGCACCCTGCCGCCCGTGTCGTCGGCGGACCGGGTCGACGTGAGGGCGAGGTCGGCCCCGTAACGGACCGTCGGCAGCGGCGGCTCGGGCACGAACGGCAGCTCCGCGTGGAGCAGGAGCTGTTCGCAGACGGCGCGGATCGCCTCCCGGCCGACCGTCGCGCTGCCGGGCGGGAAGGCCAGGACGGCGTCGGGCGCGTAGAGCGCGGCCATCCCTTCGGCGTCGCGGGCGTTGGCTCGCTCGACGAACAGGCGGGTCAAGTCCTCGGGGGTGGTGGCGCGTTCGCGGATATCGGTCATGGTGCTGCTCCTTCGGTGCGGTGTTGCTGCCTTGTGGTAACCAGCCTCCTCCGGGGCACACCAGAAGTCCAAGACATGGAAAGTCTGGCTGCTAGCATCGCTGGTTATGGAACTGCGTCAGCTCGAGTACTTCGTGACGGTGGTGGAGGAACGGAACTTCACCCGGGCCGCCGAGCGGGTACGGGTCGCCCAGCCCGGGGTCAGCGCGCAGATCCGCAAGCTGGAACGGGAGCTCGGGCAGGAGCTGCTGGACCGCTCGGGGCGGTCCGTGGCGCTCACCGAGGTCGGCGCGGCTTTCCTGCCGCACGCGCGCGCCGCCCTCGCCGCCGTCGAGCGGGCCCGGCTCGTCGTCGACGAGATGGCCGGACTCCTCCGGGGCCGCGTCGCCGTCGGCACCGTGACCTCGCACAACGCCGACCTGCCCGGACTGCTCGCCGGCTTCCACCAGGAGCACCCTGCGGTCGAGATCACCCTCGCCGAGGACACCACGGACCGGCTCGTCGACGGCCTCCGCGGCGGTCGCTTCGACGCGGCGATCATCAGCGTGGGGCGGGACGGCCCGGCCGGCATCTCCCTGCACGTACTGGAGGACCAGGCGATCGTCGCCGCGGTGGCCCCCGGCCATGAACTCGCCGTCCACCCGGTCGTCTCCCTCGACACCCTGCGCGACCGGCCCCTGATCAGCCTGCCGCGCGGCACGGGGCTCCGCGCCCGGCTCGACGAGGCGTGCGCCGCGGCCGGGTTCCGGCCGCGGATCGCTTTGGAGGCGGGTGATCCCGGCACGCTCGCCGAACTCGCCGCGCATGGGCTGGGGGCGGCGATCCTGCCGGGGGAGTTCGCGGCCTCCCGCGCGCCGGAGCTGGTGTCGGTGGCCATCGATCCGCCGGCGTTGCGGGGCCGGCTGGCTTTCGCCTGGCGCACGGACGGTCCGGTCAGTCCGGCGGGGCGGGCGCTCATCGCGCAGGCGCGGCGGGTGTTGGCGGGGCCGGGGCGATGAGGTTGCCCCGGCCCCGCCCTTTCACCATCTCCTGCGGGGGCAAGCCCCCGCACCCCCGCAGCACGCTGCGCGCGCTGTCCTCAAACGCCGGACGGGCTGAAGTCAGCCCGTCCGGCGTTTGAGGACGAGCGGCGAAGCCGCGAAAGGGGGGTCTGGGGCGCAGCCCCAGGAAACGGCGAAAGGGCGGGCCGGGGGCCTCCCCCTCACCACCCCGACCCCTCCGGCCATATCTCCACCACCCGCCGCGCCGCCTCCCCGAGGCCACTCGTGTCCAGCGCGACCGCGGTCTCCGCTATGCCCTCGTCCGGCCACTCCAGCACCAGCGTCAAAGGCCCGCCCTCCGGCACCGCCGACAGCAGGAACCGCACCGGCCGGTGGAACGCCCCGCCGGGATCCGTGCCGTACTCCCGCACAGTGAGGCCGGGACCGCCGTGCGCCGGCCGCAGCCCCACCCGCAGCGCCCCCGCGCCGGGCCGGGCGTACCAGGCATCGCCGTACACCTCGTCCGTCCGCCTGCGCCGCCAGAAGAGCTGCAGACACAGCGTGACCTCCTCGGGCCACACCTCCCAGCCCGTGAACACCACCCGTACCCGCGGCCCCTCGGCCACCCGCGCCACTCGGGGAAGCACCGTCGGCAGGTACCGGTCGGCCGGCGGCCCGTCGTCTCCATACCGTGGCCCCGGCGGCCCCAGGTCGACGAACTCCGGACGGTCCGGCTCGTGTTCGGCCGGCACCATCCGGCCGTCGAAGAAACCCATGGCTGTCCTCCCCGCACCCGCCCTCACGGATACTCACACGAACGATCGTGACAGAGGGGTCTGACAATCCCCCTCCGGTGCGCGGGCGGACAGCCGCGCTACCGCCGGAACGCGACGGCCGCCACGTGCTCGCGCGTCGTCCGGTCCAGCAGTACCACCGAGGCCGCCTCGGGCACCGGACTCCCGCCCGGCTCCCCGGCGCCCGGTGCGGCGAGCGCGTCCGACAGCCGTCGCAGCCCGCGCCGGTGCCGGTCGAAGACGCGGGGCCGGGCCCAGCGCCCGCGTGCCTCCTGGCCGGCGAGGGCGTCGGCCGCCGCCATGTCCAGGAGGACCAGGTGCAGTTCGCGGCCCCGGCGCCCCGCCTCCCGGGCGAGCAGCCGCCGCAGCCACGCCCGGCTGCCGCAGTCGTGCACCAGCAGCGGCCCGCCCGCCCGGACCGCGTTCCACAGCCGGTGGGCGTACACCAGGCGCGCCCACGGCCGGTACACCGCGTACGGCAGCCATGCCGGCATCACCGCCGCGCAGTCCTCGTGCGCGTCCCTCGGGTCGACGACCGACGCGGCCCCCGACCAGCGGCGGATCAGGGTGCTCTTGCCGCTGCCGGGCAGTCCCGACACGACCAGCACGGCGTCGGCGGGGTACACCAGCAGCGCGGGGGCCCGTTCCCGTCCCCGCAGATCCAGCAGGCCCCTCGGGCGCGGCGCCGGTTCCGGCCCTCCGGCCGACGCCTCCCGCACGGCGGTCGCGGCCGGCCTGCGTATGTCGTCCACTGCTCCCACGGTCCCTTCGCTCACGAGCCCTGACGCCCGGCGTCATCACCGCCGGAGCCTCGCACAAGACGCCGGGGGAGCGCGGACGGTTGCGCACCGCGCCCGCGCGGTCCGGTGCCCCGGCCCGGACGTGACCCGGGCCGCGAACGGGTCGTTGGCCGACCGTGACCGACGACATGCCCCGGGGCGGCCCCGGCGCCGCGTGGTGGGACCGGCTGTACGAGACCGACCGCCCCGAGTACCTCGACCGCGCCGACGCCGCGGGCCGGCGCCGCCGGGTGCTGCGCGGACTGGCCCGGCTGGAACGGCTCACCCTCGCCCACCGGACGTTCGGCGCCCTCGTCCTGGACGGGCTCCGGGACGTACCCCGGCCGTGCTTCCTCGAACTCGGCGCCGGGGACGGCGGACTCACCCGCTGGGTCCTCGACCGGCACCCGGCCGCCCGGGCCACCGTCAGCGACGTCGCCCCGGACCTCGTCGAGGCGCTGCGGGCGGGACCGCTCGGCCGCCACACGCGGGCCACCGTCACACGGCTCGACGCCACCGCGATCGACGTCCCCGACGGCTCCTACGACCTCGCCGTCTTCACCCAGTCCCTGCACCACCTGCCGCCCCGGGGCGCGGCGGACGTGCTGCGCGAGGGCACCCGCGTCGCCCGGCGGCTCCTGATCATCGACCTGTGGCGCCACCCCGCGTGCCTCGCGGCCGTCCCCGCGGCCTTCCTCTGCGGCGGCCCCGCCCAGGCGCACGACGCCGTCGTCAGCCTGCGCAAGGCGTACAGCCCCGCGGCGCTCCGGTACTTGGCCGGCGCCTGCGGCGCGCCCGTCGCCCTGCGCACGCGGTTCCTGCCACCCCTCTACCTGGCGGCCGTCGCCACCAGGCGGGCGTGAGGCAGGCGGCTACGGCCGCCCCGGCCCGTCCGCGGCTTCTCCCCCATGGCGGAAGACCTTGTCGAGCAGCGTGTGCAGCCGCTCCCGCTCCCGGGCGGTCAGCGGGGCGAGAAGCTCGTCCTGGGCGGCGAGTACGTCATCGGTGAGCCGGGCGAGTTCCGTGGCGCCGGCGGGGCACAGGTTGACGGAGAGGCGTCGGCGGTCGCGAGGGTCGCGGGTCCGTTCGACGTGGCCGAGGGCGGCCAGGTCGTCCACGATCTTCGTCATGTCACTGGGGTCGATCGCCAGGCGCTCGGCGAGCTCCCGTTGGGCGTGCGGGCCGAAGTCGGCGAGGGCGGCCAGCACGGCCATGTGCCACATCCGCAGATCGCGGTCGGCCAGCCGGGCGGCGACCCGGCCGCGGGCGTCCTTGCCGATCCGGGAGAGCAGATAGGGCGTCAGGGCGGTGAGGGTGGGAGGTGTCTCATTCACGTCACTATTGTAGGTAGCCACCCATCATGGGTCGGAACCCACTATTGGAGGAGTGTCATGGACGCCCTGCACCCCCGGCTGCTCGTCGGCCGGTTCGCCGAGACCTTCCGCTTCTACGCCGCCGTCCTGCCCGAACTCACCGGCGCCCGCCTGGTCCGGGGCACGGAGGAGGGGCCTTACGCCCACTGGGACCTGGCCGGCGAGGGTGCGCTGATGCTGCTCGACCGCCGGGCCATGGCCGACATCACCGGCCCGGCGGCGGAAGCGGGCCCCGCCGACCGGACGATGCTCGTCAGCCGCGTCCCGGACGTCGACGCCGGCTACGCCCTCTGCCTGCGGCACGGCGCCACGGCGGTCGCGGCCCCCGCCCAGCGGCCGGAGTGGGGGCCGACCCTGCGGACGGCCCACGTCCGCGACCCCGAGGGCAACCTCGTCGAGTTGCAGTCCTACGACGGATGAGGGCTGCCGGGGCCGCCGTCAGCCGCCGGACCTCCGGATCTCCACGCACTTCGTGCCGAGCGGCTTCAACTGACCTCTGACCTGCTCCCAGCCCTCGGCGCAGATCTTGGTGTGGTCCGGCACATCCCGGCCCCAGGCCACCGTGTACCGCAGCCCCTCGTGCCAGTGCTGCGACGCGCTCTTGTTGTCGACGCCGCCGCCGTACAGCCGGTAGTGGCCGAAGAACTTCGCGCCGCGGGCCGGGGTGACCGTCGCCCGCGCCACGTGGAGGCCGTTCCGCTCGACCTGCAGACAGGTCTGTCCGACGCAGTCGCCGCCGTCCGCCGAGGCCGGCGGCGCCACCGCGGCGCAGAGTGCCAGGGTGCCCACCGCGGCCACGGCCGTGCGTACGGCCCACCGCGTTCTCGCCATGACGCGCTTCATCCGTCCCGTTCCTTCCGTCGGCCGGCGCCTCACCGGCGCCCGCCCACGCTCGCCGTTCCGGGCGGGCCGGCGCAATCGAACTGCGCCGGGTTCACCCGCATGACGGGTGGTTCAGGGCGACGGGACGCGGGAGAGCAGGCAGCGCGTCGTGGTGCCGCCCGGGCCCGTGTGGGTACGGACGAGGTCGCTCAGGGTGTGGACGAGCAGCAGGCCCCGGCCGCCGGGGCGGTCGGGCGTGGGCGGGCGGCGGCCGGCCAGCGGATCGCTGATGTGCCCGCGGTCCTGCACCTCCCACACCAAGCGACCGCCCTCGGCCCAGATCCGCACCGTCCCCGTCCCGCCGCCGTGCACCACGCTGTTGGTGGTCAGCTCGGCGACGGCCAGCGCCAGGTCGTCCCGGCGCTCGGGTGCCAGCCCCAGCGCCACGGCCCGCTCCACCACGGCGCGCCGCGCGTCCGGCAGCAACGTGTCGTCGAAGTCGAAGGAGAGGACGGACCCGGCACGCGGCGGCGGCAGCGGCTGGTTGTAGGCGGCGATGATGTGGTCCGGCGCGTACGAGCCGCTGGGGCCGTTGCGGTCGCCGTCGATGATCACCGGGTGGGTCGCGTAGGCGTCGGCCACCGCCCGCGGATCCAGCCGCGCCGTGTCGTACGGACAGACGATGGTCACCCTGCGGCCCGCGAACGCGTGGTTGATCAGGGCCTCGTGCTGGACGCACGCCGGGTATTCCGTGGCGGAACGGCTCGCCCAGATCGGCTCGCCGATGATGCGGACGTGCCGGTCGGGGTGGGCGTCGGCGAAGGCCCGCAGCACCCGTGGAATGATCCGCCCCGGATTGCGGCCCGCCTCCTCCATGTCGACGAACCGGACCCCGGACCCGTCCGCGCCCAGCGCGTCCCGCAGCAGCTCCAGCCGGACGCGGGGCACGGCGATCGCCACCGGGTCGCCGACGGCCAGCCCCTCGCGGACGAACGCCGTGAGCGCGGCGACGTATTCTCCCCCGTCCCGGTAGAACAACGCCGGGTGGACGAACGGCCCGGCCACGGCCGTCGTGTCGTTCACAGCGTCACCTCGATCACTGGCGGGTCGGGACCGCACGTCCGTCGCGGGTCCGCTCACCGTCCCCGCGAGGGCGCACCGTGGGCCGGGAACGTCCCGCCCCGCAGGGAGCTCCGCCACCGTACTAGGAAGAGGTACCCACATGGCGCCTTCCCGTCCCCCGCAGGAGCTCACGCCTGTCCCCCTCGCTTGTACCACCCCACACTCCGTACTCCTGACGGGTCTCCACAGCCCATCGCAGACATTCTTCCCTCACCGGGCAGCGCGCACAGACCGATTTGGCCCCTTCGGTCTGCGCCAGCGCCGGAACTCCCGTGCCGATGGGAAAGAACAGGTCGGGGTCCTCTTCCGTACAGGCGGCGTACTGTCGCCAGTCCACGTCGGTACCTCCGTTCCGGGTCTTCCGGGATCGTCCCTCTCTCCACGCCTCGCCCGGAAGTCCGGAAATAACCCTGGAAGAAATCCTTCCGATCCGCTCTCGCGTGCACGACGGCGCCCCTCGCCGGCCGGAGGGCCGTGAGGGGCGACGTCGTGCGCGGTGGAGCCGGCCGCCGACGGGCGGGATCACTGCTGGGCGAGCATCTTCTTGCGCAGCTTGCCGAGGGTGCGGCTGAGCAGCCGGGAGACGTGCATCTGCGAGATGCCGAGCTCGGCGCCGATCTGCGACTGGGTCATCTCCTGCCCGAAGCGCAGCTCCAGCATCAGCCGCTCCCGCTCGTCCAGTTCCTTCAGCAGCGGCTTGAGGACGTGCAGCGACTCGACCTTCTCCAGGTTCTCGTCCACCGTGCCGATCCGCTCCGACCACGAGCGCGAGGAGTCGTGGCCGCGCGGCCCGGGCTCGGCGGGGGTGTCGATGGAGTGGGCGGAGTAGCCGTTGCTGGCGACCTGCGCCTCGATCACCTCGTCCTCGGACAGGTCCAGCACCTCGGCCAGCTCCTTGACCGTCGGGGAGCGGCCGAGCCGGCCGGAGAGCTCCTCCGTCGCCTTGACGAGCTCCACCCGGAGCTCCTGGAGCCGGCGGGGGACGTGGACGGCCCAACTGGTGTCACGGAAGAAGCGTTTGATCTCGCCGGTGATGTAGGGGATGGCGAGGGTGGTGAACTCGACCTCCCGGGTCAGATCGAACCGGTCGATCGCCTTGATCAGACCGATCGTGCCCACCTGGACGATGTCCTCCATCTGGTCGGCGCGGCCGCGGAAGCGGCCGGCGACGTAACGCACCAGGGAGAGGTTCATCTCGATGAGGGTGTTCCGGACGTACTGGTACTCGTGCGTACCCTCCTCCAGGACCGACAGCCGGTCCAGGAAGAGCTTGTTCAGGGCCCGGGCGTCGCGCGGGTCGATGCCTCCCGCGTCCTCCACCTGTGGCAGATCCACACCGAGAGGCCCACCCACCGCAGTGCTGCTCCGCTCGGCGTCGGCCGTCTGCGTCACGCTCGTGCTGGTCACGTGCGCCCTCCTTAACTGTGCTTGACAGTTCGGCTTCTGCCCCGGGTTCGCCGGGACATGCATGCAGGCAGGGCTATTTTCGGCCGGACTTCCGAAGGAATCCGGCCGGACAGCACCGGGGCCCGGCGGGGATCAGGTCCCGCCGGGCCCGGAGGAGACGGGGCCGTGATGGCTGTGTGGTCAGCGGGTCACCATCGGTACCAGCGGCTGCGGCCGCCACCGGAGTCGACGGAGCGCACGAGGAAGCCGAGCAGCCAGATGACAAGCACCGCCACCGCGACCCACCACAGAATCTTCACGGCGAATCCGGCACCGAAAAGGATCAGGGCGAGGAGCAGGACGAGAAGAAGGGGAACCATGTAAATCAACCTCCGACGTGTCGTCTTCCCGATGCTTTCGCTTTTATCCGCGCTTCCTTTCTTCATGCCAGGCCGATGCGGATTCGAGACCGAACTAGCCCGGCGCGCGTACGACTTCAGTGCGCCGGTGACCGATGGGTTTACGGGGAGCCGGCCCGGGCAGCCGCCCGGATGAAATCGACACGACCGCCATCGACACTGAGGAGTTATCGAGATGAGCGCTCAGGAGAAGGCCAAGGCCAAGGCGGAGCAGGCCAAGGGCAAGCTCAAGGAGCAGGCCGGCCGGGCCGTCGGCAACGAGAGCAAGGAGGCCGAGGGCCGGGCCGACCAGGCCAAGGGCGACCTGCGGGGCGCCAAGGAGAAGGCGAAGGACGCGTTCCGCGACTGACCTTCTTCCGGTGGGACCCCCGAGGGGGCCGCGGTCCTCGGACCGCGGCCCCCTCGCCGTTCCGGAACGCGGTGCGCTCCGGGCGCGCACCCGGCTCGCTCGGGCTTACACCCGGCCGCGCCACCGGCCCGTCTCCAGGCCGCGCGACTCGATGAACGTCTTGAACCGCTCGAGATCGCCCTTGGCCTGCCGGCGGACGAACCCCAGCTTGTCGCCCACGGTGTCCACCACGCCCTCCGGCGTGTGGTCGAACTGGAGCATCACCTTGGTGCGGGCCGCGTCCAGCCGGTGGAACGTGACGACGCCGGCCTGCCGGACGTCACCGTCGACCGTGGTCCACGCCACCCTTTCGTCCGGGATCTGCTCGGTGATCACCGCGTCGAACTCCCGGCGGACGCCGTCCGTCTTGGTCACCCAGTGCGTCAGCGTCGGCGAACGCTGCTCGATCCGTTCCACGCCCTCCATGAATTGCGGGAACTCCTCGAACTGTGTCCACTGGTTGTACGCGGTGGTGACCGGAACGGCGACCTCGACGGATTCCTCGATCTGCGACATGCTGCCTCCTCGCGCGGTACGTACGCGCTGTGTGTAGGGGAGGAAAGGCGGACACCTCGCGGATGCCCGGGAATCCGGCGGGCAGGCGTGCCTTTTCGGCGATGTGGAGGGGCACATTCGTCGCCGGAGAACCACACGTCCCGGCGGCAATGCCGGGAACACCCCTTTGCGTGCGCCCTTTTCCGCGCCGGTACGCGCCCCGCAGAATGGACGCCCCGGCGGCACGGGAAGGAATGTACGGAAAGTATGACGAGAGGGACGGAAGCGGATGAATCACGCCCATGCGGACCATCCGGGTTTCGTCGCCCTCTCGGCCCGGCTGACCGGGCGGGACGAGGACGAGCTGCGGGCGACCGGGCTCGTCCGGCTGTACCACGACGCCACGCTGGAGCGGGTCGGCCGGGAGGCCGTCGGGCGGTTCCTCGACGACCTCGACGCGGCCGGCGGCGACCCCGACGCGCTGGTGGACCCGGAGTCGCGCGGGATCGCCCGGGCCATCGTGCACCTGTGGCGGACGGGCGTCTGGCCGCCCTGACCCGCGAGCGGTGACGGGGGGAGCGGCCGGACGCCCGGACCGGGATCAGCGGGTGGCGATGGCCGGGTCGCTCACTCCGGAGGCGCCCGTCTCGACGTGCCCGGCGAAGCGTCTCAGGAACACACCGTCCTCGTGCGACACCACCGACACGTCGTACCAGCGCTTGCCCGCCCGCGTCCGCACCGTGTGCCGCACGGTGGCGCCCGGCCGTACCGTCACGGTCTCGGCCGGGCCGCCGTAGGCGTCGGTGACGGTCAGATGGCAGTCGGCCGTGCCCCGCTGGGTCAGCGTGAGGTCGAGGTCACCGGTGGCCGCGTTGTGGCGGGCGGTGACCTCGGGGCCCGCGGTGCCGCCGGGGCCCCTGAAGCTCCGGAGGAAGCCGTTCGGGCCGTGCACCGTGAGGTCGTAGACGCCCTTGGAGTAGGCCGTGTTCCAGGTGTCGGCGATCGTCTTCCCGGCCTCCGCGGTGTACGTCCACGGGCCGTCCGTGCGGTTGGGCGAGGTGACGAGGAACTGTGCGCCCGCCGCCTCCCCGCCGCCGAACGCCAGGGTGAACCGGCCGGTCGCCGGCGCCGCCGCCCCGTCGGTGAACGGCGCGTAGGGCAGCGGCCGGGTGGGACGGGAGCCCGGCTCCTGGCGGGGGAGGGTGCCGGTCGCGGGCGGCTTCGGTACGTAGTCGGGGTGGCGCAGCCGGTCCGGGGGCCGGTAGCCGTCCGTGGACGGCAGCGCGGCGGTCCCGGTGCTCGCCCGGCTGAAGTCGAAGGCCGAGGTGAGATCGCCGCAGACCGCCCGCCGCCACGGCGAGATGTTGGGCTCGCGCACCCCGAAGCGGCTCTCCATGAACCGGATGACCGAGGTGTGGTCGAAGACCTCGGAGCACACGAAGCCGCCGGTGCTCCACGGCGAGACCACCAGCATCGGAACGCGCTGCCCCAGCCCGTACGGGCCCGCCGCCTTGCCGATGCTCCCCTTGTAGAGGTCAGGCCCCGGGTCGACGGTGGACAGTCCCTGAGCCGCGGACGCGGGCGGGAAGGGCGGGACGACGTGATCGAAGAAGCCGTCGTTCTCGTCGTAGGTGATGAACAAGGCGGTGCGGCTCCACACCTCCGGGTCGGCGGTCAGCGCGTCCAGCACCTGCGCGATGTACCAGGCACCGTAGTTGGCGGGCCAGTTCGGGTGCTCGCTGTACGCCTCCGGCGCGGCGATCCAGGAGACCTGCGGCAGCCGGCCGGCCTTCACGTCCGCCTTGAGGACGTCGAAGAGGCCGTCGCCCTTGCGGACGTCGGTCCCGGTGCGGGCCTTCTCGTACAGCGGGTCGCCCGGCTTGGCGTTGCGGTACGCGTTGAAGTAGAGGAGCGAGTTGTCGCCGTAGTTGCCGCGGTAGGCGTCGCCGGTCCAGCCCCACTTGCCCTTGGCGTCCAGGCCGTCGCCGACGTCCTGGTAGATCTTCCACGAGACCCCGGCCTTCTCCAGCCGCTCGGGGTAGGTGGTCCAGCCGTACCCCGCCTCGTCGTTCCCGAGGACCGGGCCGCCGCCCTTGCCGTCGTTGCCGGTGTACCCGCTCCACAGGTAGTAGCGGTTGGGGTCGGTGGACCCGATGAACGAGCAGTGGTACGCGTCGCAGAGGGTGAACGCGTCGGCGAGGGCGTAGTGGACCGGTATGTCCTCGCGGGTGAGGTACGCCATGGTGGTCGCCGTCTTGGCCGGCACCCACTGGTCGTAGCGGCCCTTGGCGAACGCCCGCTGGCCGCCCGCCCAGTCGTGGTTGAGGTCCTGGAGGAACTGCATGCCCAGGTGGTCGGCCTCGGGGCGGAACGGCAGGATGTCGCGTTTGCCGTCCGACTGGTGCCAGACGGACTTTCCGCTGGGCAGGGTCACGGGCCGCGGGTCACCGAAGCCGCGGACGCCCCGCAGGGACCCGAAGTAGTGATCGAAGGAACGGTTCTCCTGCATCAGGACGACGATGTGCTCGACGTCCCGGATGCTGCCGGAGCTCCGCCGGGCCGGAATGGCGGCGGCGCGGGCGATGCTGCCGGACAGCGCGGTGAACGCGGCGGTGCCGCCGGTCAGCTGCAGGAACCGCCGGCGGTCGATCTCTCCCATGGGCAAGGTGACCTCTGAGGGTGTGTGGGGGAAGGGGGACGAAGCGCTCCAAGGACAGCGAGGCGGGTGGAAGGGGTGATGGCGACACTGTGACGCCGGGGGGTACGGGAGGGGAACAGGGTGTCCACGCCATACCGGAGCCCCTGGAACTCCGGAGCCCTGGAACCCCGTAGCCCCCGGCGCGTTCTGGGTCAGCCGACGTCCAGAATGTGTCGCAGCCCCTGCCGCCAGCGCTGCCGGTCCAGCGCCCGGGCCGCGGCGAACTCCGGCGCCTCGTACCCCCGGAACGTCCGCACCTCCGCCCCGCCGCCCCCGCCCGTACCGCCCGCCGCGGCCAGGATCGCCCCGGCGGCCCGGCGCCCGGCCTCGTTCGCCGTCTCCATCGACGCGAAGTCGATGTTGCTGTACGTCCGGACGTGGTCGGCCGCCAGGAACAGGTTGCCCACGGCGGTGGTGGCCTCCGGGCGCAGGTCCCAGGAACCGGCGGTGTTCATCAGGAACGGATCGTCGTCGCGCAGGCCGCCGCTTCCGTCCTCGGTGATCGCCTCGTCCAGGTACCAGGTCTCCAGCAGGGCGTCGTCCAGCGGGGCGTGGTCGGCGAGGTGCGCCTTCATCTGCGCCCACACCTCGCGGGCGACCTCGGCCCGGGTGCAGCGCCGGGCGGGCTTGCCGTAGAGGATGCCCGGTGTCTCCCACTCGGAGATCACCACGGACAGCGACTCCCGCACCCGCCCGTCGCCCCAGGTCCGGGCGAAGGGCGCCGACCAGACCCGGGACTGGGCGATGGACGCCAGCTTCCAGGGGGAGTCCACGTGCACGACGTGGCCCCGGATGCCGGGGGCCTGCTCACGGAGGTAGTACTGGATGCCGCTGCACCAGGTGTGCCGCAGCCCGTCCATGGCCGCCAGCCGGGGGTCGGCCGACCGGAGGGCGGGGTTCCAGAGGCGGACGGCCCGGTCGGCGGGGAGGGCGACGACGAACCAGTCGGCGTCGATCCGTTCCGTCGTGCCGTGCGCGGTCCGGGCCGTCGCGGAGGCGATCCGGCCGCCGCTCAGGTCGAGCCGCTCCACGGTGCGGCCGAAGGCGAACCGCACACCGAGCGCTCGCAGGTGGGCCGCCCAGGGGTCGAGCCACGCCTCGCTGGTCGGCGCGTCGAAGACCCGGTCGAACGGGCCGCCGGCGTCACTGCCGCGGCCCGCCAGGTCGTAGAGGATGGACTCCATGCCCTGGCCGCAGGTCCGGGTGCTGGCGACGGGCGCGCGGAGCGCCTGCAGCAACTGGACGCCGCCGCCGAGGAACTTCTGGTAGTCCTCCGACATCCCGTCCGCCCGGATGAAGTCCCACCAGCGCACGTACTCCCACTGCCCGAACCGGCGTTCCGTACAGCTCGTCAGGAGCATCACCGCCTGCTTGGCGAAGAACAGCGCCTCCCACGGTGGCAGGCGCACGCCCTCCTGGAGCAGGCCGGCGAGCGAGGCGATCAGCAGGTTCGCGTCGGAGAGCGACGACGGGACCCACCGGTCGACGGGGACGGGGATGTCCGGACGCCCCGGGACGCGGGCGAACTCGACCCACCGCACGGGGGTGAGGCGGGAGTGGACGCTCTCCCCGCCGGGCAGCGGGATGCGGCGGAGGGTGTCCGGGAGGTTGTGGTAGAAGCCGAACACCCCGCGGTGGCCGTGCTCGCCGGGCAGGTCCCGGCGGCCCCCGGTGCCGGTGTGCGGGACGTACAGGGAGCGCGCCTTGCCGCCGGGGACCGTGCGCCGCTCGTACACCGTCACCGCGAAACCGCGCTCCGCGAGCTCGTGGGCGACGGTGAGACCGCCGACGCCGGCGCCGATCACGGCGACGCGGCGGCCGCCGGCCGACCGGGCCGTCCGCCGGACCGCGGACCGCGCGGTGCCCGGCGCCAGGCCGGACGCGGCGCCCGCCGCCGCCCCGAGGAGCAGGGCGCGACGGCGGGGGACCGCGGACGGTCCGGCGGCTGCGGGCAGTTCGGGCATGGAGCGCACCCCTTCCTCCGGAGCCCGGGCCGGACGGGCCCGGGTGCTCACGGCGGACGCTACGGGCCGGGTGTGCGCCGGGGGCGGAAAACACCGCCGGGTCCGTCGAACGGGTTGCGGCAGCGCCCGCGGCTGCCACCGTCCCACCTGCCGGTACGACCATGGGAACATCGTTTGATGAGGAAGCGGGAGCGCGCGTGCGAGCGCTGCGGACGGCTCGGCCGGAGACGCCGGCGCACGTGCCGGAGGTGCCGGACCGAGCGGTTCGAGGCGGCGGACGCCGTGGCTGACATCGCCGAGACGGCGGTGGAGGTGGGGGCGCTGCGGGCGGTGGCGCGCGGGGTGAGCGCCCTGCTGCGAGCGTTCTTCGAGTGACCTCGGCGGGCCGCTCGCCGAGGCGGGGGAGCGGCCCGCCGGTTCAGCGGATCGGCCGGAACGAGAAGTACGTGTGGGACGGGTCGTTCCAGGAGCGGCCGGAGGTGACGAGCGCGGTCGCGCTGCCGACACAGTCGCTGCTCGGCCAGAGGTGGACCGTGCGGGTGGTCATGTTGGTGCCCCGGACCGCGCCGGCCGAGGTCATGTTGTAGCAGACGCCGACCTCCGGGCTGAGCTCGATGCTCCGCCGGCCGGCGCTGTCGAACCATTCGACGTAGCAGGTGCCGCCGCCGGGCGGTGGGCAGGCCGGCTCCAGGGGCCCGGCGGCGGCGCGGCCCGCCGTGCCGGGAGCCGACTGGGCGAAGCCGGCCGACCCCAGGACCAGGGCGGCGGTGCACAGGAGACGAGGGAGGGCGGGGTGACGGAGCACAGGATTCCCCTCTCCGTCCGGAATCGCGGGGATGCGTGGTTCATCCGGACTTCTCCGTCATGGTCATGCCTGTCCGCACGGCCGTCCATCACCCGAACGAGCGGATCCGCAGGGGCAGTCGGGGCCCCGCCCGTCACTGGCGTCCCAGGAGCGACCCCAAGGGGCCCAGGTCCAGATCCAGTTCCCCGGGGTCCAGACCGTACTGCCGGCAGAGGCCGTCCATGCGGTCGGCGAGCAGCATCAGGGTCATGCCGATCCGCTCCTCCTGCTCCTCGGTGAGATCGCCCTGGTCGACACGGCGCAGCGCCTGACGCTCCATCAGCTCCCGGAGGAGTTCGAGGATGGTCAGGATGAGTTTCATCAGGTCGCGTTCGACGGTGTCGTGATCCAGCTCCACGCGGCGGTTCGCGGCTGCGCTCATGTCTCCGTCATCCCTCCGTCGCTCGTCCGTCGATCTCGACCGGGTCCCGCCAGTCGTCCCAGGGCGAGGGCACGCGGGCGTCCACGGAGCTGATCAGGGCCCGCAGATTGATCCGGACGAGGTCGACGTCCGCGATCCGCAGGGTGAGGTCGCCGGTGAGCACCACCCCGCCGGCGAGCAGCCGGTCGAGGAGGTCCACCAGGGACAGCCGCTCCGCCGGGAGCCCGTCACCGTTCACGGCGCCTCCGGGACGCAGGGGTCGTGAGTGACGAAGGAATAGGGGGCCCACGGTCCCGTCAGCCGGATCCGGAATCCGTCGGGGGCCCGGTCCGTCAGCTGAGAGACCGTCCTCGTGAACTCCTCCGCGCGATCCCGCGGCACCAGATAGGCGGCGTTGAGGAGGTTGCGGCCCGGGTGCGCGGCGAGCGGGGAGTTCTGCGGAGGGTACAGCCGGACCGCCTCCGCCAGGGCGGCGAGCGTCTCGTGCACCGCCTCCGCCTGCCGCGCCTCCTGCCGTGCGCCCGCCTCGGCGGCCCGGCGCTCGGCACCGCGCCGCCGCAGGTAGTCGCGGCCGGACGGGGGGCCGGACGGTTGCGGCGGTGCTTCCGCCGGTGCCGAGGTGGCGTAGACCGTGACGCCCCACTCGACGCGGCCTTCCAGCCGGTCGAGCGCGGTGCCGAAGGCCTCCCGGCCCGCCGTCAGCATCCGCCGCAGCCCGTTCTCGTCGTGGTAGACGGTCGCCAGCCGCAGCGGCAGCGCGCAGGGGAAGAGGGAGACCGCCGCGTCGACCACCCGCTGGTGGCCGCGGGCCACCCGCTCCAGCCACGCCAGGTCCTCCAGCCGCTCGCGCAGCGCCCCCTCCTCGAACTCCGCCGCGGGCACCCGGCCCACCAGGGCCGCGAACCCTTCGTGGCACACCTCGCGCACCGGCTCGCCGGCCACGCCCGTCACCGTCTCCGGCACGTCCCGGGCCGGGCCGGTGTCCCGGGCGACCGCGTAGGCGTACAGCAGCTCGCCCTCGGCGACCGGCCGCCCTCCGGCCACCACCTCTCGTTCCGGCACCGGCTTTCCTTCAGTCACCAATTGCCCCTCCAGTACCGGTTCCCCTTCGGCCACCAGCTCCCCCTCCAGTACCGGCTTTCCTTCGGTCACCGCTCCTCACCTCCCCTTCCGTCCGCCCGCCGGTCCCGGGCGGCCTCCGCCTCCCGGGCCGGCAGGGCCGGCCGCTCCTCCTCCAGCGCGGCGAGGCGCTCCCGCAACCGCTCGTTCTCCTCGCGCAGTTCACGGGAGCGCGCGCCCGAGGACAGCGAGGGATCGCTCTCCCACCAGTCGATGCCCATCTCCTTCGCCCGGTCGACCGAGGCGACCACCAGACGGAGTTTGATCGTCAGCAGTTCGATGTCGAGCAGGTTGATGCGGATATCGCCCGCGATCACCACGCCCTTGTCGAGCACCCGCTCCAGGATGTCGGCGAGGTTGGCCCCCGAACCCTCCGCGGGGGAGCGGGCGTCGGGCAGTCGGCTCGGGAAACTCATGGGTCTCGGGGCTCCTCTGCGTCGTCATCGATACCCCGCGGCGTCGGCCCTTTGCCGTCGGCGTGGCGGGGCGTCGTCCGGGCGGACCGCGCCGGAGGATCAGCCCGGCGGCGCCGGCGAGCGCCTCCGGGCCTCCTCCAGGCGGTCCAGCAGGGCGTCCTCCAGCCGGTCGAACTCCGCCTCGTCCAGCCGTCCGGCCTCCAGCTCCTGTTCCAGCGACCGGAGTTCGCCCTGGATGACGGCCGGGTCGTAGTACAGCCGCTCGGCCTCGGCGAGGACGCGGCGGAGGACCCAGCCGACGAACATCACGCGTCGACGAAGCTGTACGGCGGCAGCGGACCGTTCACCTTCAGGTCCAGCTGTGGGTGGGCCCGGCGCAGCCGGTCGGCGGTGGTCAGCAGCCGCTCGGCGGCCGACTCCGGCACCAGGAGGGAGAGGTTGAGGAACCAGCCGCCGCTCTCCGGCCCCGGCCGGCACCCCTCCGCCAGCGGCTCCAGCGTGTCGCGCACCAGGTCGGCGTCCCACGCCTCCCGGGAGCGGACCGCCTCCGCCACCTTCTCCCCGAACCGCAGCCGGTCCTCGTACGTGCCGCCACCGGCCTTCCGGTTGGCCTCCGCGAGAGCCCGCAGCTCCGCGTTCTCGGCGAGGACGAGGTGCAGGACCACGTCCTCGTGGTGCACGGCCTTGATGTTGTACTCGACGCGGCCGGTCAGCTGCTCCAGCTTCGACCGGTAGTGCTCGGCGTGCTCCGTCAGCACCCGGAGCACGTCGTCGTCGCTCTCGCAGACGCTGCCGAACCGCATGGGCAGGACCGAGGACTTGCGGCCGGCCTCGGACAGCACCTGCTGGTGGGCCAGCAGGTCGCGCCGCTTGGGCCGCAGCTCCTCGGGGCAGTCGCTGACCACCGCCGCCAGCCCGGCTTCCGTCACCAGGCGCACCGGGCGCGGTGGTTCGCCGATGCCGGTCAGCCCTTCGGGCAGTTGCGCGCGCTCGCCGGCGGTGATGCCGTAGACGTAGGTGCTCACTCGCTCTCCTCCTTCTTGCTCCGCGAGGAGCTCCGGCGGGTCCCGCTCGACTCGCCGCCCCCGCGGGCCTGCTGGAAGGCGTCGGTGATGGACTGGGCGGCGCCGGACAGCGCGCCCTTGCTCTTGCCGCGGGCGCCGCTCTCGGTGACCTCGCCCACCAGGTCCGGCAGCCCGGCGCTCCGGTGCGGGCCGGCCTCCAGGTCGAGGCGGTTACAGGCCTCGGCGAACCGCAGGTACGTGTCCACGCTGGCGACGACGACACGTACGTCGATCTTCAGGATCTCGATGCCGACCAGGGAGACGCGGACGAACGCGTCGATGACCAGGCCGCGGTCGAGTACGAGCTCCAGGACGTCGTACAGACCGCTGGTGCCTCCGGCACCCCCGGACTGCTGCGCCGGGACAACACTCATGTCGGGAACTTCCTCTCGTGGCCGACGGACCGGCGGCAGCGGGCGGTCCCGCGCGCCGGCGGACGGCGTCCGTCGGGAGTCGGTACGGCGGTGTCCGCCGCGGACCGGTTCCCCCGCGGACGCTGCCCGTTGCGGACGGTTTCCCTCGCGGACGGTGTCCGTCAGGAGTCGGTCCTGCCGCGTTCGTAGCGCCGCGCGCGGCGGTAGCCGGTGAGGTTGCCCTCGGGGTCGAGGGTCACCAGGTAGAGCCCCATCACACTCATCGTCTCGGGGACGCGGGGGATCTCCTCCACCTCGATCTCCACCGTCCAGCCGTCGGGGGTCCGTTCGAAACCGGACACTCCTTCGGGCCGCAGCCCGGCCAGTTCGGCGAGCTGGTCGCGGGCCGCCCGCAGGATGCGGGGCACCGGGATGGTGACGGATTCGCCGTCTTTCTCGTGGTCTTGCTTGTCGTCTTTGTTGGCTTCTTTGATGTTTTCGGCGTCTTTGGTGTCTTCAACGCCTTTGCCGTCGGATTCGGACTTGGCTGTCATCTGGAGCCTCTGGGTCGTCTTCAAGGACCTCGTCAGTGCGCGTACCGCGTGAAGCCATGGCCAAACCCCCTGGGCGGGTGGCTCGTTGTCCGGCCGGGAAGCCGGTCGTAGGCCGACCGCCCTCGGCCGTGCGCCGTAGGAACGGGTGGCCCCGGGACGGAAGAGGCGAGAGTGACCCCTGTGTAACAGTGTGGCCATGACACACACCTGGCCCGAGCATCTGGCCGTGGGCGCCGTGCGGTTCGCCCGGCCCACGGCCCACTACGACGACGTGCTGACCTTCTACGCGGACGACCTCGGCCTCCCGGTCCTCGCCCGGTGGCGCGACCACGACGGCTACGACGGCGTCGTCCTCGGACTGCCCGGCACCTCCGTGCACATGGAGATCACCCAGCACGGCACACCGCCCCGCGTCCCCGCGCCGCACCCGGAGAACCAGCTGGTGCTGTACCTGCGCGGACCCGAGGCCCGGGACGCTGCCGTGCGCCGGCTGGAGGAGCGGGGCCGCCGGCCGGTGGCCCCCGCCAACCCGTACTGGGCCCGGCACGGCGCCGTGCTGTTCGAGGATCCGGACGGCTGGCTGGTCGTCCTGGCGCCCTGGGTGTTCGGCAGCGACCCGCAGCCGGGCGACGCGCGGGCGGACGGCGTCTGACGGGCGGAGCCCCCGCTCAGATCTTGCTCAGCCCTCGCTCAGGCCCCCGTGATCCCGGCGGACCCCGCCGGGTCCGGGACCCCGGCCGCCGGCCGGTTGCCGATGCCCCGGTAGCGCAGCGGCAGCCGGGCCAACTGCCAGGGCCGCAGGCAGTTCTTGCCGTCCACGACGACCCGCGGGCGGGCCAGCCGTGCCCCGAGGTCCGTCCAGTCGGCCTCGACGACCTCCGGCCACTCGGTCAGGATGACGGCGGCGTGCGCGTCGCGGACCGCCGTCCGCAGGTCCGCGACGGGTTCGGCGCCGGGGAAGAGGGCCGCCAGCCCGTCCTGGCCGAGCGCCGGGTCCCAGATCCGCACCCGCGCGGTCTCCCGGATCAGCGCGGGGACCAGCGACAGGCTGGGTGCCGCCCGCATGTCGTCGCTCCACGGCTCGTAACGGGCGCCGAGCACGGCGATCACCGACCGGCGGAGGTCCTGGCCCAGCTCCCGCCGGAGGATCTCGCGGACGACGCCGGGCTGGGTGGCGTTCACCTCGATGACCGCGTTCAGCAGCGGGGTGCGCACGCCCAGCCCGGCGGCCCAACGGGCCAGCGCCAGCGTGTCCTTGGGCAGGCAGGAATCGCCGAAGCCCAGCCCCGGCTGGAGGAACGCGTGCCCGATGCGCGGGTCGTAGCCGACCGCCTGCATCACGTCGTCCACGTCGAAGCCCGGCGCGGAGCACAGCCGTGCGATCTCGTTGGCGAAGCTGATCTTCGCGGCGAGGAAGGTGTTGCTCGCGTACTTGGCCATCTCCGCGCTGGCCGGGGTGGTCACCACCCAGGGGCAGATCACCCCGTCGTAGAGGCTGCGGAGCAGCGGGAGCACGCGGCGCGACCAGACGCCGACGACGAGCCGGGAGGGGGCCGTCCAGTCCTCCATGGCGCTGCCCTGGTTGAGGAACTCGGGATTGCTGGCGAACCGGTCCCGGAGGTCCGGCCGGGCCGCGAGCAGCCGGTCGCTCGTGCCGGGCGGCACCGTCGACTTCAGCACCACACAGGCCGCCGGGGACAGCCCCGCCGCCTCGGCGACGGCGGCGGTCACCTGCCGGAGGTCCGCCGTCCCGTCCGGCGCGGGCGGTGTGCCCACCGTGACCAGCACGGCGTCGAAGGGCCGCTCGGCGTGGGCCGGCGGGAGCGCGCCGGCGAAGGAGAGCCGGCCGGAGGCGAGGGCGAGGGACAGCTGGTCCTGGAGCCCCGGTTCGACGACCGGTGCACGCCCCAGCGCCAGGGCCTCCAGCCGGTCCCGGTCCTGCTCGATGCCGGTGACGAGATGCCCGGCCTGGGCGAGGGCCACCGCCCCGGTCACCCCGACGTACCCCTGGCCCACGACGGCTATGCGCATGACGACTCCCCGGTGCCGAACGGTGATGCCCCCGAAGAGCCGGGCGGCATGACGCCGCCCCGCACCGCTCCAGCGTGCGGGCTCCGGCCGCCGGGGGCGAACGGATGTGGCGAACGGGTGACGGCGGGGGCCGTCGCCCGGACGCGGCTGCTCCTCCGGGCCGGGGCAGGACTTCGCGGGGCGGCTGCCTTCCGGGCCGGGCTGCCTTCCGGGCCGGCCCGGGCGGCTGCCTTCCCCCGTTGCCAGGCCGTCCCCCGGGCCTTCGGCCGCGCCTCCCGGGCTCCGGTCGTTCCTCCCGGGCTCGGGCTGTCCCTTTCGGGCTCCGGCTGTCCCCTCCGGGTGGCAGCCGTCCCCCAGGCTCCCGGCTCCCCGGCGCCGATCCCCGAAGGGAGGACAGGCGGAGCGCGCGGCCTCGCGAGGGTGGTGCCGCGAGGGCGCCCGCCCCGGGCCGGACCGATGGTGTGGCGGCGGTCGCCGTCCGGCCGCCGCCCGATCACCCGGCCGCTGCCGCCGCCCCGCAGGCCGCCCGCTCAGCCCACGCGTGCGACGGCGATCAGGGCGACGTCGTCGTCCAGCGCCCCGCCCGCGTGCGCCAGCAGATCCTTGTGGACGCGGTCCACCAGCCGCCGCGGATCGTCCTCCCGCCAGCCCGCCACCCGCTCGGCGAGCGGGTAGAAGCGGCCCTCGGCGTCCCGGGCCTCCACCGCGCCGTCGGTGTAGAGCAGGAGGACGTCGCCCGGGCCGTACCCGAAGGACTCGGCCACGTAGTCGTCCTCCGACACGTCCCCGCCCAGGCCCAGCGGCAGCGCCGGGTCCCGGACGGTCAGCGGGACGGCCCGGCCCCCGCGCAGCAGCAGCGGCGGGGGATGGCCGCAGCTGATGACCCGGACGACGGGCTCGGCGTCGGGGAACTCCAGGACCGCCGCGGTCACGAAGGTCTCGGACGAGGGCTCGGGCCCGCCGTCCGCCGGCTCCACGGTGTCCCAGTAGATGGTGTTCTGCAGGTGGGCGACCAGCCGGGGCAGCGGCGGGTCGCGGTGCGCGGCGGCCCGGAAGGCGCCGAGCAGCAGGGCGGCGTCCCCGACCGCGTCCAGCCCCTTGCCCCGCACGTCCCCGATCAGCAGCCGCGTCCCCTCCCGGCTGCGGACGGCGGCGTAGAGGTCCCCGCCGATCTTCGCCTCCGCGGCGGCGGCCCCGTACACCGCGGCCATCCGCAGTGGCCCGCTGCGCGCCGGGAGCGGCCGGAGCAGCACGGACTGGGCGACGTCGGCCACCAGCCGGACCTGTGCCAGCTCCCGCTCGTGCCGCTCGTGCGCGTAGCGGAAGACCACCACGACGGCGGAGATCAGCAGCAGGCCGATGATCTGCGCCTCGTGGTTGAAGGTCGTCAGCCCGCCGTGGAAGATCCCGATCACCACCTGCGCGGCGACGGCCAGGGCCCCGACCGCGCCGGTGACCAGCGGTCCGGCGAACGCCGCCGTGATCGCCGGGGCGACCACCAGCAGTGGGCCGAGGTGGACGTCCGGGCCGGACAGCAGGTCCACAGCCACGATGACGGCGATGAGCGCCAGCGGCACGGCCAGCAGCGTGTGACGGCGGTGCCGGGCCGGCCCGGCACCGGACGGTCCGTGCGAGCGGCGCATGTCTCCTGCTTACACTCCCCGGCGCCCGGGCGCCCGCCGTGCGGGGGCGTACGGTGCCGGGCACCGCTCGGCGGCCGGGGAAAACGAATGTCCTGGCGCCGTCCCGCCTCACTATCGTGCACCCATGAGCGTCCTGACCTTCGACCGCCACCGCGCCGAAATCACCGGGCAGGCCAAGCGGTTGCTCTCCCACGTCGACGGTGTCCCGCTGACGGCGCCCGTCGCGTCCTGCCCCGGCTGGACCCTCGCCCACCTCCTCCGGCATGTCGCCGGCGCCCTGACCTGGGCCGGGACGATCGTCGCGAGCCGGGCCACGGACCCCGTACCCCACGACATCGTCGACGACGTCGAGCCCCGCCCCGGCGACGACCCGGCCACGCTGACCGCGGAGCTCGCCCGGGCCGCCGAGCGGCTGGCCGAGGCGCTGGGCGAGGCGGGCCCCGCCACGGCCGTGTGGTCCCCGGGCCCCGTCGTGACCACGGGTTTCTGGGCCCGCCGGATGGCCCACGAGACGGCCGTGCACCGGGCGGACGCGGCCCTGGCGGCCGGCGTCCGCTACACCCTCGACGACGCGGTCGCCCTCGACGCGCTGGACGAGTGGACGGTCTTCGCGGCGCTCCCGGAGGCGTACGGGCCCCGGCCCGGCGCCCCCGACCTGCTCGGCCCCGGCCGCACCCTCCGCTTCGAGGCCACCGGCACGGCGGCGGACCCGCTGGGGGAGTGGCTGATCGACCTGACCGGCGGCGCCCCCGTCCGGCGCCGCGCCGCCGGGCCGGCCGCGGTCACCGTGCGCGGCACGCCCGGCGACCTCCTGCTGGCCGTCTACCGCCGGCCCGTTGCGGAGGGGGCCGTCGAAGTCCTCGGCGACGCGGCCCTGTTCGACCTGTGGCGCACCCGGGCCGGCTTCTGGCTGGAGGAATGAGCGCCGCGCCCCCGCGCGGAAGGACTCCGTCCATGGCGTCCTGGTGGTGGGCGGGCCGTTGTCGACACCGTCGTTCGCGTCCCCTCCCTCCCGCCGCCGCACCGGGACCCCGTACCCGGTCGGGTACCCGTCGTTCGGCCGGGGACGGGCCACCCACCCCTATGCGGTACAACAGGGGACGGGAAACCCGAGGGGGGACAACGACGTGCACGGCCTGTTACGGATCGGGGTACGTGCGCGACCCCGACACCGATGAGCAGAGTGCCTGCGAGACCTGTAGCGGAACCGGGCAGACGGAACACGGCTGGGAGCGATCGCAATGTGCCACAAGTGCAACGGGTCGGGCTTCATCTCCGAACACCCGGGCGGTGACGTGAAACTCACCCGCCCGTGCCCCGTATGCAACCGGATCGAGGATGTCCGGTCCCGCCCGGCGCGCAAGCTGCCCACGTGGATCAAGAGCCTGTCCGAACAGCGTGAGTGAGGTCACCGGACGGCCCCGTCCGATCGTCTCCCCGAGGCGGCCGGGGAGGGACCCCATCTCGTCGACCGGGGTCCTCGTACTATTCGCACATGCGATTGATACGTTCCGCCGCCCTCCTCCTCGGTGCCGGCGCGCTGCTGTTCACCGCCGCGTGCTCCTCGTCCTCCGGGGACGGGGAGAGCGGCAGCGCGCCGGCCAAGCTGTCCGCCGCCGACCTGCAGAACCGCTGGTGGGGCTGGACGGCGGCGGATCCGCAGGGTGCGAATCCGATCGACGACCGGGACGGGCGGCTCTGCGGCAAGAACCAGGCGACCGACGTCTGGTTCCTGGCCGGCACCCACGGCGGCCCGGCCAAGCGCTCCTGCCGGGTGCCCACGGGCGTTCCGATCGCGTTCCCGCTCGTGAACCAGATCGCTTCCAAGAGCGGTTGCGACGCCTTCCTGGCCACCGCGAAGGGCACCGCCACCCTCGACGGCAAGGCCCTGGAGCCGGAGCGCCTCACGGGCACCCCGGTGAAGGGGGCGGGCTCCGGGTCCCTGTCCTGCGGCCTGTGGATCCAGGCCGGGCCCCTCTCCGCGGGCACCCACACCCTCCGCTTCGAGGGCTCCGCGGGCTCCTTCTCCACCGCCGTCGACTACCGCCTGGAGGCGGCGGCCCGCTGACGGGCGGTCGGGCCGTCACTCCACGAGCGAGGCCCGCATCCGGTCGATGGCCCGCAGGATCTCGTCGCGGTTCTTCCCCCGCTTGATCCAGGCGGGCAGCCGGCCGATGTACGTCATCTTCCGGTGGTGCTCGTACCACGGGGGCCGCTCGCGCAGCGTCGCGCCCACGAACCGCCGGAGCAGGTCGAGCTGTTCGAGGTTGTACGCCCACAGCGGGCCGTGCCGGGTCTCCGTCCGCAGCCACAGGGGCAGCCGGAAGTACGGGTCCGTGGTCTCGCACCACCGGTAGACGGTCCGGCCTTCGTACCGGCGTGTCAGACCGCAGGCACGGCAGACCAGCCGCCGCTCCGGCAGCCCGGGGGACCGCGACGCGCGGGGCTCCGCGTCGTCGGGGAGCTCCGGGGCCGCGATGACGCGGGCGGCCTTCTCGCACCGGGGGCAGTGCACGAGAACCAGGTCGGCGAACCCGTGCTTGGTGAACAGCGGGTCCTGGAACCGGGACGGCGGGGGCAGCGGAGACATGCCCTCAGTATCGGTGCCGGGCGCCCCGGCCCCGATCCGGGGCCCCCGCCGGCCGTACGCCGGACCGGCCGCCGGCCGGAGCGATCCGGTGGGCGGGAGGGAGGAGCGCGGCCCCCGTGCGGAGGCCGGCCGCCGCCCACCCGTCCGGCCCGGGCGGCGCCCCGCGCCCTCGCTCAGCCGGCGGCGGCCGCCACCAGCCCCGGCAGATCCTCCAGCACCTCCGCGATCCGCCGCGCCGGCAGCCCGCCGCCCTGGGCCAGGTCCGGGGAGCCGCCGCCGCGCCCGTCGAGGAGGCGCTTGACGAGGTCGGAGGCCGAGTAACCCGCGTCGCGGGCGGCGCGGTTGACGGCCACGACGACGATCCCGCCACCGCCCGTCGTACCGCCGACCGCGACCACGGCGGGCCGGTTCGCGGCCAGGCGGCCCCGGACGGCGACGGCCAGGGACCGGGCCGCGTCGGCGCCGCCGTCGGCGGTGGCCGTCACCACGGCCGTCCCGGCGACGTCCACGGCCGTGCCGGCCAGTCCGGCGGCGCGGGCCGCCGTCGCCTCGTCGCGCAGCCGCTGGTTCTCCCGCTCGGTGGCCTTCATCCGGTCGAGCAACGCGGCGATCCGCTCCGGCAGTTCGGCGCGCGGCGCCTGAAGCTGCTCGGCGATCCGGCCCACCAGGTCGCGCTCCCGGGCCAGGTGGTCGAACGCCTCGATGCCCACCGCCGCCTCCAGCCGCCGCATGCCCGCGCCGACCGACGACTCGGAGGTCAGCGAGAGGACGCCGATCTGCGCGGACCGCTCCACATGCGTACCGCCGCACAGCTCGCGCGACCACGCCCCGCCGATCTCGACGACGCGCACCCGCTCCCCGTACGTCTCGTCGAACAGCGCGAGCGCGCCCAGCTCCTTCGCCTCCGGCAGCGTCATCCAGCGGACGTCCACCGGCAGATCGCGGCGGAGCGCCCGGTTGGCGGCCTCCTCGACGTCCCCGCGCACGGCCGGGCCGAGCGCACCGCGCCACGGGAAGTCCAGCCGCAGATAGCCGGGGCGGTTGTACGAACCGGACTGCAGGGCCGTCGGGCCCAGGACCTGCCGCAGCGCGGCGTGCAGCACATGGGTGCCGGAGTGGGCCTGCCGGGCGCCGAGCCGCCACTCGGGATCGACGGCCGCGCGGACGCTCCCGCCCGGGGCCAGTTCACCGGCGGTGACGCGCACCTGGTGCACCACCAGCCCCGGCAGTGGCCGCTGGACGTCCAGGACGTCGGCCTCCACCGAGGCCCCGGACAGCCGGCCCGCGTCGCTGTCCTGGCCGCCGGACTCGGCGTAGAACGGCGTCCGGTCCAGGACGGCGGTCACCACGTCGCCGGTGCGCGCCACCGGCACCGGGCCGGCCGGGCCAAGGAGGGCGAGGACGCGCGCGTCGGTCTCCAGGGTCTCCCACGCCCGCCAGTCCGTCGGCCCGTGCTCGGTCAGGACCGTCCGCAGCGCGGCCGTGTCGGTGGAACCGGACTTGCGGGCCCGGGCGTCGGCGCGGGCCCGCTCCCGCTGGGCGTTCATCAGCGCGGTGAAGCCCTCGCGGTCGACCTCCACGCCCTGCTCGGCGGCCATCTCCAGGGTCAGGTCGATCGGGAACCCGTAGGTGTCGTGCAGCAGGAACGCCTGCCGGCCCGGCAGCGAGCGGCCGCCCGCCGCCTTCACCTCGGCCACGGCCGTGTCCAGGACGGTCGTCCCCTGCTTGAGGGTGTCCCGGAAGGCGTCCTCCTCGCCGTACGCCTGGTCCGCGATGCGCGCGAACCCCTCGGCCACCTCGGGATAGCTGACGGCCATGAGATCGCGGGCCACCGGCAGCAACTCCGGGAGCGCCCGGTCCTGGTGGCCGAGCTGGCGCATGGAGCGGACCGCGCGGCGCAGGATCCGGCGCAGCACGTAGCCGCGGCCCTCGTTGCCGGGCGCCGTGCCGTCGGCCAGCAGCATCAGCGCGGTGCGGACGTGGTCGGCGACCACGCGCAGCCGGACGTCCACCTCGGCGTCGGCGCCGTAGCGGACGCCCGCCAGCTCGGCGGCGCGGTCGAGGACCGGACGGGTCTCGTCCGTCTCGTAGAGGTTGTCGACGCCCTGGAGCAGGGTCGCCATGCGCTCCAGGCCCATGCCGGTGTCGATGTTGCGGCGGGGCAGCTCGCCGAGGATCGGATAGCCGGACTTGCCGGGGCCCTCGCCCCGCTCGTACTGCATGAAGACGAGGTTCCAGAACTCCATGTACCGGTCCTCGTCGACCGCCGGGCCGCCCTCGGGGCCCAGCGCCGGGCCCCGGTCGTAGTACAGCTCCGAGCAGGGCCCGCAGGGACCCGGGACGCCCATGGACCAGAAGTTGTCCTCGTCGCCCCGGGCCACGATCCGCTCGTCGGGCAGGCCCGCGACGCGGCGCCAGATGCCCCGCGCCTCGCCGTCCGAGTGGTGGACCGTCACCCAGATCCGCGCCGGGTCCAGCCCGTAACCGCCGTCCGCGACGGGGGCGGTCGACAACTCCCAGGCGAAGCCGATGGCCTCCTCCTTGAAGTAGTCGCCGAACGAGAAGTTCCCGTTCATCTGGAAGAACGAGCCGTGCCGGGTGGTGCGGCCCACCTCCTCGATGTCCAGTGTGCGCACGCACTTCTGCACGCTCGCCGCCCGCTGCCAGGGGGCGGGCGACTCACCGGTCAGATAGGGCTTGAAGGGCACCATGCCCGCGTTGACGAAGAGGAGCGTCGGGTCGGGGGTGGGGAGCGGGGCGCTGGGGACGACGGTGTGGCCGCGCGCCGCGAAGTAGTCCAGGAAACGGGTACGGATGTCGGCGGTACGCACGGTCGCGCTCACGGGTCCCTTCGTCGTGCCGGCCTCGGCGGTGCTGCGGTGATCTTGCTGTGCGTTCATCGTAGGTGCACATGATGTGCGACAGGGGGACGCGGACCGCTCTTCCGGGACGGTTCCGGGTCCACCCCTGACGAAGGTCAGGGGTGGACCCCGACCTTCGGGCCGGGTGCCCGCCGCCCGCGCTCCCTAACGTCCGGCGGTATGGAACGCACCACACGACACCACCGCCCCGGCGGCACCGCCCGGCCGCTCGGCGCCCTCGCCGTCCTGGCCGCCGCGGCCGGGGTACTGACCTGGGCCGCACCCGGCGGACCCGGACCGAACGGCCGGACCGAGGTCACCGGCGGCCCCTCCGCCTCCCTCTACCGGTCCGTCGCCGGCGCGGCGGGGGACGCGCCCGGGGCCCTGGGCACTCTGCTCTCCCTCGCCACCGAGGGAACCCTGGTCCTCCTGGGACTGCTGTTGCTGTGGACGGGCTGGACCGCGCTGCGCCGCCGCGACGTCCCGGCGCTCGCGGCCGTCCTGCTCGCCGGCACGGCCACGGTCGCCGCCTACGCGGTCAGCGAGTTGCTGAAGGAGGCCGTCGACGAGGAGCGCCCGTGCCGGGCCCTGCGCGGCGTCGGCACCGTCGACACCTGCCCGCCGCCCGGCGACTGGTCCTTCCCCAGCAACCACTCCACGCTCGCCGCGGCACTGGCCGTCGGCGTCGCCGCGGCCCGGCCGCGGCTGGCCGCCGTGGCGCTGCCGGTGGGTGTCCTCGCCGCCGTGCTGCGGGTGGCCGTCGGCGCGCACTACCCGCACGACGTCCTGGCGGGGGCGGTACTGGGCGCGGCGGTCGCCGCGGCTGCGCGCACCTCGCGCTGCGGCCGCTCGCCGTCCGGCTGCTCTCCCGGCCGGGGCTGCCGGGATCGCGGTGGTGGCAGCCGGGCCCGGGATCGCGACCTCCCGGCTCGGAGCCTCAGCACCGTCGCGCGGAGCCGCAGCGCTCCGGCTCCGTGCCGGGCCCCCACGGGTCGGCACCGCGACTCACCGGCTCAGGAACGGAATTCCCCCGTCCCGCCCCGGGCCGCACCAGCCGGAACGCTCATCCCGGCCTCATGGGCGACGACGGCCGCGGCCGCCCGGTTGTCCACCCCCAGCCGGGCCAGGATGGAGCTGACATGCGCCTTGACGGTGCCTTCCACCACGCGCAGCCGCCGGGCGATCTGCCCGTTGGACAGCCCGGCGCCCAGGTGGGCCAGCACGTCCCGTTCCCGGGCGGTCAGGGCGGCCACCCGTTCCCGGGCGGCGGCGCGCCGGCCGGCGGCGGCCCCGGCGCCGCCGCCGGCGAGGTGGGCGACCACCCGGGCGGCCACCTTCGGTGACAGGTAGGCGGCGCCCTCGGCCACGGCGCGCACCCCCGCGATCAGCTCCTCGGGCGCGCCGGACTTGACCAGGAAGCCGGTGGCGCCGCCGGACAGCGCCCGCAGGATGTAGTCGTCCTCGCCGAACGTCGTCAGCATCACGACCCCGGTGCCCGGTACGGCCTCGCGGATCAGGGCCGCCGCCTCGATGCCGCCCGTGCCCGGCATCCGGATGTCGAGGACGGCCACGTCGGGGCGGTGCCGGCGGACCAGCTCCACCGCCTCGCGCCCGTCCGCCGCCTCCGCGACGACGTCGAGCCCGGGGTCGGTGGAGAGGACGGCCCGGACCCCGTAACGGATCATCGGCTCGTCATCGGCGATCAGTACACGGATCGTCTCGTTCATCCCGCTCATCCCGCGCTCACCCCCGCAGCATCGCGAAGGACGCCAGCCGGCCGTCCCGGAAGCAGAGTTGGTACGCGTCGCCCGAGGCGGCCACGAAACGGTCGGCCGTCACCGCGTAGTACTCGCACTCGACCCCCGGTCCCTTGGGCTCGGCCGCCCGTGGCCGGTAGGGCAGCTGACGCTTCGGCAGCAGCGCCGCCACATCGGAACGATTCTGTCCCACGCGCAACGTCGCGTAGGCGCCGGGGCCGAGCACCGAGTCCGTGACCGTCAGCGAGCCCCACACCGTCAGACCGCCGCTCAGCACAGCCAGGGCCAGCACCGGCACGGTGACCGCGGCGGCCAGGGTGCGGCCCGCCCGGCGGCGGGCCCGCCGGTGCTCCGGGGGCAGCGGGACCGACGCCGGAAGCTCCGCCGCCGGTTGCGGCGGTGCCGCGTGCGGCAGCCGGGCCGTCACCGTGAAACCGCCGGTACCGTCAGGACCGTGGCGGAGCTCGCCACCCGTCAGCCGGACGCGCTCGTCCAGCCCGATGAGTCCCCGGCCCCCGGTGGTGAGCCCCTCCGCGGCCGCCGGCGGCGCGGTGTTCCGCACCGACACCACCGTCTCACCGGCCCCGTGCACCACCCGCACCTCCGCCGTCGCGCCCGGCGCGTGCTTCATCACGTTCGTCAGCGCCTCCTGGACGACCCGGTGGGCCGCCCGCTCGACCGGGCCCGGCACCCCGTCCGCGCCGTCCCCGCCCCCCTCGACCCGCGAGGTCACCGCGAGCCCCGAGGCCGCGGCGTTCGCCACCAGCCGCTCGACGCCGTAGTCCGCGGGTCCGGTCGGAGCCCGGTCCGCGTCCTCCCGCAGGATGCCGATGACCTCGCCCAGCCGCTCCACCGCGGCCGCCGCCCGGGCCCGGACGTCCTCGGCCGCCGCCCGGTGCGCCTCCGCCAGACCGGGCGCCAGCTTCAGCGCCCCCGCCGACAGGGCGACCAGACTCAGGTCGTGCCCCAAGGCGTCGTGCATGTCCTGCGCGATCCGGGCCCGTTCCCGCAGCCGGGCCTGCTCGGCGACCAGCCGCCGCTCGCGCGCCAGTTGTTCCGCCCGCGACCAGCCCGCCCGGGCCAGCTCCTGATACTGGCGCCATACCCGCCCCGCGAACCACGGCAGCAGCGCCGCCCCCACCACCAGCGTGACGAACACGCTCCCCAGCGGAAACAGGGCCGGTACGGCCAGCACCGCCACGGCCCCCGCCGCCACCAGCCCGCCGAGCGCGGCGGCCATCGGCCAGGTCCGCCCCGAACGGTGCCCCGCAAGAAAGGCGCACACCGCGCCCGGCAGCGCCCACCACAGGGAGTCGGCCCCCATCCCGGCCGCCAGCACGGCGGCCGGAGCGAGCACCGTTCCCGGGTCGCGGAGCAGCGGGGGCTTGTCGATCGTCGTCGTTCCGTACACCCGACGCACCGTACGCGGCCCGCGGAGCGCGCCGGAACTGCCGGAAGTCGTATGGACAGGCGCCCGGCGGGAGGCTCTGAAGAACGGGCCGGGTGCCGGCCGCGCCGTCGGAACCGGAGCCGGAACCGGAGCCGGCGAGTGGTGCCATCACGCCGCCGGGTACCGAGCCGACAGCGGCGGGGGGGCGCCCGTCAGGGTGTCAGGACCACTCGCCCGCGCAGCCCGCCCTCGGCCAGCCGGTGATGGGCCCGCGCGGCCTCGGCGAGCGGGAGGACGCCGGCGACGCGGGGGGTGAGCCGGCCGGTGTCGGCGAGGGCGGACAGCCGGGCGAGGCCGGCGGCGTCGGCCGCGACCCACAGCTCGGTGACGGTGATGCCGCGCAGCGGGGTCGGCGCCGCGCCGCCGACGACGGAGACGAAGGCGCCGCGGTTGCGGACCGCCCCCAGGGCGGCCACGCCGAGCACGGCGGCGTCGAGGACGGCGTCCACGCCGCCGGGGACGAGGGCGCGGACCGCCTCCGCCGGGTCGGCCGAGCGCGGGACGAACCACTCGGCGCCCACCGAGCGGACGAACGCCTCGTCCTCCTCCGCGGCGGAGGCCACCACGCGCAGCCCGCGCCCGGCCGCCAGTTGCACGGCGTACCCGCCGACCGCGCCGGCCGCCCCCGTGATCAGCAGGGTGGCCCCCGGGGCCAGACCGAGGGCGTCCAGGGCCTGATCGGCCGTCAGGCCGTTCAGCGGCAGGGTGGCCGCCTCGGCGGCCGAGAGGCGGGCGGGGGCCGGCGCGAGGGCGGCCGCGTCCAGGACGACCTGGTCGGCGTAGGTGCCGAGCGAGAGGTCGAGCCGGTCCCGCAGGCCGATCACCCGGTCGCCCGGAGCGAACTCCGTGACGCCCGGTCCGACTTCGTCCACGCGTCCGGCGACGTCCCATCCGATGCCGGTGACCTCTCGCGGTGCCACCAGCCCCGCCGCCGCCAGGGTCCCGGCGCGGGTCAGCGCGTCCACCGGGTTGACCGCGGCGGCCTCGACCCGCACCCGCACCTGCCCGGCGCCCGGCCGCGGCACCGGCACCTCGACGAGCTCCAGGGCCTCCGGTCCGCCTGCCGTCCGTACGACGATCGCCCGCATCCTCGAACACCTTCCGTTCCGTTCTCGCGTTCGGCTGAACGGCCACGACCCTAGGGAGAGTTACTCTCTCTGGGGAAGAAGGCACTTCACAGTGGCCACCGCACCCGAAGGAGAGCCATGGGCACCACGACGCCGGACACGACCGCCGAGGCGCGGGCCGCGTACGACGCCTACCTGGCCGAATGCCCCGCCCGGCAGCTGCTGGACCGCATCGGGGACAAGTGGGTCAGCCTGGTCGTCAACGCGCTCGCCGAAGGCCCGCAGCGCTACTCCGACCTCGCCCGCCGCCTGGTGAGCGTCAGTCAGAAGATGCTGACCCAGACCCTGCGGAACCTCGAACGGGACGGCCTGCTCACCCGGACGGTCACCCCGGCGGTGCCGGTCCGGGTCGACTACGCCCTGACGCCGCTCGGCGAGACCCTGGTGCCGCTGATGCGGGCCATCAAGGCGTGGGCCGAGAGCAACATGGACGACGTCCTGGCGGCGCGCGCCCGTTTCGACGCACCGGCGGACTGACCCGCGAAACGGCGGGCGCCCGGTGGGTCACCCCTCTCCGGCCGCCGCCTCCTCCAGCTTCGCCACGTCGATCTTCGTCATCTCCAGCATCGCCCGCATCACCCGGCCCGCCCGCTCGGCGTCCGCATCGCTCAGCAGATCGGTCAGCCGGCGCGGAATGATCTGCCAGGAGAGGCCGTAGCGGTCCTTCAGCCAGCCGCACGGCCCCTCCTCGCCGCCCTCGGCGAGCCTGGCCCACAGTTCGTCGACCTCCTCCTGCGAGGTGCAGTCGACGTAGAGGGACACGGCCTCGTTGAAGGTGAAGCGCGGGCCGCCGTTCAGGGCGATGAACTGCTGCCCGGCGAGTTCGAAGGTCACCGTCATCACCGAACCGGGCTCCCCGGGCCCGGCCTCGCCGTAGCGCTGGACGTGCACGATCCGGGAGTCGTCGAAGACGGACGTGTAGTGCGCGGCCGCCTCCTCCGCCTGGTCGTCGAACCACAGGAACGACGTGATCTTCTGCATGACGCTCTCCTGACCGCTTCGCGAACACGGTGTTCTCGGGGCACATCGGGCATGGCCCGGCGCTACTCTGCCGTGCGCCCCGGGGGGCCCACAATGTGTACGTCACCCGAACGGCCGCGCGGCGCGATCTGACGGTACGTCAGGGAACCTGCCGGAGCGCGTTGGTGGCGCAGTGGACCTCGCCGCCGCCGAGGTGGGCCCAGGAGAAGTCCTCCACCCAGTGCACCCGTACCCCCTGGGCGCGGAGCCGCCGTTCGGCCTCGTCCCGGAACAGGTCCCGGCCGCCGACCCGGGGGCCGTGCGGGGCCGGCGGGGCGAAGTCCCGCGCGGTGAGGGAGAGTCCGTTGGCGAGCGCGGGGGAGAGGGCGCGGTGGCGGCGCACCCCGCCGCCCGCGTCCTCCTGGGCGTACAGCACGGGCAGCGGCACCAGTTCGTCCCGCCGCAGCCCGGTGGCGCGCAGCAGCACCGACAGCTGCCCGTCGATCCGCCGCGCGGCGTCCGCGTTGTCGCCGGTCCGCCGCTCGTGGTCGAGCATCTGGTCGACGGTCGGCTTCTCCCGGGCGTCGGTGTCCGCGAACGGCACCTGCCCGCCCTCCCCGGCGCGGTGCGCGCGGCGCAGCAGGTCCAGCGCCAGCCGGGGGTCGGAGTAGGCGAGCGTCCAGCCGCGCGCGTTGCCGGCCCGGACGACGTGGACGGTCTCGTCGACGTGGCCGACCAGCAGCCAGGACGTGTCGAGGACCAGCGGCTCCTGCCGCCCCTGGGACCGCAGCATGGTCACGAACGACGGGTCGGGGTGGCGCTCGGGGGTGGCGCCGTAGAGGATCCGGCCCTGCGGGTGGCCGGGGTACGGCGGCAGGGACTCGACGTTGCCGGTGAAGTTCAGCAGCTCGTCCACGCCCGCGTCGCGCCGGGTGGTGTACTGCTGGACGATCCCCACGCCGGGCCCGCGCAGATCGCGGTAGAGCAGCCGGCCGGCCCGGCGGAGGCTCGCGGCGCGGCCGTCGGGGGACGTCCAGTGGTTGGGGGAGCGCAGCAGGATCCGCATGGTGCGGGGGCCCTCGGGGGTCTGTTTGGTGACGTAGCCGGGTTCGGCGATGTCCTGCCGCCACACGTCCCGCCACCACTCGGCCGTCCCCGGCTGGAAGCGCAGGGCGCGGGCGGGCAGGCCGGAGTCCCGGGCCGCCGTGCGCAGCGAGCCGGCGAAGGCGTCCCAGCCGCCCGGGCGCCGGCTGGAGACCGGCACCTCGGCGGGCTGCCCGGTACCGGGCCCGGGGGCGGCGGCGAAGACGTGCCGGGCCGGCTGGAGGTCGTGCTGGAGGAGGACGGGCACCACGCGCAGCCGGACCGTGGCGCCGCGGGTGGCGCCCCGGTCGGTGACGGTCAGGGTGACGTCGACGCGGCCGTCCCAGCGGGCCCGGTCCCGGACGACGTCGCGGCCCTCCACGGCCAGCCGGACGCCGCGCCGCAGCTCGTCGGCCCCGAGCGGGCCGCCGGCCCCCAGCGAGACGTACCGTCCGCCGCGCTCGACGAAGATCCGGGCGTAGCGGGCCTGCGCGGCCGGTACGGACACCCGGGCGCTCGCCCCGGCACCGGTGGCCGTCGGCGGCACCCGCAACGGGGTGAGGTCCTCCAGGTCGGCCGCGCCGTTCACGACCTCGTCGGCGGCGTCGTTGCAGGCGGCGAGGCGCTCGTCCACGGCCGTGTCCAGCCGGTCCAGGTCGCCGGGGCGCAGGGTGCAGCGGCGGGCGTCGTCGTCGAGGTTGGGCAGCAGCTCGGTGCCCTGGGGCGCCAGCAGCCGGGGCGCGGCGGCGGGCGCGGCCTGCGCGCCGGCGGCGGGGACGAGGGCGGCGAGCACCGCCGCGCAGGCCAGCGGGGAGACGAGGGACACCCTCGTGACGGGTCGGTGTGTCATGGACGACACTCTTCCGGCGGGGAACCGGCCCGGCGTCGTCCGGCGGGGTGATCGGCCGCTGCATCCTTCGGACCGGTCGCGGCAGGAATCCGTCCTCTTCCCGGGGGAGGCCGGGAAAACGGCGGCGGATGCGCCTTACCGCCGGAAACGTTGCGCAGTGTAGTCGAACGTCTCCCGCGTCCTGCTCGTGACCTGCGATCTTGCCGTTCGCAGGTTACTTAGCGTGAGTTTTCAAAAATGTCAATTCTCCGCAAACTCTTGACGGCACCTTCACGCGCCTCACACCATTCCCGCATGGACTCGTCAGACACCCAGGAGATCGCCACGGCGTACCCGCGCCGGCAGCACGGCGTCCTCCGACATCGCCCCACGGGGCGACGGCACCCCTCGGGGCGCTGACGTCCGACGTCCGGCGGGAGGAGTCCACCCCCCACTTCCGTATGTCCCGGACTCCCGATCCATCCCATCCCGCTCACACCTTCTGCATCACCAGGACCGGCGTCGCCAGCCGGAGCCCGGGCGGTGTCCCCTGCCGGGACGCCCTCCGGTCCTGCCCCCACGAACGAAGGCGAAGACATACATGAGCGACCGCACTCTCACTGCGGCCGACACGCCCACCGGTGTGTCCGCCCCGGTCACGACGTCCGCGCACGTGGACGCCGGTGACGCGGGCTACAGCAAGGACCTCAAGTCCCGCCACATCAACATGATCGCGATCGGCGGAGCCATCGGCACCGGCCTCTTCCTGGGCGCCGGCGGCCGGCTCGCGAACGCGGGACCCTCCCTGTTCATCGCGTACGCGATCTGCGGCGTCTTCGCCTTCTTCGTCGTCCGGGCCCTCGGCGAGCTCGTCCTCTACCGCCCGTCCTCCGGCGCGTTCGTCTCGTACGCCCGCGAGTTCATGGGGGAGAAGGGCGCCTTCGCCGCCGGCTGGCTGTACTTCCTCAACTGGGCCACCACCGGCATCGCCGACATCACGGCCGTCGCCACGTACACCCACTACTGGCACCTGTTCAGCGACATCCCGCAGTGGGTCCTCGCGCTGATCGCCCTCGCGGTCGTCCTCACCGTGAACCTCATCTCCGTGAAGTACTTCGGCGAGATGGAGTTCTGGTTCGCGATCATCAAGGTCGGCGCCCTCGTCGTCTTCATGGCGATCGGCATCTTCCTGCTCGCCAGTCAGCACGAGGTCGGCGGGCACACGCCCGGCCTGTCCAACATGCTCGGCCACGGCGGCCTCTTCCCGTCCGGCCTGATGCCGATGCTGCTGGTCATCCAGGGCGTCGTCTTCGCCTACGCCTCGGTCGAGCTGTGCGGCGTCGCCGCGGGCGAGACCAAGAACCCCGAGAAGATCATGCCCAAGGCGATCAACTCGATCATGTGGCGTGTCGGCCTGTTCTACGTCGGCTCGGTCGTGCTCCTCACGCTCCTGCTGCCGTACAACGCCTTCACCGGCGGCGAGAGCCCGTTCGTCACCGTGCTGTCCAAGATCGGCGTGCCGTACGCGGCCGGCGTGATGAACCTGGTGGTCCTCACCGCCGCGCTCTCCAGCCTCAACTCCGGCCTCTACTCCACCGGCCGCATCCTGCGCTCGATGGCCATGTCCGGCTCCGCCCCGAAGTTCACCGGCCGCATGAACAAGGGCCAGGTCCCCTACGGCGGCATCCTGCTCACCGCGTTCTTCTGCGTCCTGGGCGTCGGCCTGAACTTCGTCGTCCCGGACAACGCCTTCGAGATCGTGCTGAACTTCGCCGCGATCGGCATCATCGGCACCTGGGGCATGATCATGCTCTGCTCGCTGCTCTTCTGGCGGCGCGCCAAGGCGGGCCTGGTCTCCCGCCCCGCCTACCGTCTGCCCTGGGCGCCCTACACCCAGATCGTCACGCTGGTCTTCCTGGCCGGTGTCCTGGGCCTGATGGCGGCCGACAAGGGCGCCAGCCGCGACACCATCCTCTGCCTGCCGCTGATCGCGGCGGCCCTGGTCGGCGGCTGGTTCCTGGTCCGCGGCCGGGTCGCCCGCACCCAGCGCGAGGCGGAGCTGCGCGAGGCGGCGACGCCGAAGGCGTAACGCCGACGGAACGACGGCACCGGGCCGCGCTCCCCGCGAAGGGGGCGCGGCCCGGCGCGTTTTCGGTCGCGGGTCGTGGCGGGACGTCAACGGGGAGCGGCGGCCGCTGTGAGGCCGCGCATAGGGCCCCGATCACATACGGGCTCCTTTAGTGCTGTGGCTTCCCGAATTCGCGGGGATTTCCCGGTTCTTCAGGGCCGGTGAACGATGCGGGGGAGTAGGTCACAGTGCTTGTCGGGGTTTTCGAGCGCCGCTAAGAATGGTGGGACCGCACGGCGCCGTCCGACCGAGAACGGCGCTTTTCTTTGCGCCGGTCCAGGCCCGTCGCGGTTCCCCGATCCGAAAGGTTCACCCTTCTCATGCGTTCCACTCACTCTGGCTATACCCGTCTGACGAAGGCCCACAAGTTCTCCGCCGCGGCGCTGACCGCCGCCGGTGCCGCCGCCGTCGCGTTCGGTGCCGCCTCGCACGCCGTGGCCGCTCCGGCGCCGGTCAAGCCGGTGGCCTGGAACGCGGAGACCTTCGCCCAGACGCAGGACGCCGAGCGGGCGGACGCCGCCGACAAGGCGGCCGAGCAGGCCCGGACGGACGCCGCCGCGGCCAAGCACGCCGCCAAGGCCAAGGCCGACGCCGACGCCGACGCCAAGGCGAAGGCGGATGCCAAGGCCAAGGCGGATGCCAAGGCGAAGGCTGATGCGGACAAGGACCGTGCGCAGAAGCAGGCCGCGAACCGCTCCACCGCCCGTAAGCCGCTGCAGAAGCCGGCCGCTCCCGCCGCTCCGGCGCCGAAGGCGTACGGGAATGACCTGGAGGGCTGGATCTCGCAGGCCCTGGACATCATGAAGGCCAAGGGCATCCCGGCCTCCTACGACGGTGTGAAGCGGAACATCATGCGGGAGTCGACGGGTAACCCGCACGCGATCAACGACTGGGACGTCAACGCGGTCAACGGTGTGCCGTCGAAGGGTCTGCTGCAGATCATCGACCCGACGTTCAAGGCGTACCACGTCGAGGGCACGTCCTGGGACATCTACGACCCGGTGGCCAACATCGTCGCGTCCTGCAACTACGCGGCCGACAAGTACGGCTCGATGGACAACGTCAACTCCGCCTACTGACGGAGAGCGAAAAACGCACCCCCGGAGGGCGGCGGCACCGGAAACCGGATGCCGCCGCCCTCCGGCATTCCCCCGCTCACCCGGGGCGCGTCAGATCCGGCCGCAGCCGGTGCCAGATGGGGTGGCGGAGGTGCCCGGCCGGGGTCCAGCCGGTGAGGGTGATCTCGGCGACCAGCCGCGGCTCCACCCAGTGGACGCCGGTCGCGTCCACCGGCCCCGCGAACGGCGAACCGTCCCGGGCCATCGCGTCCAGGAAGCGGGCCAGGTCACGGCGCTCCTGCCCGGAGAGGCCCGAGCCGACGGAACCGACGTACCGCAGGCCGGACGGCTCCTCCACACCGGCCAGTACGGCCCCGGGCAGCCCCGCGATCACTCCCCGGCCCTCCGTCCAGCCGCCGATGACCACGTCGAGCGTGAGCAGGTGCTTCACCTTCCGCCAGTCGGGTGACCGCACGCCCGGCAGGTAGAGGGAGGCCAGCCGCTTGGCGATGACACCCTCGTAGCCGTGGCGCAGCGTGGCGTCCCAGGCCCGCCGCGCATGCCCCTCCAGGTGGGTGGGGACGGACCAGCTGCGGCCGGTCAGCCCCATGCCGTAGAGGATGGCGCGGCGCTCCCCGTAGGTCGCGCCGAGCAGGGAGCGGCCGCTCAGGTGCATGACGTCGAAGATCATCAGGTGGACGGGGTACTCCATCGCCAGGTGTGCCGCGCGGCGCGGGTTGGCGATGCCCATCCGGCGCTGGAGCAGCCCGAAGTCCGGCCGGCCCCGCTCGTCCAGCGCCACCAGCTCGCCGTCGAGCACCGCGGACCGGCCCTGGAGCTGCGCGCCCAGCTCCAGCAGCTCCGGGTAGGTGGCCGTCACGTCGTTCCCGGCCCGGCTCATCAGCCGCACGGTCCCGTCCCCCGTGGTGCTGACCACGCAGCGCACCCCGTCCCACTTCACCTCGAACCCCCAGCCCGCGTCCTCGCCGTCGGCCGGCAGCGGGCCGGGGACGGTCAGCATGGGCCGGATCTCGGGGAGCCGGGCGACGGGCAGCGCCATATCTCCGATGATCAGGGCAATGCCGGCTTTTCGCAGGTCATTCACCCGTGCGGGGCAGCGGCCGCGCGCTCGTCTCGGTCAGGTCCGGGCCCCGCTGTCCGAGGGGCCCGATAGCCTCGCATGACCAGTGACTCCCTGTGTCCGCGCCTGTCGGCGCGCCGGAAAGCAATCGAGGTCGTCGTAGGTGCTGTGCGCGATATGCCAGAGAACGCCGGCTGTGGGGGCGACGGGGTGCTGCGCCGCCTGCGCGGTCCCCGGTGCCCCGCCGACCGGCGGGCCGGGGTACGGCGGCGGGCCTGAGGCCGCGCCGGGGGCCGGGCCGCTCCCCGCCGGGCCGCCGCCCCCGTACCCCGGGCCCCTGCCCGGCCCCGTCCCGCGCCTCGCGCCCCCGCCGGCCCCGGCGCGTCCCCTCCAGCCCCCGCGCCCCGCCTCCGCCCACCCCGGTGGACCGGGCAGCGCCCCCGCCTGACCTGGGGAAAACCCCACCCCCCGAGCCCGGCTGTCTCCATGGTCCGCCCGTGTCCCCGTTCCGTAGCGTCGGCGGCGTCGACAGCACCGGCGGAGAAAGGGACACCATGGCGTTGCGCCGCGACCGCATACCCACCGAGGAGCGCCGGGGCACGGCCCCGGCGGTCGAGCTACGGGCCGTGCGGCGCCGGTACGGGCGGGGCGAGGGGGCCGTCGAGGCGCTGCGCGGGGTGGACCTCGCCCTGCCCGGCGGGAGCTTCACCGCGGTGATGGGCCCCTCCGGCTCGGGCAAGAGCACCTTTCTGCAGTGTGCCGCCGGGCTGGACCGGCCCAGCTCCGGCGAGGTGCTGCTCGGCGGCGAGGCGATCACCGGGCTGAGCGAGGACCGGCTGACGAAGCTGCGGCGCAGCCGCGTCGGCTTCGTCTTCCAGTCGTTCAACCTGCTGCCCTCGCTCACCGTGCAGCAGAACGTCCTCCTCCCGCAGCGCCTGGCCGGCGAGCGCCAGGACCGCCACCGCGCCCAGCAGCTGCTGGCCGAGGTGGGTCTGGACCGGCACGGCCGGCGCCGCCCCGGCCAGCTCTCCGGCGGCCAGCAGCAGCGGGTCGCCATCGCGCGGGCGCTGATCACCCGGCCCGAGGTGGTGTTCGCCGACGAACCGACCGGCGCCCTCGACACCCGGTCCGCCCACGAGGTCCTGGGCCTGCTCCGGCGGGCGGTCGACGCGCTCGGCGCCACGGTCGTCATGGTCACCCACGACCCGGTGGCCGCCGCCCACGCCGACCGGGTGCTCTTCCTCGCCGACGGCCTGCTCGCCGGCGAGCTGACCCGCCCGGACCCGCAGGCGGTCGCCGACCGGATGGTCGCCCTGACCGCCGCGTCCGACCACCGCCCGGCCCCGATGCCGACGGCGACGGTGTGAGCCGCATGCCGAACGGACTCGCGCGGGCCTCCGTCCGCTTCAGGCCCGCCTCCTTCGCGGGCAGCCTCGTCGCGCTGCTGTTCGCCTCGGCGATCATCACCGCCTGCGGGGTGCTCCTCCAGACGGGCATCACCGCCCACGTCGTACCCGAGCGCTACGCCCACACCCCGGTCGTCGTCGCCGCCGATCCCTACGCCCGCATCACCACCGGCCACGGCGAGAACCGGTCGACCAGCGAGTCCGCGCTGCCCGGCCGCGGACGGGTGCCCGCGGCGCTCGCCGCGCTGATCGCGGCCCGGCCCGGCGTGGCCGCCGCCGTCCCCGAGCAGGCGTTCCCGGTACGGGCCGGGGTCACGGCGCTTCCCGACCTCACCGGACGGCCCTACGGAAGCGCCGGCGTCGCCCTCGCCCCCGGCGCCCGCCCGCTGTCCGACGGTCGCGCGCCGCGCTCCGGCGAGGTGGTCCTGGACGCCGCCTCGGCGCGCGCCGCCCGCCTCGCGACCGGCGACCGCGTCACACTCACCGGACCCGGCGGGACGGCGGCGTACCGCGTCGCCGGCCTGGCCCGGGAGGGCGCGGGCCGGGCGACCGCCTGGTTCGCGGACGCCACCGCCGACCGGCTCTCCGGCCACCCGGGCGCCGTGGACGCCATCGCCGTACGCCCCCGGCCGGGCACGGCCACGTCCGACCTCGCCCACCAGGTCCGGCAGGCCGTCGGCGACGGACCCAAGGTGCTGACCGGCGACGCGCGCGGCGCGGCCGAGGAGCCCGGGCTGACCGACGCCCGGGAGCTGTTCACCGGTATCGGCGGCTCCTTCGGCGGCATCGCCACCTTCACCGCCGTCTTCGTCGTCATGGGCACGGTGGCCCTGGCCACCGGACAGCGCGCCCGCGAGTTCGCCCTGCTGCGCGCGATCGGCGCCACCCCGCGGCAGATCCGCCGCACCATCGCCACCGAGGCGGTGATCATCGCGCCGCTCGCCGGCGCCCTGGGCATCCTGCCCGGGCTCGCCCTCGCCCACTGGTGGTTCGGCGAACTCGACGAGCGCGGGGCCGTCCCCGACGGCGTGCGCCTGGACGTCGGCTTCATACCGCTGACCGTCGCGGTCGGCGCCACCCTGCTGTCCGCGCTCGTCGCCGGGTACGCCGCCGCCCGCCGCTCCGCGCGGCTGCGCCCGAGCCAGGCCCTCGGCGAGGCGTCCGCCCAGCCCGTCCGGCCCGGCTGGATACGCACCCCGCTCGGCCTGGCCGCCCTCGTCGGCGGCGCGTTCCTCGCCGGTCTCGCCGCCGACCAGAACGGCGAGACCGCCGCCAACACCGCCCTCGGCGTCGTCATGTGCTTCCTGCTGGCCGTCGCCCTGCTCGGCCCGCTGGTGGCCCGGCTCTGCGCGACCCTCCTCGGGCTGCCCCTGCGTACCCGCGCCCTCGGCGCCGCCGGGTCGCTGGCCGCCGACAACTCCCGCGCCCAGGCCCACCGCCTCGCCTCCGCCATCACCCCCATCGTGATGGTCACCGCCTTCTGCGGCACCCTCCTCTTCCTCCAGGGCACCATCCGGCACGTCGCCGACCGGAACGTCCGCGACGGCGTCGTGGCCGACCGCGTCCTCACCACCACCGGTCCCGGGCTGCCCGCCGCCACCGCGGAACGCGCCGCCCGCGTCCCCGGCGTGGACACCGCCGTCGGCGTCCTGCGCACCGGAACCCTCCACAAGGTCGGGGACGGGCTGTCGTCCGCGACCGCCCTCGGCGTCTCCGGCGACCCGGCCCGGCTCCCCGCCGTCCTCGACCTCGGCGTCCGGACGGGCTCCCTGGCCGGGCTCGGCACCTCGTCCGACACCGTCGCCGTCGCCACCACCCTGGCCGACAGCCTGCACGTCACACCCGGCGACCGGGTCCCGCTCTGGCTCGCCGACGGCACCCGGGTCCGGCCCCGGCTCGTCGCCACCTACGAGCGGGGGCTCGGCCTCGGCGAGGTGCTGCTGCCCCGGTCCGCCGTCGCCGCCCACGCGGCCACCGCCCTCGACAGCCACGTCCTGGTCAAGGAGGCCCGCGGCGCGGACCGGGCGGCCGTCGCCCGGCGGCTCGCCGAACTGGGCCCGCCCGGCACCACCGTCACCGACGCGGCCGGCTTCGCGGCCGCGGCCGACCGCGACCAGGAGCTCAACGCCTGGGCGAACACCGTGATGGCGGCCGTGCTCGGCGGTTTCGCGGCCGTCGCCGCCGCCAACACCCTCGTCATGACCGTCCTCGACCGCCGCCGCGAGGTCGCCCTGCTCCGCCTGACCGGCACCACCCGCCGCCAGGTGCGCGACATGATGCGCTGGGAGGCCCTCCTGGTGGCCGCCAGCGGTCTGACTCTCGGCGCCGTCATCGTCTGGATCACCCTGGCCCCCATCGCCCGGGGCGTCACCGGCTCCGCCCCCTACGTCTCACCCGTCACCGTCCTCACCCTGACGGCCGGCGCCGTCCTCCTCACCGTCACCGTCACCGCCACCGCCCTCCCCACCCGCGCCCTCCTCCGCCGGGCGCCGCTGGCGGCGGGGGCGGAACGGGGGTGAGACGGCGGGCGGACGGCGGGCCCCGCCCACAACGGCCACATCGGCTACCGCAGCGGCGACCCGGTGAACTACCCCAAGAAGCAAGGCGCGTTCCTTCACGACCGGCTCGGCACGCGCTACGCCTCCGTCGGACTCACCTTCCACCACGGGACGTTCAACGGCGTCGGAGCCGACGACGCCATGCTGGACGCCAACGTCCGGCGGTTCACCGTGGCCGCGGCGCCCGGCGGCAACGAGGACACCCTCGACCGCGTCCGCCACCGCGACTGCCTGCTCGACCTGCGCACGGTCCCCGCCCCCGCCCGCGACGGGCTCCGCACGCCGCGCCCCGCGCTCGACTACGGCACCGCCTACCCCGCGCCGCGCAAACCGGTCGCCCTGGCCCGCCACTTCGACGCGCTGATCCACCTGCACTCCGTACGGGCCTCGGACCGCCTCCCGGCGGGTACCGGCGGCTGAGCCCACCGCGCCTCCTGCCGTGACGCGCCCGGCGCCCGGCCGCGCCCCCCTGAGCCCGGCAACGCCACGGCTCCCCACCCACGGGTGGTTTGAACGCACCCGGCCCGTCGCGCGCCGCCCCGCGCGCCAGACTGGTCGGAGGACGACCCGATGATCCGATGCGGGATCCGGGCGGACCGCGCGCAAGGGGGACGAGATGGCCGTCGGCACCGTGCTGTTCGCGCTCGGCCAGGACCCGCGGGACCAGGGCGCGCGAGGCGAGCAACTGCGCAGGATCCGCGCCGCCCTGGAAGCCGACGGGCTGGAGGTGCGCTGGGCCGGCACCGCGGCCGACGCCCGCGCCGTGCTGCGCACCGAGGCGGGCCTCGCCGCCGCCGTGGTGGCCTGGGACCTGCCCGCGGGCGGCCACGCCGGGGACGAGCCGGGCGGCGCGTCCGTCCTCCGCGGCGCCGGCCGGCGGTTCAAGGACCTGCCCGTCTTCCTCGTCCTCACCGACGAGGCCGACGAGGACCTCGACCGGCTGCCGCTATGGGTCGCGGAGAGCGTCGTCGGCTACGTCTGGCCGCTGGAGGACACCCCCGGATTCATCGCCGGCCGGATCTCCGGCGCAGCCCGCACCTACCGGGAGGCCGTGCTCCCGCCCTTCTTCAAGGCGCTGCGCCGCTTCGACGACGCGCACGAGTACTCCTGGCACACCCCGGCGCACGCCGGCGGCGTCGCCTTCCTCAAATCCCCGGTCGGACGCGCCTTCTTCGACCACTACGGGGAACGGCTGCTCCGCAGCGACCTCTCCCTCTCCGTCGAGGAGCTCGGCTCCCTCTTCGAGCACACGGGCCCCATCGGCGACGCCGAGCGCAACGCCGCCCGCATCTTCGGCGCCGACCGCACCTACTTCGTCCTCCACGGCAACTCCACGGCCGACCGCATGGTCGGCCACTTCTGCGTCTCCCGGGACGAGATCGCCCTCGTCGACCGCAACTGCCACAAGTCCGTCCTCCACGGACTCGTCCTCTCCGGCGCCCGTCCCGTCTACCTCGTCCCCACCCGCAACGGCTACGGGCTCGCCGGGCCGGTGCCGCCGGCCGAGACCGCGGCGGACGCGGTGGCCGGCCACGTCGCCCGCAACCCGCTGGCCACCGACGCCGCGCACCCCCACGCCGAGTACGCCGTCATCACCAACTCCACCTACGACGGCCTCTGTTACGACGCCGTACGGGTCGCCCGGCAGCTCGCGCCCAGCACGCCCCGGCTCCACTTCGACGAAGCCTGGTTCGCCTACGCCCGCTTCCACCCGCTCTACGCCGGCCGCTACGCCATGTCCGTCGGCCCCGACACGTTCCCCGGCCCCGACCGCCCCACGGTCTTCTCCACCCAGTCCACGCACAAACTCCTCGCCGCGCTCTCGCAGAGCGCGATGGTGCACATCAGGGACGCGCCCCGGGCCCCCGTGGACCACGAGCTGTTCAACGAGGCGTTCATGATGCACGGCACCACCTCACCCCTCTACCCCGCCCTCGCCTCCCTCGACGTCGCCGCCGGAATGATGGACGGCCCCCAGGGCCGCTGGCTGATCGACGAGGGGATCACCGAGGCCGTCCGGTTCCGGCAGGCCGTCGTCCGCACCGGGCGGCGCATCACGGCCGCGGGCGACCGGCCCGACTGGTTCTTCGGCGTCTGGCAGCCCGACACCGTCACCGACCCGAGCACCGGGGCACCCCACGACTTCGCCGACGCCCCGCCCGACCTGCTGCGCACCGAACCCTCCTGCTGGGAGCTGGCCCCCGACGCCGCCTGGCACGGCTTCCCCGGCCTCACCGAGGGCCACTGCATGCTGGACCCCGTCAAGGTCACCCTGACCTGCCCCGGCATCGACGCCACCGGCCACTGGTCCGACACCGGCATCCCGGCCCGCGTCCTGACCGCCTACCTCGCCACCCGGGGCATCGTCGTCGAGAAGACCGACAGCTACACCACCCTCGTCCTGTTCTCCATGGGCATCACCAAGGGCAAATGGGGCACGCTCCTCGACGCCCTCATGGACTTCAAGGCGCTCTACGACGCCGACGCGCCCCTCGACCGCGTCCTGCCCGGCGTCGTCGACCGCCATCCCCGCCGCTACGCCGGCACCACCCTCGCCGAGCTCTGCCACTCCATGCACCGGCACCTGCGCGACACCGACCTGGTCACCCTGCTGGACACGGCCTTCCGTGAACTCCCCGAGCCGGTCGCGCCACCGCAGCACTGCTACCAGCGGCTGATCCGCGGCGGCACGGAGCGCGTACGCCTCGCCGACGCGGCCGGCCGCGTCGCGGCCGCCATGGTCACCGTCACCCCGCCCGGCATCCCCGTCCTGATGCCCGGCGAGTCGACCGGCGCCGCCGACGGTCCGCTGCTGCGCTACCTGCGCGCCCTGGAGTCCTTCGACCGGGCCTTCCCCGGCTTCCGGAGCGAGACCCACGGCGTCACGGTGGACGAGGAGACGGGCGACTACGGCATCGCCTGCCTGCGGGCCGACGAGGAGGGCCCGAGCCGGGCGTCGGCGCCCGGCCGGCCGGTCACCAGGTGACGGGGAGCTCCTCGACGCCGTGGACCGTCGTGGCCCGGCGGAAGCGGAGGGCGGATTCGGGGACGGCGAGCCGGAGGGCGGGGAAGCGGCGATGTCCTTTCCCGCGGGGAGGCCCCCGGCGTTCCCGGTGCGTGGAGCGCGCGCTGTGCGCCGGGGATTTCACGACCGGTGGCCTTTTCCGGCGCTGTCCCGGATCGCGGACCGCATCCCGGTCCGGGGCCCCGCCGGTCCCGGGCCGGCTGCGGCTGCCGACCGCCGCCGGCGGTAAGGTCGGCGTATGGACCTCGTAGCCCATTTCCGCCGCGAGACGCGGGCGTTCGAGGACGCCGTCCGGCGCGCCGCCCGCGCCGGGGAGGCGCCCCTGGTCCCCTCGTGCCCCGGCTGGACGGTCAGCGACCTGACCGGGCATCTGGGCTGGGTGCAGCGGTTCGTGGCCCGGATCGTCCGCGACCGCCTCCACGACGCTCCCGAACGCGTGGACACCGCCTTCCTCGACCTGCCCGCCGACCGCGCCGGCTGGCCCGACCCCGCCCACCCGCCGACCCACGGGCCGGTACCGGCCTCCCTCGTCGACTGGTTCGCGGACGGCGCCGCCGCGCTGGCGTCCCTCTTCGCCGAACGGGATCCCGCCGACCCCGTGTGGACCTGGTCGGCGGACCGCACCATCGGCTTCTGGCTGTGGGCGCAGACCTTCGAAGCGGCCGTGCACCGCTGGGACGCGGAGAACGCCCTCGGCGCGCCGGGGCCGTTCGACGCGGAGCTCGCGGCGGGCGGTGTCGGGTGGTTCCTCGGCACGGTCGTCCCGGCCTGGCGGGCCGGCGGCCGGGCGGCGCCCGGCGCCGGCGAGCGGTTCGGCTTCCGGCGCACCGACGGCGAGGGCCACTGGACCGTCCACTTCGACGGCGACACCGTCCGCTACGCGCCGGGCCCCGGCCCCAGCGACGTCGAACTGTCCGGCAGTGCCTCGGACTTGACGCTCTTCCTCTGGCGCCGCATCGCCGCGAAGGGGCTGGCGGGCGTGGAGGGTGACCGAGCCCTCCTGGAGCGGTGGACGGCGCTGGTACCAACGGTCTGACCGTCGTCCGGTGTGCCCCGGCCCCTCCTCCAGAGGGGGCACCCCCGTTCACCGTTTCTCGTGGAGGCGAGCCCCCGCACCCCCCCGCCGCGCCGGCGCGAGGGTCTTCGACGGGGGCGCCAGGGTGGTTGTGGCCTCGCACGGCGCCGTGCCTCCGGTGGCGGCCGTACCCCCCCGGCGCGTCGCGCGCCCTGCTGCCGGAGGGCGCGCGCGGGCCCTCGGCGGACGCCGCCACCGCCAAGGGCCGGCGCCACCCGGGCCGCGGCCGCCCAGGCCCGTCGGCCCGCCACCGTTCTCGTACGTCCGCCGTCACCCCGCCAGCGGCCCCGGCAGGGGCCGGCCGTGGAGGATGTCCAGGCGGGAGACGGCCCGCGTCAGGACGACGTACAGGCGGTGCAGGCCGCGTGGTTCCGCTTCGGCGATGGCGGCCGGCTCGATCACGATGACGTGGTCGTACTCCAGGCCCTTGACCAGGGTCGCCGGCAGGACGGTGACGCGGGCCGCCGTGCCCGTGTCCTCGTCCTCCGCTGTCGCCGGCGTGATGCCGGCGGCGCGCAGGGCTTCCTCCGTCCGGGGCAGATCGACGTCCGCGGTGATCACCGCGATCGCTCCGTCCCGCCTCAGCGCGGCCCGGACCGCCGGTGCCACGGCGGCCACCGGATCGTCGACATGGCGGATCGTCAGTTCGCCGTCCGGGCGCAGGGAGCGGGCCCGCGGTACGTTCACGCCGAGTGCGGGGACGAGCCGGCCGGCCAGTTCCATGACGGGGGCCGGGACGCGGAAGCCGGTCGTCAGCGGCACCACCGCCGCGTGCGGCTTGCCCAGCCGGTCCAGTTGGGCCGCCCAGTCGCGCGGCGCCCAGGGCTCGGTGGCCTGGGCGAGGTCGCCGAGTACGGTCAGCGATCCGAACCTGCTGCGCCGGGCGACGGCCCGGCACTGCATCGGCGACAGGTCCTGGGCCTCGTCCACCACCACGTGCCCGTAGCCCTCGGGGTGTTCGATCAGCCCGGCGACCTCGTCCAGCAGGAGCAGGTCCGCCGCCGACCAGCGGGCGCCGCGGTACGAGCGCGGGGGGCGGTCCCGGCGCAGGGCGGCCTGCTCGGCGGCGGTGAACAGCCCGTCCGCCGCCGCCGCGAGCGTCCCGGCGTCGCCCAGGAGGGCGGCGACCACGTCCTCCGGACAGGTCACCGGCCACACCGTGTCGAGGAACGAGGCCACCGGGCGGCAGCGGCCGACCTTCCGCTCCCAGGCCGCGCCACGCGGGCCGGCCCGGCGCTCGGCCTGCCGCCGGACGAGCGCGACGGCGCGGGCGCGCAGGTGCTCGCGGCCGGTCGCGTACGGCAGGCCCCGGCCGCGGACGTCGGCGACGGCGTCGGCGAGCGCCTCCTCGGGCACGCGCCAGCGGTATGAGCCGTCGGTGACGACCAGCGGCTCCCGGGGAGCGGACAGCCGGGCGTGCAGCGCCCGTTCGAGGACCGCGGCCATCCGCTCGTCGTGTTTCAGTACGGCCGTGTGCGCGTCGTCGGCCGCCCGGACGGGGTGGCGGGCGACGAGGTCGGCGACGGTGAGCTGGGTGACGCCGGACTCGCCGAGCGCGGGCAGGACCTCGGAGATGTAGCGGAGGAAGGTCCGGTTGGGGCCGATGACGAGGAGGCCGCCGCGGCGGAGCCGTTCGGGGAAGGTGTAGAGCAGGTACGCGGCGCGGTGCAGGCCGACGGCCGTCTTGCCGCTTCCGGGGGCGCCCTGGACGCAGACCGAGTCGGCGAGGCCGCCGCGGACCAGGTCGTCCTGTTCCGGCTGGATGGTCGCCGCGATGTCGCGCATCGGCCCGAGCCGGGGCCGTTCGATCTCCGCGGCGAGCAGACCGCTCGCGGCGGCCGAAGCGGCGGCCGGCCCGGCGGCCCGGGCGGGGCCGAGGTGTTCGTCCTCCAGCGCGGTCAGGTCGTCGGGGGCGCCGTCGCTCCCGGGCGCCCAGCCGAACCGGCGGCGTACGGCGACGCCTTGGGGGTCGCGGGCGCTCGCCTGGTAGTAGACGCGGGCGACCGGCGCCCGCCAGTCGATCACCAGAGGCGGCGCGGCCGGGTGGACCGCGACGCGGCGCCGGCCGACGTGATACCGCTGCCCCCGGTGGTCGCCGGCGGCGGGGCCGTCCTCGAAGTCGAGCCGTCCGAAGAACGGCGGGCCGTCCGGTTCCTCCGCCAGCCGGCGGGCGCGGGTCCGCAGGTACCGGCCGAGCGCCTCGGCGCTCGCGCCGTCGCCCGAGACGTCCTCGCCTTCGGTGACCCGGCCCCCGGCGTCGGCCACTTCGTGGCGCGCGGCCTCGCGGCACGCCATCGCGTACTCCCGTTCCTCGGCGAGCGCGGTGCCCGGAACGCCGGCGGCCGGCCGGCGTTCCCCGGATTCCTGGATGTGGGGCGGCATGGGTGAGCGCTTCCTCTCCACGGTGGATGGTGACGCCCCCAGGATAGGTTAACCGAGTTAAAAATATGCCTGGGTTGTGTCCTGGGTTCCCCGGGCGGGCGCGCCCGCCGTGAGCGCCGCCCGCGGCGTCGGCGCGCCCTGGGGGCCGTAGCCCAGGCGGAAGAGGAACTGCGGGCGGTTGGACTCGCCGCCGAGGGCGCTGCGGAGGTCGGGCCACTCCAGGGCCTGGTGCAGCGGGCAGGTGCGGAGGCCGCGGGCGGTGGCCAGCAGGAGGACGCGTTGCAGGGCCTGGCCGGCCCGGAGCCAGTCCGCCGGGCGGTCGCGGCGCGTGACCACCAGGGCGAGCTGCGCGTGGCGTTCGAAGGGCACCGCCGGGGCCCGCCGGGCGCGGCCCGCGCCGGTGAAGTCGCGGACCGGGATCCGGCCCGTCGCGTCCAGCGGCCCCAGCGCGGCGGCCGGGATCCCGTAGGGGAGGTTCCCGGCGTGCACCCAGGCACGGCTCTCCCGGACCCGCGCCGAGTCGCGGCGGTTGCGCCGCTCCGCTTCGGCGGTCAGGGCCAGCATGCGGCGGGTGGCGACGACGCCGGGCAGGTACAGCCGGGCGCCCTCGGTCAGCACGGCCGACGCCAGCTCGGTCAGCGTCCGGGCGGGCACGGGCCGTCCCGTGAACGGCGCCCGGCTGGTACGGCGCAGGGCGACGGCCTCGTAGAGGTCCGGCTGCCGGGAGGTGTCCGGCGGGAGGCCGGTGAGGTCCACGACGGCCACCAGGCCCGGGTCCCCGGCGTCGGGCAGCAGCCGCACCCGCGGCCGGCGGCCCAAGTGCCCCGCCGCCACCCGCAGGTTGAACAGGGCCGCGCCGACGGACAGCAGCCGCGCCCGCCCCGTCGGATCGGCGGCCGGCAGCCACCGGTCCGCGGCCGGGCGCACCTCCAGCCGGAACGTGCCCGGGACCGGACGGATCTCCCACGGCTGCGAGTTGTGGATCGACGGGGCCGCTGCCGCCGCCGTCAGTAGCGTCTCCAGGTCGGTGGTGCCGAGTCGCGCCGCGCCCATCGCCATCAGTCCCCTCCGCAGATCAAGGGTTGTTCCGCCGCCCACGCTGCGTGGCCCGGCGGTGGCCCGCCAAGGGCCGAAAGGCCCCGGTGGACGGGAATCCGGCCCCCGTTCCGCCGCGGCCGGCCGGCTCCCGTACGGTCGTACGAACGGGCCGGTATTCCGGCCGCGCGCCGGAGCGGGGAACGGGGAGACCGGGGACGATGGACGACGTGTTCGAGGGGCAGCGGCCCCTGCTGCTGGGGATCGCCTACCGGATGCTGGGCAGCATGTGGGACGCCGAGGACGTGGTCCAGGAGGCGTACCTGCGCTGGGCCCGCACCGACCGGGAGACCGTCCGCGAGCCGCGCGCCTTCCTCGCGACGGTCGTCTCCCGCCTCGCCCTGGACCAGCTGCGCTCCGCCCGCGTCACCCGCGAGGCGTACCGGGGCGAGTGGCTGCCGGAGCCCGTCGCCACGGACGCGGCCGGGCCGCTGGACACGGCCGAGCTGCGCGACAGCCTCTCCTACGCCACCCTCCACATGATGGAACGGCTCACTCCGCCGGAGCGGGCGGTGTTCGTGCTGCGGGACGCCTTCGAGATGCCGTACGAGCAGATCGCCGAGGTCGTCGGCGCCTCCGCGGCGACCTGCCGGCAGATCCACCGCCGCGCCCTCGGCCACCTCACGGCCGCCCGGCCCCGGCCGCGGCCGTCGCGCGAGGAGCACGAGCGGCTGCTCACCCGGTTCCTGGAGGCGGCGGCCGGCGGTGACCTGGCCGGGCTGAAGGACCTGCTGAGCGCCGATGTGACGGTGTGGAGCGACGGCGGCGGCAAGGTCAGCTCGGCCCAGCGGCCGGTCTTCGGCCGGGACAAGGCGGCGGCACTCGTGCTGGGGCTGGCGGCCAAGTACGGGATCACCGCCCGGCGGTTCGTCGAGGTCAACGGCGAGCCCGCGCTCCGGCTCACCATGCGTGGCCGCGGCCAGGTCATCCTGATCGACGTACGCGACGGCCGGATCCACGCCATCTTCGCCGTCCTCAATCCGGACAAACTCCGATACGCGGAGTGAGGGACGGAACAGGCGTCACGCGGCGTTCGTGTCGTTTGTCCCCGGTGGCTCGTTGGCACGGCATGAACAACCGCATCATGTCGCGCATCGCCGCCGGGTCGCTGCTCCTCCTCTCCGGCGGCCTCGCCACCGCGACCACCACCGCGTACGCCGCCGAAGGCCCGACGGCCGCCCCCGCCCCCGCCGCCTCGGGTGTCACCCAGCGGCTCTCCCACCTCGCCGCCACCGGTGACGCCACGGCGGGCCGGGCCGCATCCTGGGTGGAGGACACCGTGCCGGAGGAGGTGAGCGGCCGGGTGTCCCTCAAGACACCGCTGTCCCGCGACTGAGGGACCGTACGCCGTGGGAGGCGCCGCATGCCCGAGGGCGACACCGTCTGGCGGACCGCGCGGCGCCTCCACCGCGCTCTGGCGGGCACCACCCTGACCCGCAGCGACCTGCGGGTCCCCGCCCTGGCGACGACCGACCTCGCCGGCCGGGACGTCGTCGAGGCGGTGTCGCGGGGCAAACACCTGCTCCTGCGGGTGGACGGCGGCCTCACCCTCCACTCGCACCTCGGCATGGAGGGCTCCTGGCGCGTCCACGCCGCCGGCGAGCGCCCGCGCGGCGGCCCCGGGCACCAGATCCGCGCCGTCCTCGCCAACGACCGCCACGTCGCGGTCGGTTACCGCCTCCCCGTGCTCGAACTGCTGCGCACCGCCGACGAGTCCACCGTCGTCGGCCACCTCGGACCGGACCTCCTCGGACCGGACTGGGACGCGGCGGAGGCGCTGCGCCGCCTCCTCGCAGACCCCGGACGGGCCGTCGGCGACGCGCTGCTCGACCAGCGCAACCTCGCCGGCGTCGGCAACGTCTACAAGTCCGAGATCTGCCACATGCTGCGGATCTCGCCCTGGCTGCCCATGGGGCGGGTGCCCTCACCGGCCCGGCTGCCGGCCCTGGCCCGGAAACTCCTCGACGTCAACAAGGACCGCTCCGCCCGGATCACCACCGCCGATCCGCATCCCGACCGCCGCCTCTGGGTCTACGGCCGCGCGGGCCGCCCCTGCCGCCGCTGCGGCGGGCCGGTCCGCCTCGCGGACCAGGGGGAGCCCGGCCGGGAACGGCCGACCTACTGGTGCCCGCGCTGCCAGGGTGGGTCGGAGGGCGCATGAGTCAGGCGGGTCAGGTGAGTTCGTCCGCGAGCAGGTCCATGAGCAGGGCGTCCTGCCAGACCCCCGAACGGTGGTCGCGCTGGTACGCGCGCAGGATCCCGACCGGCCGGAAACCGAGCTTGGTGTAGCAGCGGACGGCCGCCGTGTTCGCGGCGAGCGGGTCGATGGTGAGCCGGTGGTGTCCGCGCTCGCCGAGCAGCCACCGGGCGAGCGTGCGGAGGGCGTCGGAGCCGAGACCCTCGCCGTGGTGAGCCGTCGTCAGGAAGATGTCCATGCCGGCGCTCCGGAACTCCGGGTGGGTCTCCTCGTCGTACCGGACCGCCCCGACGACCTCGCCCCCGGGCGCGCCGAGGGTGACGGCGAGCATGTCCGCGTAGTCGTCCGGCGGCGACCACCAGCGCGCGACGGCCGGCTCCCGGACGATCCTGTCGAGGATCTCGGCGTCCCCGTTCCCGACGGGCCGCAGCACGACCCTCTCCCCGCGCAGTTCCATGCCGCCATTGTCGGCGGCGGCGGGTGGCGCGCGAAACGGATTACCAGGTCACATAGTGGACTCGGTCAGTTGAGTTCCCTGGTAACGTGCGTGTTAGGGTGACCGCATGGACGGATCGACGGGCCTGCGGGAGCGCAAGAAGCAGCGGACGCGGGCGGCCATCTCCGACACGGCGATCAGGCTGTTCCTCCGGCACGGCTTCGACGGGGTGTCGGTGGCGGACGTCGCGGCGGATGCCGAGGTCTCCAAACCCACGCTGTTCCGGTACTTCCCGACCAAGGAGGACCTGGTCGTCCACCGGTTCGCCGACCACCAGACCGACGCGGCCGACGTGGTCCGCGAACGCGGCCCCGGGGTCTCCGTCCTGGACGCCCTGCACCGCGACTTCCGCGCCCGCCTGGACGCCCGCGACCCCATCACCGGCCTCAACGACGCCGCCGAGGTCCTCGCCTTCCACGGCCTCATCCGCTCCACGCCGACCCTGGTGGCCCGCATGGGCGAGTACCTGGCACGCGAGGAGGAGGCCCTGGCCGAGGCCCTCCGCGAGACGCTGGACACCGAACGGTCCGAGATCACCGCACGGCTGCTGGCCGGACAACTGGTCGCCACCCGGCGGACCCTCGCCCTGGCCAACTGGGAACACATCGTCACGGGCCGCTCGGCCGACGAGGTCCACCCCGAGGCCGTCGCCGACGCCGACCACGCCTTCTCCCTGCTGCGCGACGGCTTCCACGAGAGCTGACGGACGCCGCGCCCGTCCGGGGCCGTCTTCGCGCACGGCATATGATCGACGGCCGGTCCGGGCCGTCCGCCCGGGCCGTCGCCGTCGGAAGAGGAGACATGCGCAAGACAGCCATGGCCGTCGTCACGGTCGCGACCGCCGCACTGCTGGCCGGTTGCGGTGGTGGGGACAAGAGCGACGACAAGGCCGGCAAGGACACGTCCGCGTCGCGGGGGCCGAAGGCCCAGCCCAAGGAGGACGCCGACAAGGGGACGTCCCACCAGGTGACCCTGGAGGTGCGGGGCAAGGGGACGACGCAGATCTACTACAACCTCGACGGCAACGGCGCGCAGCAGGTGACCCTGCCCTGGAAGAGGACCGCCACCATCACGCCGGAGGGCGCGGAACGCAAGGTCGGCCGGCTGGTGAGCGTGGTCCCCGGCTCGTCGCAGGACGAGAACGGGATGCTGCGCGCCGGGTCGTGCACCATCGTCGTCGACGGGAAGAAGGTCGCGGACAACCAGGACGGCAAGAGCAACAAGCCCTGTGAGTACAAGGTGAAGTAGCCGCCCGGCGGGTCTCTCCGGGCCGTCGGCTCACACGCCGCCCGCGAAGGCCCGGAAGCGGAACCTGCCCTTTCCGGCGCTGACCAGAGCCTCCTCGAAGCCCGCCGCCCCGAGCCGGGCCGCCGGCGTGCCCGGCGGCACCGGCACACAGGTGTCGCCCCGGTGCCCGCCGGCGTTCGGCCACGTCGGCGGGCGGGGAAGTCCGGCCGTCAGGAGCAGCTCGCGTCCGCGCACAGCCGCCACGGCTCCCAGGCCACGAAGGGTTCCCGCTCGGTGGCCGTCCAGTAGCGGTCGCGGTTCCACTCCCGGGCGACCAGCCGCAGCCGGCCGTCGGGGAGCTGGGTGACGGACGGCGCGCTCAGGCCGACCCCGCTCTCCGGCACCGGGCCCGTGGCACGCACCCCGCCCCAGTGGTCGTCGGTGGTCGCGTACTGGCTGCGCACCTCCATGGCCGCGCCGGTGGACCGGCTCGCGGCGAAGGCGTGCAGCCGGCCGCCGCGGTCCTTGAAGAGGGTCAGACCGCCGTGGTACGGAGGCGGCGCCAGCTCGAAGCCCTCCGCCGGGGGCCATTCGTCGTCAGGCGTGCGCAGCACGGTGTGGCAGAAGCCGCCGTAAGAGGAGAAGAACACCTCCAGCCCGCCGACGGAGTTCTCCACCGCGTCCACCTCGTACAGCTTGGGGCCGACGGGCGTCGCGCTCACCCGCTCCCAGTCGCCGTACGCGCCGCCCGGCTCGTCCTGCGACCGGTGCCAGACGAAGGGCAGCCCGCCCATCGTCGAGGTGTCGTAGAACTGCTGGAACTGCTCGGTCCGGCCGTCGGCGCGGACGGCCGACACCAGTGTCCCGGCGACGGGCCGGTCGGCCCGGCCGAGGGCCGTGGTGTCCGTGCCGCACGCCTGCGCCACGGTCCGGGCGCTCGCGGGCGGGGCCGCGGCGACCCCGCCCGCGAACGCGGGCAGCAGCGCCAGGACGCCGCACAGCAGGGCGCGCGCCAAGCGGCCGCGGGGGGCTGTTCTTCGGTGCATGTCACAACCTCCGGTCGGGGAAGGGGGATTCAGGAGACCACGTCGCGCGGCGGTTCGCCCTCGAAGTACTCCAGGACGTTCTGCACGGCGGCGAGCGCGATGCGTACCAGCGTCTCCCGGGTGACGCCCGCGACGTGCGGGGAGAGGACCACGTGCGGGGCGCGCAGCAGCCGCAGCGACGCCGGGGGCGGCTCCGGGTCGAAGACGTCCAGCCCGGCGCCGGCCAGCCTGCCCGCCTCCAGCGCGTCGGCGAGCGCCTCCTGGTCGATCAGGGCGCCGCGGGCCGTGTTCACCACGAAAGCGGTGGGCTTGAGCAGGGCCAGCCGCCCGGCGTCCAGCAGGTGCCGGGTGGCGTCGGTGAGCGGCGCGTGCAGCGTCACGTAGTCGGACGTGCGGAGCAGCTCCTCCAGCTCGACGCGGCGGGCGCCGAGCCGGGCCTCGGTCTCCGGCGCCGCCGCCTCCGGACCGCTGTAGACGATCCGCATGCCGAACGCCACCGCGCGCAGGGCCACTTCGGTGCCGATGGTGCCCAGCCCCACGATCCCCAGCGTCTTCCCGGACAGCTCGGTGATCGACGACTGGAGGCGCGGCAGCGCCCAGTCCCCCTCGGTGAGCGCGGTGTGCGCCGGGACCAGCCGCTTGGCGAGGGCCAGCATCAGGGCGAAGGTCTGCTCGGCCACGTTCTGCCGCTCCGCGGTGCTGGAGCCGATGGTGCAGACGGGGATCGAGCGCGCGCGGGCGGCGTCCAGGTCCACGTAGTCGTAGCCGTGGCTGGCGCACTGGACGAGTTCCAGGACGGGCGCGGCGGCGAAGTGCGCGGCCGTCAACGGCCCGAGGCCGGTGATGACGACGTGCGCCTCGCGCAGCGCGGTCGGGTCCTCGTCGGCCGTCTCCACGACGGTGACCCGGGCCCGGCCCGGGAACAGGCCGGCGAGCGCGGCACCGGCCGCCCGCCCGCCGACGTGCGGGGAGACCACGGCCAGGACATTCTTGAGCTCGCTCACAGCGCCTCCCGGACGAGGTCGGCGGGGCCCGGCGAGGCGGGGCCCGCGTGCCCGGACAGGGCCAGGGTGAGGTCCAACTCGGCGAGCAGGCACCGGATGACGTGGTCCACGCCCGCCTGCCCGTCCAGGGCCAGCCCGTACACGTACGGCCGGCCCAGCAGCACCGTCCGCGCGCCCAGCGCGAGGGCCTTGAACACGTCGTCGCCCGTGCGCACCCCGCTGTCGAACAGGACGGTCAGCCGGTCGCCGGCCGCCGCCGCCACGCCGGGCAGCGCGTCGGCGGCGGCCACCGCGCCCGCCACCTGCCGGCCGCCGTGGTTGGAGACGACGACGCCGTCCATGCCCGCGTCGGCGGCGGCCCGCGCGTCGTCCGGGTGCAGCACGCCCTTGAGCACGATCGGCCCGTCCCAGTGCTCCCGCAGGAACGCCAGGTCGGGCCAGGTCTTCCCGGCGTCGGAGAACATCCCGAGGAAGTGCCGGACCGCCGCCTCGCGGTCCTCCTCCACGGGCTTGGCCAGCCCGGCCCGGAACGCCGGGTCGCTGAAGTAGTTGGCCGTGCCGACGCCGTGCAGGAACGGCAGGTACGCCTGGTCCAGGTCGCGGGGGCGCCAGGACAGCAGCGGCGTGTCCAGGGTGACGAACAGGGCCGTGTAGCCCGCCGCCCGGGCCCGGGACAGGAAACTCCGGGCCACCTCGCGGTCCTTCGGCCAGTACAGCTGGAACCACCGCTCGGCGTCGCCCATCGCCTCCGCGACCCGTTCCATCGGGGTGCTGGACGCCGACGACAGGACGTACGGGACGCCGAGCGCGGCGGCGGCGCGGGCCGCGGCCGGCTCGGCGTCCGGATGCGCGATCTTCAGGATGCCGACCGGCGCCAGCGCGAGCGGCGCCGGCAGCCGGCGGCCGAACAGCTCGACGGACAGGTCGCGTTCGGCCACGTCCCGCAGCATCCGCGGCACGATCCGCCACCGGTCGAGGGCGGCGCGGTTGGCGCGGGCGGTGCTCCCGGTGCCCGCCGCGCCGATCATGTACCCCGCGGGGCCGGCGCCGAGCCGCCGTTCGACCAGCTCCTCCAGCCGGCTCGGATCGGCCGGCAGCCTGGGGACCGCCCCCGACAGGCCGTTCAGGTAGATCTCGTACTGGTAGTCCGCCCAGCGCGGCGTGGTCGTCATGGGTCCGTCCCGCCTCCGTCCGTGGAACCGCTGCGTTCCGGCAGCGATCCTCACGGCGGCGACGTGCCCCGTCCACGGTGGTGCGCACGGGGTGAGTACTGCGACCATCACGGGGTGACGAACGAACGCGAGCGGATCCGCCGGGAGCTGGTCGCCGACCCGCGCGTCGTCGAGGCCGTCGTCGACGCGGTCCACGAACGGGTCCCCGCCTACGCGGACCTGGACGGCGGGCGCCGCGGGGAGGTCCGGGCCATAGCGGCCTGGGCGCTGGAGCGCTTCCTGCACCTGTGGGCCGTCGACGGCGACATCGGCCCGGCCGACCTGCGCCGCTTCCGCGGCATCGCGGCCGCCCGGGCGGCGGACGGCCGCCCGCTGCCGGCCGTGCTGCGGGCCTACCGGGTCGCCGCCGCCGTGCTGGTGGACGAGATCGCGGCCCGCGCCGCCCCCTCCGCCGCCGCCGACGCGTTCGCCCTCACCCGGCAGCTCCTCACCACCCTCGACACCCTGTGCGAGGTGATGGACGGTTCCTACACCGCCACCAGCGACCGGCTGGCGGGCGACCGCGCGCAGGCGCTGCGCCTGCTGCTGGACGACCTCATCGCCGGCCGGCACGCGTCCGTCGGCGCGGTGACCGACCGGGCCGCCCGCCTCGGCGTCGAACTGCCGTACCCCTACTGCCTGCTGGTCGTCGGGCCGGGCGCGGGCGACCGCCCGGCGGACCCCGCGGAGCTGCTCGCCGTGCTCACGGGCCCGGCCGCCGGTACCCCGCTGGCCACCGCGCAGGGGCCGCGCACGGTGCTGCTGCTCCCGGCGGACGCCGCCGCGGCGGCCCCCGGGGTGCTGGGGGAACGCGGTCTGCGCGGCTGCGCGATCACCGGCGAGGGCCTGGACCGGATCGCCGTCGCCCACCGCCTCGCCGCCGGCGCCCTCGCCACCGCGCCGGACCACGCCCACCGCCCCGGGCGGATCCTCACCGACGCCGACGCGCACGTCCTGGCGCTGCTCGCCGGACATCCGGCCACGGACGCGGAGCACATCGGCCGGCTGGTCCTCGGCCCGCTCGCCCGGTCCGCCCAGCGGCACCTGCTGGAGGCCCTGACCGCGTACCTCGACACGGGCTCCGCCACCGCCGCCGCCCGCGGCCTGCGGCTGCACCCGCAGTCCCTGCGCTACCGGCTGCGCCGGGTCCGCGAACTGACCGGCCGCGACCCGCGCGACCCGTGGCAGCGGCTCACCCTCGACATCGCGCGGACGGTGGCGGGCCCGCCGCCCGGGTAGGACGACGGGCCCGGGGGAGGGGCGTTCCGGGTCAGCAGCCCTTGAGGACCGCCGCCAGCTTGTTCTTCTCGGCGCTGTCCGCCGTGAGCTTGTAGTCGTGCTTGACGGTGGTGACCCACATGCGCACGTACGTACAGGCGTAGTCGGCGCCGGGTGGAGCCGATGAAGACGCGACGGTGGCCGCTCTTGGCCCACACGCCGTGCGGGTGGTCGTCGCGGTGGACGACCTCGACCTGCGCGGTCGTGCCCGTGCCGGGAGCCGTGCGGCGGAGATACGTCAGCTCAGGCCGACGGCCTCCAGGGCGGTGGTCCAGTTGGTGGCTATGGCCTTCTGCGCCGGAGCCAGCTTGATCGTTCCTGCACAGACCGCCTTGTACAGCTTGTACTCGACGGTGTCCTTGTCGGTGGCGCTGGAACCGCCCGCGTCGTAGCGGGGCTCGGGCCACAAGTTCTGCTCGCTCTTCGGGTTGCCGCCCAGGGACAGCGGTATGAGGTGGTCTTCCTCGTAGTCCGCGGTGTCGGTATCGCTGTAGCCGTACTCGGCGATCTGCTTCACCTTCAGCGCGTTGGTGTAGCTGGTCGACGGACGGATCGAGGAACTGTAGCCGGAGACGCAGATCGTGGAGTTGATCGTGGACTGCGTGACGGCCGAGTTGAGCGCACCGGGCTGGCAGGTGGGATCCTGCAGCGGCAGGTAGGCCTGCGAGCAGCTGGCGGCGTGCGCGGTGCCGGTGGTGACGATCAGGCCGCCGGTGGCGAGTGCCAACGAGCAGACGGCGACGGCAATTTGGCGCATGTGGGGCATGGCGTAACTCCTGGATGGAAGACTCACTTCGGCAAGCGTCGAAGTGTCGATGACATGACAACAGTCGCTTGTCTATGCGGGTAGATCAATGCGGTGAACAGCTGGTTGCCGACAGGTGGCCAGGGGCGTCCGCGGCGTGATCGGGCAGTCCGTGCTCGGTGGGGTCGGCCGGACCGGAGTCTGAGTGGACGGAGCTCAGGGCGTCAGGTGCTGTGGCGAGGAAGCGCCGTCGTAGGGGGAGTACCAGGTGCCCGCGACGGCGGCGCAGCGGTCGTCCTGCTCGACGCCCTGGCCGTCGCGCTGGAGGACGACCTCGCGGGTGTTGCACTCCCCGTGCTGGGTGATCCAGTGCGGGAACTGGGCCCGGCTGTAACCGTTCAGGGTGCCCTCGGGGCGGACGGTCAGCTCGTTCACGTAGGAGCGCGCGGTGGCGGCGTCCACCGGGGCGGGGCGGCGCGGCCTGGGCGCCGGGTGCGTTGAGGACGATCGTGCCGGTCAGGGCGGCGAGGCCGGCGGTGACGGATATTCGACGCGCGTAGAGACGCATGCGTGACGCTCCCGGGAGGTGGGCGGAGGGCAATCGCGGATCAGGCTGATGGCACGGGGTGTCCGGGGGGTGAGTGCCGGGCAACACAATGGCGGCGTGCGCATGTCAAAACAAGTGTTCTGAAAGTGATCTCACTCTCGAAAACCGGATCCGGCCAGGAGTGGAACGGGCGCGTGGGCATGCGGAAGGCCCGCACGCGGTGGGTGCGTGCGGGCCTGGTCCCGGTTTCCGGCCGGGGTCACCGGTCGTGGCGGAGCGTCAGGAAGTGCCGATGGGTCAGGGCATGCCGGCAGGTCAGGGCGTGCCGGTCGGGGCGCCCGTGTCCGCGCTCGCGGCTGTGAGCGGGGTGGCGATGTCCTCCAGCGAACGGCGCTCGGCGGGCAGGGCGAGGAAGCCCGCCACCACGCCCGCGACCGTCATCAGCGCCGCGCCGATCCGGAACGCCAGCACCGTGTCGCCGACCACCCCGGAGCCCGTCAGCTTGGCGAACAGCAGCGGGCCGGTGATGCCGCCGGCGGCCGTTCCGACCGCGTAGAAGAACGCGATGGCCAGCGCGCGCGTCTCCATCGGGAAGATCTCGCTCACCGTCAGATAGGCGCTGCTCGCGCCCGCCGAGGCGAAGAACAGCACCGCGCACCAGCAGGCCGTCATCGTGGCCGCCGTGAGCGAGCCCCGGCCGAACAGCCAGGCGGTGCCGAACAGCAGCAGACCGCTCAGCACATAGGTGCCCGTGATCATCGGCCGCCGGCCGACGGTGTCGAAGAGGCGCCCCAGCAGCAGCGGGCCGAGGAAGTTCACGAAGGCGATGACCGCGAAGTAGTAGCCCGTGTGACCGGAGGGCACCGAGAAGAAGTCGGTGAGAATCGAGCCGAAGCCGAAGGTGATGGCGTTGTAGAGGAACGCCTGGCCGATGAAGAGCGCCAGCCCCAGCGCGGACCTGCGGGGATAGTCGCGGAAGACGGTCCGCGCGATGGTCAGGAAGCCGACGCTGCCCCGTCGATGGATGGTGATCTTCCGGTCCACCGGCTCGCAGGCGCGGCCGGTGTCGGCGGCGACCTGCCGCTCGATGGAGCCGACGAGTTCCTCCGCCTCCTCGCCCCGGCCGTGGATGAACAGCCAGCGGGGCGACTCGGGAACGTTCCGCCGGACCAGCAGGATCACCAGGCCCAGGACCACGCCGAGGCCGAAGGTGAGCCGCCAGCCGAGCCAGGCCGGGAACAGGGCGGTGTCGAGCATGAGGACCGACAGCAGCGACCCGCCCACGGCGCCGATCCAGAAGCTGCCGTTGATGATGAGGTCGACGCGCCCGCGGTACGGGGCCGGTATCAGCTCGTCCACCGCGGAGTTGATGGCCGCGTACTCACCGCCGATGCCGCAGCCGGTGAGGAAGCGGAAGAGGAAGAACCACCAGGAGTGGAAGGAGAGCCCCGTCATCGCGGTCGCGGCCAGGTACACCGCGAGCGTCAGCATGAACAGCCTTTTACGGCCCAGCCGGTCGGTCAGCCACCCGAAGAAAAGGGCGCCCACACAGGCGCCCGCCACGTACAGCGCGGCGGCGAGGCCGGTCACCTGGGCGGAGGAGATGTCGAGTCCGCTGCCGTGCTCGGACAGCCGGGAGGCGATGTTGCCCACGACGGTCACCTCGAGGCCGTCGAGTATCCACACCGTGCCGAGGCCGATCACCACCATCCAGTGCCACCGCGACCACGGCAGCCGGTCCAGCCGTGCCGGGACGGACGTGGTCACCGTCCCCGAGTCACCCCCCGCGCCGTCGGAACGTTGTTCGACCGTTGCCATGACGCACCTCCCGGACAGCTCGGCCGGAAACCCCGCGCTCCCGGCCGGACGTCCCGGCGTCTGCCCCCGGTGGTCGGCGGCACACCCGGTGACCTGGGTCGCGTGAGGCTCACGGGACGCGCGCGGCGAGCGCCGCGCGAGCGGGTGAGGCAAGGAACGTGCGTGGTGTTGTCAGGGGCCGGCCCGGGAGCACGACGGGTGCCCCGGACCCCGGTCCGGACGGAGCCGGTCCTTCCAGTTTCTCTCGGAACCGGCCGACGGCCCACCCGGGGCGCGGGAGGCGGTGTACGGCCGGGGCCCGCCGGGGTCACCGGACGAGCAGGTCCCCGTCGGGCACGTCCGCCACCGCGACCACGGCACGCGGCTGCCCGAGCGCCCGGGCCACGGCCCGCGCGACGCCCTCGGCGTCGGGGCCCGAGGGCACCGGGACCCGCTCGTCCGGGCCGTACGCCTCGACGGCCTTGGTCAGATAGCCCGGGTGCCAGGCGCCGAGCGCGCCCTTCACCTCCACGGACCGCACCTGCCGGTGGCCGACCCGGGCCCGCAGGGCGGGCAGGATCGCGTCCGAGCGCAGCTCGCCGGGCACCTGGAACAGACTGGCGTGGGCGCCCACCAGGCCGCCGCCCGCGAGCCGCACGGTCACCGTCAGGCAACTGGTGACGCTCGGGTACAGCAGCGGCGTGCCGGGGGCGGCCTCGCGCACCTGGCCCTCGGTGATCCGGACGGCGTCCCCGGGCACGGCGTGCGCGGCCGTGACGCGCGCGCCCGTGGCCGGCCGGGCCTCGGCGGCGGTCGCGGTCGCGGCCGGCAGGGCCAGGGCGAGGAGGGCGGCGGTCACGGCGGTGGAGGTGAGGCGCACGGGGGTCCTTTCACGGGTGCGGAGGGGGCATCGAGCACAATAGTTCGAGTGCGGGTGCCGCCGGGCCCGTACCCCCGGCACGAGCGAGAGAGCACAGCGCATGGGCATCACGGTCGAATACGTTGCGTACCAGGACGACACGGATGCCGAGGTCCGCCTGTACGAGGAGCTCTACGCCGGGCTGCCGATGCCCGTCCCCGACCTGGGCCGCGCCGCCGCCGACCGCCCGGCGTGGATCGTCGTCGCCCGCCGCCCCGACGGCCGCCTGCTCGGCTGGGCCGAGGTCCACCCGCCGGCGGCCCGAGACGATACCGCCGACGCCGCCGACGTCCAGTGGCTGCTGGTCTCCCGGGAGCGCGAACGCCTCACCACCGGCGTCCACGCCCGGCGCTCCCCCACCGCCGAGGAGCGGGAGACGGCCGCCCGGCTGCTGCGCGGCGCGGCCCGCAGGGCGGCGGCCGGCGGGCTCCCCGCCCTGGAGTGGACCGGCACGGACGGGGACGGCGTCGCGGCGGACCTGGGTGCCGGCGCGACGGAGGAGCCGGGCGGCCGCTGGACGACACCCGTCTCCCTGGCCGGCTGGCAACGGCCCGCCGGCCTACCGCAGGTGACGGTCCGTCAGGTCACCGTCCCGGCCCCCGCCGGCCTGCTCGCGGAGCACGCCCGCCTCTACTCCGAGGTCACCGGACGCCCGTACACCCCGCGCGACGCCGCCGAGGTGCTGCGCGACCTCCCGCCGCTCCCGCACCTCACCCTGGACCTCCTCACCCCCGCCGGCCGCACGGCCGCCCAGGTCACGGCCGTGATCGCCGGGACGGAGGCGCTGGTCGACGTCGTCTTCCGGGGCGCCGCGGCCGACGGGCCAGCCGTCGCCGGACTGATCGCCGAACTCGCCGCCCGCCTCCGCCGGGACCATCCGCGGGCCGCCCTGCTGGAGGTCCAGGAGCACGGCGACCCGGTCACCGCCGAGGCCCTGGCCGCGGCGGGCCTGCGGCCGGCCGAGCGGTGGTACCGGTACCGGCTGGAGCTCTGAGCCGGCCGTTCGGCGTCGGGTGCCCGCTCCGCCGGGCGGGTGCAGCCCGTTCGACGCGCCCGGCGGGCGCTTGCCAGCGTCCGCCGCACTCCGGAGCATGCGGCGCATGGCAGAGTGCGAAGTTTGCGGCAACGACTACGACATGGCGTTCTTCGTCGAGACCCAGGACGGCTCCCGGCACGCCTTCGACTCCTTCTCCTGCGCCATCCACCGCATGGCCCCGATCTGTGAGCACTGCCGGGTCCGGGTCATCGGTCACGGCGTGGAGGCCGACGGGCAGTGGTACTGCTGTGCCCACTGCGCACGGGAGGCCGGGAAGGCGGGCATCGTGGACCGGGTGTGAACCGCCGGCGGGGGGGGGGGGGGGGGGCGCCCCCCCCCCCCCCCCCCCCCCCCCCCCCCCCGCCGGTCAGCGGGAAGCCGCCCAGGGAGCGGCGGGCAGGAAGGCGGACGGCTCCGCCACCGGAAGGAATCGGAAGTTCCGCTCCAGGTCCTCCTGGCGGTACCTCCGGCACCCCCGGTGCCAGTTGAGGATCCCCGCCAGCCAGTTCTCCAGCTCCTTCACATAGCCCTCCAGCGCCTCCCGCGCCTCCGGCCCCAGCCGGGCGTCCTCGTACAGCACCGGCAGCTCGTGCGTGGCCACGTGCCGGAACTGGTTCATCCGGCCGCGCATCAGATCGTCGACGATGCCGAGCGCCGCCCGCCGGTCGCAGCCGAAGAACGTCTGCACCACCAGGACGGAGTTGTGCACCTCGCCCTCGTACTCGATCTCCTTCTGGTACGAGAACACGTCGTTGAGCAGTGTCGCGTAGTCGATCGCCGCGTTCTCCAGGGAGCGGACGGTGCCGCTGCGGTAGACCTCGTCCGGCACCGCGCGACCGTGCCCGACGCGGCACAGCGCGATGGTGAGGTCGGAGCCGAAGGTGGCGCGGCGCATCTCGATGTAGTCGACGGGTTCCGGGACGCGGTGCTCGGCCTGGTTCTGCAGCTCCCACAGCCGGCCCTCGCACATCGCCTCGACGGCGTCCCGCAGTCGGGAGCGGCCCGCGGCGTCCATCGGCCCGGTCGTGCGCTCCCACAGGTCGGCGAGGCCGCGCTCCAGTGCGGTCAGCGGTACGGGCGCGGGCGCCCCCGTCAGGTCGAGCGGCATCAGGGCCGGCAGCCGGGCGTGGGCCAGCTTGGCGCCGGTCAGGTCGCGGGGCCGGCCGTAGACCACGGGGTAGTAGTCGTCGCCGTAGGCGCCCCAGGTCAGCCACTGCGAGACCAGGTCGAGCTCCTCGGGGGTGGCGTCCGGGTGCAGGCCCGCCGCGCACAGCGGGAAGTCATAGCCGTACAGCTTGCGTTCGTCCCAGATGTACGACGTCGGCACCCCCGGCTGCGGGGCGAGCATGCCCATCTCCCGGGCCCACTCGACGGCGTTCGTCCGGGAGCGGTCCAGGTGCGGGCTGAGCCGCAGGGTGAACGGCATGTCGAAGTCCGGCAGTTCGGACGGGCCGACGTGCTGGTGGGGGATGTGGGTGAGGGAGCGGAGGCGCTGGGCGCCCGTCGCCGCGAACAGGTGCTTGAGGCCGAGGCCGGCCGTACCGGGGCCGGTGGGCCCGGGCAGCCCGGTCGGGGCCGCCTCCTTGTTCATGTAGCGGCTGGAGCGCATGTGCCACTCATGGCCGCCGGCCTGCCAGTCCTGGAGGCCCTTGGCGTAGGTGAGCACCGCCCGGCAGTCCTCCGGGCCGAGCGCGTGGTCGACGAAGAGCTGCGGCAGTTCGGTGACGACCGTGTGCTCGAACTGCTGCATCCGCGATGTCAGCAGGTCGTTGACGGACGCGGCGGCCTCCTGCGTCCCGCAGCCGAGGAAGGTCTCCAACACCAGGATGCCGTTCGAGAGTTCGCCCTCGTCCTCGACCTCGCGCTGGTACGAGAAGATGTCGTTGCGCAGGTGCACCGCGTCGGCGAACGTGTCGGACAGCACCCGCATCGGGCGCGTGCCCGCCACCGACGCCGGCACCTCGGCGCCGGCCGCGTACTCCACCAGCCCGGCCGACCAGGGTGCGCCGCCCACCTTGCGGCGCATCTCGATGTACTCGACCGGGTTGGCGATCCTCCCCTCGTTGATGTTGGACAGCTCCCAGAGCGACTCGTCGAGGAGGTTCCGGGTGCTCTCCGCGAACCGGACCCGCCAGCCCGCGGACATGTGCGGGACCGTGCGCGCCCACAGGTCCGCCAGGCCCGCCTCCACCGGGTGCGTCGGCTCCGGAACGGCGGCGGCGGAGTCCATGGGCATGAACGCCGGGAGCCGGTCCAGGTAGGCGCGGCCGCCCTCGCGGTCCTGGGTGCGCTTGAACAGCTCCAGGAAGTGGTCGTCGAAGAAGAACACCCACACGTACCAGTCGGTGACCAGGGACAGCGTCGGGCCGTCGCAGTCGGGGTGCGTGTAGGCGCAGAGCAGGGCGTAGTCGTGCGCGTCGAGGTCCGCCTGGTCCCACACGCCCGACCCCTCCAGCATGCCCATCCCGCGGGCCCACTCCCGTGCGTGGGCGCGTGCCTCCTCCAGGTGGGGGTTGAGCCGGGCGGGGTGGTTCATGTAGAAGGCGGGCAGGGTGAAGGGCTGGGTCACTGCGAGACTCCTCGTCCGGTCCGCACCGTGGCGGCGGCCGGCGCGTTCCTGATGCCGACGGGCCGGGCGGCCGTCGGCGACTCCTCGGCCGCGGCGCGCGGTCCGGCGCGGCACCGGCAGGTCACCGGGCGGTGCCCGGGGGTTCCCGCCGGCCCCGGGCCCCCGTCGGGGCCGGGGCCGGGGCCGGCTCGGTCAGCGCCACCGGCCGATCTCGACGTTCTCCAGCACCCCGAGCGCGTCCGGCACCAGCACGGCCGCCGAGTAGTACGCCGTCACCAGGTAGGACATGACCGCCTGCTCGTTGATGCCCATGAACCGCACCGACAGGCTCGGCTCGATCTCGTCCGGGATGCCGGCCTGCCGCAGCCCGATGACGCCCTGCTCGGCCTCGCCGGTACGCATGCAGATGATCGACGTCGTCCGCGCCTCGGTGACCGGGATCTTGTTGCACGGGAAGATCGGCACCCCGCGCCAGGTCGGGATGCGGTGGCCGCCCATGTCGATCGTCTCGGGCACCAGTCCGCGCTTGTTGAACTCCCGCCCGATCGCCGCGATGGCCCGCGGGTGCGCCAGGAACAGCTTCGAACCCCGTCGGCGGCTGAGCAGTTCGTCCAGGTCGTCCGGGCTGGGGACGCCGTCGTGCGGCTGGAGCCGCTGGTCGTACTCGCAGTTGTTGAGGAGCCCGAACTCCCGGTTGTTGATCAGCTCGTGCTCCTGGCGCTCCTTGAGCGCCTCGACCGTGAGCCGCAGCTGCTGCTCCATCTGGTTCATCGGGTGGTTGTACAGGTCGGCGACGCGGGTGTGGACGCGCAGGACCGTCTGCGCCACGCTCAGCTCGTACTCGCGCGGGTGCTCCTCGTAGTCGACGAACGTCGCCGGGATGTCGGCCTCGCCGCGGTGGCCGGCGCGGAGTTCGATCTCCTTCTCGCCGTACTTGTTGGTCCGCTGGGCCGGCAGCGAGCGGATCCGCTCGACGTGCCCGCGGAGCGACTCCGAGCGCTCCACCGCCTGGTCGAAGGCCAGCTTCGGCAGCACCAGGACCGTACAGGCCGTCGCGGCGCGGGCCGTGTACTCCCAGGTGGCGCCCGAGGCGAGCAGGGTGTCCCCGCCGAAGTGGTCGCCGTCCGCGAGCACGCCGAGCACCGCGTCGTCCCCGTAGGGACCCTCGCCGATCTTCTCCACCCGGCCGTGCGCGAGCAGCACGACCCCGTCGACGGGCTCGCCCTTCGTCGCCAGGATGTCGCCCGGCCCGTACTCGCGCTGCTCGCAGCGGCGGGCGAGCTCGGTGAGCACGTCGGCGTCCTCGTACCCGTGCAGCGCCGCCAGCTCGCCGAGTTCGGCCGGGATGACCTCGACGCGGTCTCCCGTCTTGATGAAGGTGACCCGGCCGTCGCCGACCGTGTAGGCGAGCCGCCGGTTCACCCGGTAGGTACCGCCCTGAATGTGGCTCCACGGCAGCATCTTCAGGAGCCACCGGGAGGTGATCTCCTGCATCTGGGGTTCGGACTTGGTGGTCGTCGCCAGATTCCGCGCCGCGGCCGTTCCGAGGCTCTGCTGCGGACGGTCCTGCTCTTCGGCGCGGTTCTCTTCGGCTACGGACATGTGCGTGCCTTCCCGGGTTGCCTGGCGGGGTGCGATGTCGGCATGGGTGTGCCTCGGGAAGACTTACCAACGCGGAGTGTGGTCGTATCCTCACACAAGTGAGTGAGATTACGGTGGGGGTTTCGAGGGAGGCGTTCGAGGTTACGGTGTGTGGTCGGGGAGTTGGGCCCCGGTCCCGCCCTTTCGCCGTTTCTTCCGGGGCTCTGCCCCGGACCCGTGATCGCGGCTTCGCCGCTCGTCCTCAAGCGCCGGACGGGCTGAAATCAGCCCGTCCGGCGCTTGAGGACAACCGCGCGGAGCGTGGTTCCGGGGGGGGCGGGGGCGGAGCCCTCGCAAGAAACGGTGAAAGGGTGGGTCCGGGGCTCATCCCCGCGTCAGCCCCGCAACATTGCGGCCAATACCTCCCGCCAGCCCTCCCCTGCTCGCGGTACGAGCAACTCCGCCAACGCCTCGGCCCGATACCGATGCCGGTGGCGAAGCCCGGGAGCGGTGGTCTCCGCGGGAAGGACGGGACCCGAGGTACCCAGGAGACGAACGAGCTCCTCGGCGAGCTCGGCCCACGCCACATGTCCACCGATCGCGTTGACGACCCCGTCCACCGGCCGCTCGACACAGTGCGTCAACACCCGCGCCAGCGAGGCCGCGTGGATCCACGGCGCCCCCGCCCACGGATCACCCGATCCGGGGACGGCCCCGGCGGCCGGCAGGACGACCGGGCCGCCTGCCCGCGCCGCCTGGTAGAGATCACCGGTCGCACCCCAGCGCAACTGGTCGCGCAGCCGCGGGTGATCGCCCCAGACGATGGGCGCCCGCACCACACTCGCCCCGCCCCCGGGGCCCGCGGCCTCCAGCAGCAGGCGTTCGCAGTCGAGCTTGCCCCGCCCGTACGCGCTCACCGGCTCCTCGGAGGGCGCGCCCTCCGGGACCTCGGCCACCGACGGCGAGCCGTAGGCGTCGACGCTGCTGACGAAGACGAACGGTCCGGGACCCCGCTCCGCGAGGAGCGCCCGCATCGCGGCCACGTCCACCTCGGGGGAGGTGAAGGTGCAGGCGGAGTGGATGACCGCGTCCACGCCGCGCACGGCGGCGCGCAGGCTGTCCGGGTCGGTCAGGTCGCCCTCGGCGATCTCGACGTCGGGACCGTCCGGCACCAGGTGCGCCGATTCCGGCCGGACGAGCGCCCGCACCGGGCGCCCGCGCGCGGCGAGTTCGCGCAGGACGAACGCGCCCACGCCGCCCGTACCGCCGGTGACCAGGACCGTACCGGCCCGGGCGGACGTACGCCGCCCACCCCCGGCCCCGGCGGCCGGGCGGGCCGCCGCGCGCCGCGCCGTCCGCTCGTCGAGCAGCGCGGCGAGCGCCCGCGGCGTGCGGTGTTCCAGCACGTCGAGGCCGGTGAGGGGCGCCCGGAAGCGCTCCCGCAGCCGTTCGGCGACCCGTACCGCGAGCAGCGAGTGGCCGCCGAGGAGGAAGAAGTCGCCGTCGGGGCCCGGCCGTTCGCCGAGCAGGTCCGCGAAGACGGCCTCGACCTCGGGCGTCGGACCGGGAAGGTGCTCCGCCGGCCGGGCCGGGGCGTCCTCCGGCGCGGCCTGAGGGGTGGCGGCCGGCCGGCGCAGCGCGGCGTTCCCGGACGCGGCCACGCCCGTCAGCAGGCCCGCGAAGCCGTCCAGCAGGGCCCGAACGGCCCCGCCGTCCAGCCGCCCGGCGTCGTACTGCACCACGCACCGGGCCGGACGCCCGTCCGCCGCCTCCTCCAGGAAGAAGCCGAGGCCGAACTTGGCCGTGCCCAGCGGGACGTCGACCGGGGTGCACTCCGCGTCCGGCAGCCGCAGCCCGACGGGACCGGACACGACGTCCGCCGTCACGCCCACCAGGGCGCCGCCGTCCGTGTCCCGGGCGGACGGATCCAGCCGCCGCACGATCGCGTCGAACGGCACGTGCCGGTACCGCTGCGCCCGCAGCAGTTCGTCACGCACCCGGTCCAGCAGGCCGGTGAAGTCCTCGGTGCCGGAGAGGTCGGGGCGGACGGGGAGGGTGTTGACGCAGAGGCCGACCAGGCCCCGGTCGGCGGTCCGGTCGCGGTGGCCGCTCGCGCAGCCGACGACCAGGTCCTCGCGGCCGGTCGCCTCCAGCAGGGCGCCGAAGGCGGCCGCGAGCACCACCGTGAACAGCGTGGCCCGGTGCGCGCGCCCGGCCTCGGGCAGTCCCTCGACGGTGCCGGCCGGCAGGAGGGCGGTGAGGAGGCGCCCCTCGCCGCGCGAGCCCTGGGAGCCCTCGGCACCCGGGGCGCCGTCCGCCGGACCGGGCAGCGCGGGCGGGCGGGCCCCCGCGAGCCGCCGGGTCCAGTAGGCGGTCCCCTCCTCGTCCGCCGGCGCCGAGCGCTCCCGCCGGGCGAAGTCGGTGTAGCGCGGCGCCGGGTCCTCCGCACCGTCCGGGCGGCCCTCCACGACCGCCCGGTACCGGTCGCCGAGCTCCCGTGCGACGATCTCCAACCCACCGCCGTCCACGGCGATGTGATGCATCGTCAGGAGAACGGTGTGGTCGTCCGGCGCGTGCCGGAGCAGCAGGGCCCGCAGGACCGGGCCCTCGGCGAGGTCGAAGGGGCGTTCCGCCTCCGCCCGCAGCAGCGGACCGGCCGCGTCGGCGGCGGCCTCCACCACGGGCACCGGCACCGGCGCGGGCGGCAGCACCTCCTGGTACGGCTCGCCGTCGCCCTGCCGGTAGCGGGTGCGCAGCACTTCGTGGCGGCGCACCAGCCAGTCCAGGGCCTGTCCGAACGCCCCGCGGTCGAAGGGGCCGCGGACGCGGGTGGCGAACGGCACGTTGTACAGCGCGCCCGTGTGCCCCAGGCGTTCCATCAGCCACATGCGGTGCTGGGCGTGCGAGAGGGGGGCCGGTCCGGCGTCCTCCCGCGCGGGGGCGGGGGCCGTACGGGTGCCCGCGGCGCGGCGGCGGGCCCGGCGCAGCAGTTCCTCCTGGCGTGCGACGTCCTGAGCGGTGCTCATCGGCCCGCCTCCGTCTCGTCCTCGTCCTGGCCGAAGGCGGCGGCCAGTTCCCGTTCCACCAGCTCGGCCTGGCCCGCCACGGTCGGGGCGGCGAAGAACGCGGCGAGCGACAGCTCGACCCCCAGGTCCTCGCGGAGGTCGTCCACGATGCCCAGCGCGAGCAGCGAATGGCCGCCCAGTGCCAGGAAGTCGGCGTCCGGTCCGGTGACCTCGCGGTCCAGGGCGCGGGCCCAGGCCGCCGCCACCGCCTGCTGGAGCGGCGTCAGCGCGCGGACCGGGGCGTCCGCCGGGTCCGGGGCGGTCAGGGGCAGGCCGGCGAGTGCCGCGCGGTCGACCTTCCCGTTGGCGGTCACCGGCAGCCGGTCCGTCAGCGACCAGGCCGAGGGCAGCATGTGCGCGGGCAGCAGCCCGGTCAGGTGCTCGCGGAGCGCCGCCGGCGATGGGCGCGCGCCCTCGGCGGGGACGACGAAGGCGGCGAGCCGCGCGTCCACGCCGCCCGCGCCGTCGGACGCGTCCGGCCGCAGCACCGTCACCGCCGCGTCCGCGACGCCGGCGTGCGAGCGCAGCGCGTGCTCGATCTCGCCCGGCTCGATGCGGTAGCCGCGCACCTTCACCTGGTCGTCCAGCCGCCCGTGGAACTCCAGCGTGCCGTCGGGGCGGGCCGAGACCAGGTCGCCGGTGCGGTAGAGCCGGCCGTGCGCGGGGTCAGCGGGGTTGTCGGCGAACGCCTCGGCGGTGCGCTCCGGCTGCCCCAGGTAGCCCAGGGCCAGCCGGGAGCCGCCGATCCACAGCTCGCCCCGGACGCCGGCGGGCACCGGCGCGCCGTGCTCGTCGCGGACGTGCGCCGTCGCCCCGGCGATCGGCCGGCCGATGGGCGGCGGCTCCTCGCCGTCCGCCGGGAGCACCCGGTGGGCGGTGGCGAAACTGGTGGCCTCGGTGGGCCCGTAGCCGTTGACCAGTTCCAGCCAGGGGTGGCGGCGCAGCACGGCGTGGGCGAGCCGGCCGGACAGCGCCTCGCCGCCGACGATCACGCTCCGGAGCACGCCGAAGACCGCCGAGCCGCGGGCCGCGAGGTGGTGGAAGAGGGCCGTGGTGAACAGGGCCACCGTCGCCCCGAGCCGCTCCACGTCCCGGGCCAGGTTCTCCAGCGACTCCCGGTCCGCGGTGGACACCACGGCGGCGGCGCCGTTGGCCAGCGCCGACCACAGCTCGAACGGCGAGGCGTCGAAGGCGAGCGGGGAGTGGAAGAGGACCCGGTCGCGCGGCGTGACCGTGAGGAACTCCGGCTCCGTCACCAGCTCCGCCACGGCCCGGTGCGGGATCGCGACCGCCTTCGGCCGGCCCGTCGAACCGGAGGTGAACATGGTGTACGCGACGGCGTCCGCGTCGTACGCGCACGGCTCCGGCAGCTCCCGCTCCGCGAGCGGCGCGCCCTCGCCGGCCGTACCGCCCGCCGCCGACACGGCCAGCGCGCGGGCGGCCGGCACCCCGGCCGCCTCCAGCAGGTCCTTGCCGCCCACCGTGAGGACCACCCCGGCGTCCGCCAGCATGGCGGCGATCCGGGCGCGCGGGTAGGCGGCGTCCAGCGGCACGTAGTGGCCGCCGGCCCACCAGACGGCGAGCTGGGCCACGACGACGCCGGTCGAGTGCGGCAGCAGGACGCCGACCGCGTCCCTCCGGCCGACACCCCGGGCACGCAGTACGCCCGCCAAACGCCGTGCCGCGTCGGTCAGTTCGGCATAAGTGAGGGTGTCGTCGGCGTCTCGCACGGCGAGGGCGTCCGGCGTGGCGGCGGCGTGCGCCAGCACCCGGCCGAGCACGCCGCCGGGACGGTTCGCCACCCCGGCCGGGGAACCCGCGGCTCCCGCCAGGCGGTCCGCTCCCTCGGCCGGGAAGCCGGCGGCTTCGGCCGGGTGGTCCGTCGCTTCGGCCGGGCGGCTCGCGGCGACGGCCGTACCGTCAGCCGTCCCTGCCGCCGGCCCCCGTCGCGCGTCCAGCAGCGCGGCCAGCGCTCGCAGGTCGGGCTGGCGCAGTACCTCCGGTGCGCGCAGGCGGACGCCGCAGTGCTCCTCCAGGGCCGTCAGCAGCCGGGCCGCCGACAGCGAGTCTCCGCCGGAGCCGAGGAAGTTGGCGTCCGCCGTGAGGTCCGGGCGGCCCAACAGGTCCCGGCACAGGCCGACGACCAGGTCCTCGGTCGAACGGTTCGCCGTCCCGCCCGGGCCGTCCGCCGCCGGTTCCGCGCCCGGAGCCGCCGCCGGCCCCCGTCGCGCGTCCAGCAGCGCGGCCAGTGCCCGCAGGTCGGGCTGGCGCAGTACCTCCGGTGCGCGCAGGCGGACGCCGCAGTGCTCCTCCAGGGCCGTCAGCAGCCGGGCCGCCGACAGCGAGTCTCCGCCGGAGCCGAGGAAGTTGGCGTCCGCCGTGAGGTCCGGGCGGTCCAGCAACTCCCGGCACAGGCCGACGACCAGGTCCTCGGTGGAGGACGACGCCTGAGCGGCCGTGGCTCCCTCGGGCCGGTCGGCGAGCGGAGCCGCGGCCTCGGTGGTCCGGCCGGCCCGCGGCGTCGTGGTCTCCTCGCGGCGTCCGGCGAGCAGCGCCTCGCGGTCCACCTTGCCGTTCGCGTCCACCGGGAAGGCGTCCACGCAGCGGACCGCCGACGGCACCGCCTGCTCCGGCAGCCAGCCGCGTACCGTGGTCAGCAGCTCGTCCGCCGTGGGAGCGGTCACGCCGGGCGCCGGGCGGACGAACGCGACGAGCCGGACGCCGCCCCCGGCGGCGGTGTCCGCCGCGACGACCGTGCGCAGCACGCGCGGGTCCCGCTCGAACGCGGCCTCGACCTCGGCCGGTTCGACGCGTACCCCGCGCACCTTCAGCTGGTCGTCCAGCCGGCCCAGGAACTCCAGTACGCCGTCCGGCCGCATCCGCACCCGGTCGCCGGTGCGGTACACCCGGTCGGTGCCCGTCACCCCGGCCGGCGGCGGTACGAAGCGCCGGGCGGTCAGTTCGGGGTCCAGGTAGCCGATCGCCAGGCCGTCGCCGCCGACCCGCAGTTCGCCCGGCTCGCCGTGCGGCACCAGCCGTCCGTCGGCGTCGGTCACGCAGGCGACGACGCCGGGGAGCGGGGTGCCGATGGGCGGCGGGGCGGACGCGTCGGTGCCGTTCAGGGCGTGGGCCGTGACCAGGACGGTCGCCTCGGCCGGGCCGTAGTTGTTGTCCACGCGCGCGGTGACGTCCGGGCCGGGGACGCGGCGCAGCCGGTCGCCGCCGGTGCTCAGGTGACGCAGCGGCAGGTCGCGCGGCCAGGGGCGCTCCAGGACGAGCTCGGCCAGCGGGGTGGGGAGGATCGCCACCGTCACCCCGGCGCGGCGCCACCAGTCGGTGAGCGCCTGCGGGTCCCAGCGGACGTCGTCGGGTGCGACGCTCAGTGTGGCCCCGGACGTCAGGCCCGCCCACAGCTCCATCAGGTGCGGGTCGAAGGCGACCCCGATCAGCAGGTTGTGCCGGTCGCCCGGCCCGCAGCCGGTGCGCCCGGTGTACCAGTCCAGCCGGGCGGCCAGCGCCGCGGAGCTCACGGCCACGGCCTTCGGCACCCCGGTGGTGCCCGAGGTGAGGACCGCGTACAGGGTGCCCTCCGGCGCGCCGCGCCGGCTCTCCGTGGGGGAGGCGGGGAACGCCGCGACGGGGTCCCCGGAGACGTTGGCCCCGGCCGCCGGGAGCGGCAGCGGGAGCGTGCCGCCGGCGCGAGCCGCCTCGGGCAGCGCGTCGGCCGTGCCGACCAGGCAGGTCACCCGGAGCACGTCCGCGACCGCCGCCAGCCGGCGCTCGCCGGGGCGCGGCCCCAGCGGCAGGTAGACGGCGCCCAGCCGGGCCAGCGCGACGGCGGTGGCGGCCAGGGCGGCGGAGCGGTCCAGGCAGACCCCGACCAGGTCGCCCGGCCGCACCCGGTCGCGCAGCGCGTCGGCGGTCCGGTCGGCCAGGGCGTCCAGTTCGGCGTAGGTCCAGCTCAGGTCGCCGTCCTCGACGGCGGGGGCGGACGGGTCGCGCCGGACCCGGTCCGTGAAGCGGGCCAGGACGTCGTCCGGCCCGCGCTCGGCGCGCTCGGCGCCGTACGCGACAGATGCAGTGGTCATGATGTCCTCGGTTGGCACGAAGAGTTCGGTGGGAAGGCCGGAACGCATGGTCAGCCCAGCCCCATGGCCCGGGCGACGATCACCTTCTGGATCTCCGAGGTCCCCTCGATGATCGTCATCATCCGGACGTACCGGTACAGGAACTCCAGCGGATGCCCGCGCACCCAGCCCGTGGCGCCGTGCACCCGCAGCGCGCGGTCGACCACGCGGACGGCCGTCTCGGAGGCGGTGAGCTTGGCCAGCGCCGCGTTCTCCGGGGCCTCCACGCCGTCGTCCACCAGCCGGGCGCAGGCCAGCGTCAGCAGCTTGGCCGCCTCGACCTCGGCGCGGCTGCTCACCAGGTGCTCCTGGACGTGCTGGTAGGCGCCGATGCGCTCGCCGAACGCCCGCCGCTCGCGGGCGTACTCGACGCCGAGCCGCAGCGCGTACTCGGCGATGCCGTTGCACATCGCGGCCACCACCAGCCGGCCCCGGGACAGGCTGTCGATGCCGTGGCCCAGCGCCGCGCCGATCCCCGGCTCGCCGCCGACGACCGCGTCGGCCGGCAACTCCACGCCGTCCAGGATCAGTTCGTACAGTTCCTCGCCGGACATGCCGGTGTAGCACTGGCCGATGCGGAGCCGCGGGTGGTCCATCGGGACGACGAACGCCGTCGCGCCCGCCTCCGCCTGGGCCACGACGATCGCGAAGTCCGCGTGCCCCGCGTTGCTGACGAACGTCTTGCGGCCGGACAGCACCCAGCCGCCGTCGTCCCGCCGGCCGGCCGTGCTGGTCAGCCGGAAGGCGTCGGATCCGGCGTTGGGCTCGGTCAGCGCGAGGCAGCGCGTCGCCTCGCCGCGCACCAGCGGCATCAGGTAGCGCTCGATCTGCTCGGGCGTGCCCTGCCGCAGCAGTGGACTGGGCCCGTCCGAACCGGCCAGCGCGTACGGCGCCAGCGGGCAGCCGCTGCTCCCGGCCGCGTGGTGGAGCTGGACGACGGCGGTGAACGGCATGCCGGAGCCGCCCAGTTCCTCCGGGTGGTCGGCGGCGTAGAAGCCCAGCTTCGCCGACCGCCGGCGGACGTACGCCCGCAGGTCGGCCGGGGGCAGGTCGCCGCCCTCGGGCAGCTCGGCGGCCAGCGGCACCAGCTCCCGGCGGACGAACGAGGCGAACGAGTCGACGATCTCGCGGTGGTCGGCCTCCAGGACCGACGACGGGGAGGTGCTCATCGGACCGCCTCCGCCACCGCGTGCGCCTGCTCGGACAGGACGGGGTTCTGGAACAGGACCCGCAGCGGCGGGCGGCCGCCCAGCCGCGGCTCCAGCCACGCGGCGAGCTGCGCCGCCAGCAGCGAGTGGCCGCCGACCTGGAAGAAGTGGGACGCCGGGGTGAACCGGTCGTGGCCCAGCACCTCCCGCCAGCCCTCGGCCAGCAGCTCGACGGCCGGGTCGGCCGCGGTCTCCGGCGCCTCGGGGGCCGTCTCCTCGGCGGTCTCGGCGAGGTGGGCCAGGGCCGTCCGGTCCGGCTTGCCGCCGGACAGCAGCGGCATGGACTCCAGCCGGATCCAGCGGGACGGGACCAGCGCGGCCGGCAGCCGCCCGGACAGCGCCCGGTGCAGCGCCACCTGGTCCGGCTCGGCGCCGCCGTCGAGGAAGCCGACCAGGCAGGGGCCGGCCGCCGAGCGGCCCAGCACCACCGCGCAGGACCGGCCGCCGAGCTCGGCCGAGGCCGCGGCCTCGATCTCCTCCAGCTCGATGCGGTAGCCGCGCAGCTTGATCTGGTTGTCGTGCCGGCCGAGGAACCGCACCAGCCCGTCCCGGCCGGCGAAGCCCAGGTCGCCGGTCAGGTAGACGCGCTCGCCGCCGAGGGCGGGCACGGGCACGAACCGGGCCTCCGTCGCCTCCTTGTTGCCCAGGTAGCCCTCCGCCAGGCAGGCGCCGGAGACGGCCAGCTGGCCGACCGCACCGGCGGGCAGCGGACGCAGCCCCGTGCCCAGCACGTGCACCCCGACGCCCGGCAGCGCGGCGCCCAGCGGCACCTCCGCCGCGTCGTCGAAGCCCTCGCGGACCACCTCGTGCACGGTGGACGTGATCGTCGCCTCGGTCACCCCGTAGGCGTTGAGCACCGTCGCGTCCGTCGCGTCCAGCACCTCGCGCAGCGCCGCCGCCGGCAGCCGCTCGCCGCCGGCCACCAGCAGCCGCGGCGCCCACATGCCGTCGCGCAGCGCCTCCGTCAACTCGGCGCGCGTGGCCAGGAGATAGCTCGTCGGCAGGTTCGCCACCGTCACCCGCCGCGAGGCGAGGACGGCGACCAGCTCCGCCGCCGTCGGCACCTCGCGCTGCGGCAGCACCAGGCAGGAGCCGGCCAGCAGTGACGGCAGCACCTCCTCCAGCGCCACGTCGAACGACGGCTGGGCGAAGACGAGCACCCGGTCGTCGGGCGACAGGGCGTACCGGTCGGCCGTCACCCGCGCGTGGTGCGCCAGCGCGGCCCGGCCGACCACCACGGCCTTCGGCAGGCCCGTCGAGCCCGACGTGTGGATGACGTACGCCGCGTCCGCCAGCGGCTCGGCCGGCTCGGCGGCCGGGAAGACCGGGCCGTCCAGCAGGGCCAGCGGCAGCCCCTCGGCGGGGAGCGACAGCGCGCTCTCCCGGTCGGTCAGCACCAGCGCCGGGCGCAGCCGGCGCAGCAGCGTCTCCAGCCGGTCCGCCGGGTCGTTGGGGGAGAGCGGGCAGTACACCGCGCCCGTGCGGAGGCAGGCCAGGAGCGTCACCACGCTGTGGACGCCGCGCGGCAGGACCGCCGCCACCGGCTGTCCGCGCCGCACTCCGGCGGCCGTCAGCCGGCCCGCCAACTCGTCGGCCATGCTGTGGAGTTCGCCGTAGGTGAGCTTGCGGGCACCGCTCAGCAGGGCGACGCGGCCGGCGCCGTGCCGGGCGAGCGGGTCCAGGGCGTCCTCGACGTCGTTCGCGGGGACGGCCACGGCCTCGGGCACCGGCTCCGGGTCGAGGGCCGCGGCCGGCGCCGACGGCGCGTCCAGGTAGGCGCGGACGAGGCGCAGGAAGCGGTCGGCGAGGAGCCGGGCGGTCTCCTCGTCGAACAGGTCCCGGTCGTAGTCCCACACCAGCGTCATCCCGCCGGTCCCCGACCGCGGCCCGACCATGCGCCGGTCGTCCGGGATCAGCACCAGGTCGAGGTCGAACCGGGTCGTCCCGGTGTTGAAGCCCTCGAACAGGGAGACGTCGAGACCCGGCACCTCCGTCTCCGGCAGCACCGCGTCGTGCGCGCTGAACATCACGTCGAACAGCGGGTTGTCCGCGCCCGAGGTGTGCAGGCCCAGCTCCCGCGTCAGCACCTGCACCGGCACGTCCTGGTGCGGCAGCGCCCGGATCAGCCCGTCGGTGACGTCGTCGACGAGGGCGTCGGCGCCCGCCTCCGGGTCCAGCCGCAGCCGCAGCGGGATCGTGTTCACGAACATGCCGACGGTCTCCTCGAAGCCCGCCGGACGGTTGCCGACCGCCGTGCCGACCACCAGGTCCGTCCGTCCGGCGTGCCGCCGCAGCAGCTCCGCGAAGAGGGCCAGCAGGGTGGAGAACGGGGTGTGGCCCTGTGACCTGCTGAACTCCCGCAACCGCTCGGCGAGTTCCGGCTCGACGGTCTGCCGCAGCTGCGCCCCGGCGTGCCGGCGGCGGGCGCCCGGCCGGGCGAGGCCGGGCAGCGGCAGGTCGAAGGTGGCGCCGTCCAGCTCGCGCCGCCAGTGCGCCAGCCCGGCCGCCCGCCGCTCCTCGCGGCCCGGCCCGGTGGCCGTCGCGATGTGCTCGGCGTACGAGGGAGCCTCGGGCAGGTCGACGGGCTCGCCCGTCAGGTGCGCCCGGTAGACGGTGAACAGGTCGCGGAGCAGGATCGCGAACGAGTGCCCGTCGTGGACGAGATGGTGCTCGACGTGGACCAGCCGGTGGTGACCGTCCGCCAGCCGGGCCAGGGTCCAGCGCAGCAGCGGCGCCTCGTGCACGTCCAGCGGCGTCTCGGCCTCGGTGCGCAGCAGCCGGGCGAACGCGGCCTCGGGATCGTCCTCGCCGCTCAGATCGACGGTCCTCAGGCGTGGCGGACAGCTCTCGCGGATCCGCTGCCCGGGCAGCCCCCCGGACGTCTCCACGAGTTCGAGCCGGAGCCCGGGGTGCCGGTCCAGGACGGCGGCGAGGCCGGCCCGCAGGGCGTCCTCGTCGAGGTCGCCGCGCAGGTCGAGGGTGGCGGTGAAGTTGTAGGCGCGGCTGCCGGGGAGCATCTGCTCGTGCAGCCACACGATCTCCTGCGAGGTGGAGAGCGGGAACACGTTCTGCCTTTCCGTAGGGGTGGGGGATGAGGCGGGTTTTCCGAAGGTCCCGGCGTCGTGCCGTCGGGTGGGACGGGGGCGCGCCGGGGCGGCGGCCGGCCGGTGGGCCGGGACGCCGGAGCCGGTGAGGGAGGAGTGGGTGCGTCAGGCGGTGGCGAGGACGGAGACGAGGGCCGCGAACGCGTCCTCGGCCCGGTCGTCGTCGATGTCCGAACGCCGCCACGCCATGCGGACGAGCAGGTCGTCGCCGTACGAGACGGACACCGCGAACGGCGCCTGGAGCGGCCGGTCGTCGAGGTGCGTCTCGCGCCCGGTGGCGCCGCCGAGCCGCAGCGGTGGCCGGCGGGCGAGGTCCTCGAAGGTCAGCAGCCCGTCGAACCGCCCGGACCAGGGGACGCCGGCGCCGCGGGCCGCGTGGACCACCTCGTCGAAGGGGGCGTCGGCGTGGTCCAGGTCGTCCCACCAGGCGGCGGTGCGTTCCTCCGGGCCGTCCGCGTCGGCCGGGTGGGCGACGGTGTTGAGGAAGCAGCCCAGCACCGGCTCGGCGGCGGCCGGTCTGCCGCCCCACGGGTAGCCGAGGGCCGGGACGTGCTCCGCGCCGTACAGCGTGCGGGCGGCGCGGGCGCAGGCGTCGAGCGCGACGGGGAAGGCCGCCGCCCGGCCGTCGCCGGCCGGGAGCGGAAGCCGCAGCCGGGTGCTCCCGGTGCCGGCCGCTTCCGGGCGCTCCGGGAGCGGGGGCGGCGGGCGCAGGCCGGCCAGCCGGCGGGCCCAGTAGGCGCGGGCGGCGGGCGCGGATGCCCGTTCCTCCGCCGCGAGTTGGAGCTCCACGGCCTCGCGGTAGGCGGCCACCTTGTCCGCCGCCTGTGTCTCCGGGACGTCGTCGGGGCCGAGCCCCTCGGCGTAGGCGCGGGTGAGGCCGTCGGTGATGCCGCCGAGCGACTGCTCGTCGCAGACGGCGTGGTCGAGGACGAGGGCCAGGACGTCCTCGGCGCTTCCGCGGGTGAGGAAGAACCGCAGCGGCGGCCCCTCGGAAGGCCAGTCGGCCAGGGCTCGCGGCAGCACCTCCGCCGCCGTCGCCCCGGGCGGCACCGGGACCTCGCGGACCCACCCCCCGGGCTCGCCGATCCGCTGCACGGGCACGCCCCGGCTCACCTCCGGGCGCACCCGCAGCGCCGGGTGCAGCGCGGCCAGATGGCCGGCGGCGACGCGCAGCCGCGCGGCGTCGACCGCCCCGGAGGGGAAGGCGAAGAACAGGGGGACGAGCGCGGGCCGCCCGGCCGGGTCCAGCCGGCGGGCGAGGAGGAACCTCCGCTGCGCCCCGGTGACGGGCAGCGGGGCGCCGGCGCCCTCGGAGCCGGTGAGCCGGCGGTAGCGGTCGAGGTAGGAGGACGTGATGCTGGGGGACTGCACGGTGACCTCCCGCGCGCCGGGAGCGGCGCGGCGGTTCGAAGGGCCAGGGGGTCAGGGAAGGAGGGGGCTCAGCCCGCGACGGGGACGGCCGGCAGGTCGCGCAGCCGCCGGAGGGGCGAGAGCAGGAGGGGCAGCGGCACCAGCAGGAAGCCCGCGGCGCACAGCCAGACGGCGGTACGGGCGCCGTACGCGCCGGCGACGGCCCCGCCGAGCAGGGCGCCGAAGGGCATCGTGCCCCAGACGAGGAAGCGCAGGGTGGCGTTCATCCGGCCCAGCAGCGCGTCGGGGCAGAGGAGTTGGCGGAAGCTGACCTGGGCGACGTTGTAGACCACGGCGCCGAAGAAGACCACGGCCTCGCCGACGGCGAACCAGGCCGCCGCGGCGCCGCGCCCGGCCAGCGGCCAGAGCAGGGCGAACGGCCCGGTGACGAGCGGGGCGAGCCAGATGACGCGGGCTCTGCCCACGGCCCGGCCGAGGACGTCCGCGCACAGCGCCCCGCCGAGTCCGCCGACGGCCGCCGCCGACAGCATCAGCCCGACGGCGCTCGCCGGCAGGTCCAGCACCCGGACCAGGAACACCGTCTGCACGGCCGTCAGCATGGCGGCGAAGAAGTTCGCGACCGCCGTCGAGCAGGCGATCATGCGCAGGGCGGGGTTGCGGAAGACGAAGGCGAGCCCTTCCAGCACCTGGGCGCGCAGCGGCTCGCCGTTGGAGGGGGCGGGCGGGGGCTCGGGGGCGCGGATACCGCGCAGGCAGAGGGCGGAGAGGAGGTAGCCGACCGCGTTCGCCAGCAGGGCGAAGGGCGCGCCGGCGAGCTGCACCAGGACGCCGCCCACTCCTGGCCCCGCCATCTGGGCGGAGGAACGGACCGTCTCCAGGGCGCCGTTGCCCGCGACCAGCTTCTCGCGGGGGAGGAGGGACGGCAGATAGCTCTGGTGCGCGATGTCGAAGAAGACCGTGGCGACGCCGGTGATCAGGGCGACCACGTAGAGCTGGGTCATCGTCAGGACGCCGGCCCAGGCGGCCAGGGGCAGTGCCGCCATGGCGAGGGCGCGGACGAGGTCCGCGCGGATCAGCACCGGGAGCCGGCGCATCCGGTCCACCCAGGCTCCCGCCGGCAGTCCCACCAGCAGGAACGCGGCGGTCTCGGCGGCGGTCAGGATCCCGGTCTGCAGCGGCGAGGCGTCGAGCTCCACCACGGCGACCAGCGGCAGGGCCACCAGGGTCACCTGCGCGCCCAACTGCCCCGCCGCGGCGCCGGACAGCAGCAGCCGGAAGTCCCTGCCGCGTAAGAGGCCGCCGCCGCTCTCGGACGTCATTGACAACATTTGACAGAGATTTGGCTACGTCGACGCGTTCAGTCAAAAACTGCGGCTATTTCCGGTCAGTTGTGTTCGGATTGCGGACAGTAATGACAGGCTGATCGACGGGGGTCGGTGAACGACTTCGGTCCGTCAGGCGAACGACACATGACGTGACGCCTGGTGCGCTGCGTGACCGACGGGGGGAGCGGCCCGGAGCGGTCCGGAAAGGGGCGGGTCGCGCGGATGTCCGGATTTCGGTGCCCGGGCCGGTGTTTCGGCCCGGTGCGACGGTCGTTCCGGTACGGCCATGGTCCCCGCGCCGCCTCAGCCGCTCTGCACCTCGTGCACCCAGGCGGTGAGCCCGGCCACGAACCCGGCGCGCTCCGCCGGACCGAGCGTGGCCAGCGCGCGCAGCAGCGGCCCGCCGCGCCGGACCATGAACGTCTCCAGTGGGGCCCGGTACGCCTCGGCGAGGGAGACCAGGACGCGGCGGCGGTTGGCCGGGTCCTCGGTGCGGTCCACGACGCCCGCCCGGTGCAGCCCGCCGACGAGTTCGCTCGCCGTGGGCAGCGAGATGTGCAGCCGCCGTGCGATCTCGCCGACGCTCAGCGGCCCGGCGGCCAGCAGCTGCGGCAGGACGGCGCCGTGGCGAGCCGTCAGTCCGTGGGTCTCCATGGCGTCGCGCAGCGCCGCCGGCATGAGGTCGCGGACCGCGCCGGCGCGGAAGTGCGGCTCCAGGAGCGGGATGAGGCCGACGACGAGGGTGTCGTCGGGGTGGCGGGGCGAGGGGGCCGGGGGTGTGGGGGTTTCCGCGTGCGGCATACTGCGGAGTGTAAACGGTTCGGATTCACAAACTATTCGGAACTCCGAAGGGTTGGTGTCCCACGTGTCACCGGTCACCTATTACGACGCCGTCAACGACGCCCTGGAGCGGCTCGACGACCTCGGTTACGAACGAGGCAAGGGCGTGGACCTCGCCAATCACGGTCCGATGGGGGCGGAGGCGCTCGCCCTGCTGGGCCACGAGGACGAGGTGTCCCGCTGGGTCGTCCGCTACCGGCGGGTGATGGAGCATCATGAACCGCCGTCCGAGCGCTTCCCCCTGTCGGCGGACGAGAGCTCCTGGCGCCCCGCGCTCGGCGACTTCCGCCGGGCCGGCGACTGGGAGGGCCTCTTCGTCCGCGAACTCGCCGAGGCGCACTGGCGGGACGTCCTCGCCCGGTGGTGGCCCCGGCTGCTGCCCGGGCTGTTCGCCGGCCTCACCCACGGACTGATCCGCACCGCGCACGCCGTGCGCGGCCTGTCCGCCGCGGGCGACCGCCCGACGCCGTACCAGCACCGCGAACTCGCCCGCGGGCTCGCCTACTGGGCCGCCCGCTACACCGAACTCCCCGGCACCCCGCGCCTCGCCGGGACCTACACCGTCCCCGCCGCCGTCGCCGCCCTGCCGCGCACGGCCGAGGACCGCCCGTTCGACGCGGCGATCGTCGGCGGCCGGTTCGCGGCCCTCGGGAGGCTCCCTGCGTACGGGGACGCGCTGGAGTGGCTGGCCCCCGAGGAGGCGGCGCACCTGCTCGGCGAGATGACCTGCCAGTTCGCCGACGTCTACCTCGGTCACCCCGAGGTGTTCCCGGTACCGCTCGTGCACGGCGTCACCGCCCCGGCCGCCGTCCGCCTCGTGCTGCCGCACCTCCCGCACGCACTGCACGGGCCGACGGCGGCCCGGCTCTGGCAGGTGCAGTCCGCCTTCCTGCTGGCACTGACCACCGACCGGCGCGGCGAGGGCACGGCGGCGTGGCGCGAGGAGGTGCCGGAGCTGCCGCCGACCGGCGAACTGGCCGCCAGGGCCGCCGAACACGGCGACGAGCACGTCATCAAGCTGACGGAGGCCTGCCTGCGGGAGTACGCCCTGCGGCCCGACCTCCGCTACCTCGCCGCCGCGGCCGCCGCCCAGCGGCGCATCCCCCGCCTGGACGCGGGCGGCGGCGTCAGCCGGGTACGGCCCGGCACGGCCTGACCGCCGGACGCCCGGCGGACACTCGCCGGGTGCCCGTCGGACGTCTGCCCGGCCGGTCGGTGACCCCGGCCGGTCGGCGACCCCGGCCGGGAGGTGGTCCGGGCGGCCGGGCGGCCGGATGGGACGGCCCCGGCCGCGGCGATCCGCCCCGCCCGCCGCCCCTCACCCCGTGACGGCGGACGACGACGTACGGGCCCGGATCTCTTCGGGCGTCAGATAGGCGTCCGTGTACTCGAAGTCCCGCAGGGTGGCGGGCCGCCGGCTCTGGAAGCCCGTGCGGACGTAGTCGTCGCCGGCCGCCGCGTTCAGCAGCCAGTTGGTGGCCGTCCGCACCTTGGCGACGTTGGTACGCAGGGCGAGCAGGTGGTACCCGCGCGCCACCGCCTGTGCCGGCAGGCCCGTCAACTGCACGCCCAGCGGCTTGGAGACGGCGTCCTTCCCACCCAGGTCCACCACCAGGCCCAGGTCCTTGTGGACGTACGGGCGCAGCTGCTCGCCGCGCAGCGACGCCACCACGTTGTCGGCCACCACCTTCCCCTGGCGCTGGGCGTGCTGGGCCGTGGGCGGGCAGACCGCGCCGTCGCCCTTGGCGCGGTCCGGCACGGCCGCGGCGTCGCCGAGGGCGAAGACGCCGTCGAAGCCCGGCAGCGTCATCCGGTCGGTGACGGCCAGCCGGCCCTTGACGGTCTCGGCGCCCAGCGTGCCCACCAGCGGACTGGCGGCCACCCCCGCCGTCCAGATCAGGGTCCGGCACGGCAGCTCCCGGCCGTCCGTCAGCGTCACCCGGTCCGCCCCGGCCTTCGCCACCGAGACGCCCAGCGACACCTCGATGCCGCGCCGCCGCAGCGTACGCGCCGCCTCGGCGCCCAGCCGGTCGCCGAGCTCCGGCATCAACTTCGGCGCCACGTCCAGGATGTGCCAGTGGACGTCCCGCGGATCCAGCCGCGGATAGCGCTCGCAGGCCGCCGTGGTGATCCGCTGCAGGCACGCCGCCGTCTCCGTCCCGGCGTACCCGCCGCCCACGACGACGAAGCGCAGCCGCGCCTCGCGCTCGGCGGCGTCGGTGGCGGCGTCGGCCAGGTCGAGCTGGGCGATGACGTGGTCCCGCAGGTACGCCGCCTCGGCCAGCGTCTTCATGCCACGGGCGTGGTCGGTCAGGCCGGGGATGTCGAACGTGCGGGTGATGCTGCCCGGCGCCAGCACGATGACGTCGTACGGCTCGTTCACGACCTCGTCGGTGATCTTCCGTACGACACACACCTTGGCCGCCGCGTCCACCCCGATGGCCCCGCCCGGCAGCACCCGCGTCCGGCGCAGCCCACGGCGGAGCGAGACCGCCACCGACTGCGGGGTGAGGACCCCGGAGGCCACTTGGGGGAGCAGGGGCAGATAGAGCTGGTAGTCGAAGGGCGTGACCAGAGTGATCAGCGCTTCCTGAGGCTTGAGCCGGCGCTCCAGCCGCCGGGCGCACTCCACACCGGCGAACCCCCCGCCGACGATCAGAATCCGAGGCCGGCCCGTGGTCCGGGCGGCCTCCGTGGTGTTCGTATGCGTCGTCATGGTGTGACGTGTGCTCGCTGGGCGGCGATTCAGTGCTGATTCCCCGAACGCCCGGTGCCCCGGCGGGCCGTACCGCGCGCGGTGGCGGACCTCGGGCCCGCGCTTCGTGTGGCCGCCGGTCGAGGACGCGGACCGGACGGTCACCGCACCACCCCCGCGTGCGGGGACACTCCTTCCGCGACCGGTGACGAGACGGGCGCGCGCCAACCGGCCGAGCAACCCGGCGATCCCGCTGGACTCGGCCGACGCGTAGCAGCGGTGCAGCGCGTACCCGGACGGCTCGCGCGTAGGCCGGCACGCGGGGCACCCGGGTGCCCGGCCCGCCGTCCCGCGGCATGCGCAGGGCCACGCCTATGGACGGCGAGGGAAGGTCCAGTGGCCGCGCATGCCGCTCGGCGAGTACCCGGTCCCCCACCGGACCGAGGCCACGGTGGGGGCACCGCCACCGGGCTCACCGCCGGACGGCACGCAGTCCGTCCAGGAGCAGCCGCAGTCCGAACTCGAAGTGTGCCGTGAAGTCCGTGCTGGTGAGCACCGGCAGGGTGGCGGCGAGGTGCGGATACGTCCCTGCCGTCACCGCCTCGCGCAGGACACCCGCGTCGGCGGGCTCCCCGTCTCCCGGCCGGAGGGCGGCCTGTTCCTCCAGGGTGTGGCCGACGGTGAAGCTGGTCACCGCGTAGAGCGCCCGCGCCGCTTCGTCGTCGCCGAAGCCCGCCTCGCGCAGCACGCCGACGAGGCTGTCGGCGAAGTTCAGGGTGTTCGGGCCGGTCGAGTGCGTACCGGCGAAGACGCGTGCGCCGTCGCGATGGGCGAGCAGGGCCGTACGCAGCGCGCGGGCGAGGCGTGCCGCTCTTTCGCTCCAGTCGCCGTCCCCCGTCGGCCCGGCAGCGTCGGCGACCTTGTCGGCCATGCGCTCGGCCATCGCGGTGAGCAGGTCCTGTTTGGTCGCGAAGTAGCGGTACAGCGCACCGGCCCGGACGTCCATCGCATCGGCGAGCCGGCGCATGGTCAGCGCGTCGAGACCGGACTCGTTCAGCAGGACGAGGGCGGTCCGGACGGTGCGGGCCCGGTCGAGTCGTGCGGGCCGGCCTCTGGTCGGGCTTGACGGGGAGCTCATGGACCTCACTATAGTGAACAGCGTTCACGTGAACGCTGTTCACTAAATAAGGAGGGCATCTCCGATGAACACCGATGTGATGGTCGTGGGGGCGGGCCCGACCGGGCTGATGCTCGCCTGCGAGCTGGCACTGGCGGGCGTACGGACCCGGATCCTGGAACGCCGCACCGAACCCCGGCGCGATTCGCGGGCGCTGAGCCTGCACCCGCGCAGCGTGGAACTCATGGACCAGCGGGGGCTGCTCGACCGGTTCCTCCCGCTCGGCCGCACCGTGCCGGGCTGGCACTTCGCGGGGCTGGACACCCGGCTGGACTTCGGCACCCTCGACTCCCGGCACGGCTACACCCTCTTCCTGGCCCAGGCGCGCACCGAGGCGATCCTCGCGGAACGGGCGCACGAGCTGGGGGTGGAGATCAGCCGGGGATACGAGACCCTCGGAGTGAGCCAGGACGGCGACGGGGTCGAGGTGGAGGCACGCGTCCCCGGCGGCGGCACCGAGACCGTGCGCGGCCTGTACGCGGTCGGGTGCGACGGCGGGCGCAGCGTCGTGCGGCAGGCCGCGGGGATCGGCTTCCCCGGCACCGACGAGACCCTGACCGGGGTGCTCGGGGACTTCATGGTCGTCGACCCACAGCACGGCGCCCTCGATGTGGCACGGGCCCGTGGCGTGATCATCGCGCCGCTGGAGGGAGGGCTGACCCGGTTCGTCTACCTGGATCCGGAGCGGATGCGGGTGCCGGCCCGGGAACCCGTGACCCTGGAGGAGTTCCGTACGTCGCTCACCCGGATCACCGGCTCCGACTGCGGGGTCGCCGAGCCCCGCTGGCTGTCGCGCTTCGGCAACGCCACCCGGCTCGCGGAAAGCTACCGTTCGGGACGCGTCCTGCTGGCGGGTGACGCCGCCCACATCCACTTCCCCGCGGCGGGTCAGGGGCTCAACACCGGTCTCCAGGACGCCATGAACCTGGGGTGGAAGCTGGCCGCCGTGGTCAACGGCTGGGCTCCGCCCGGGCTGCTGGACAGTTACGACGGGGAGCGCCGGCCGGTCGGCCGGTCGGTGACCGAGAACACCGAGGTCCAGACCCTGCTGGCGGAGCTGACGCTGACCACGCGGTACCAGCGCCCGGCCGCGGCCCTGCGCAGGCTCCTGGACCGTCTGCTGGGCATGGCGGAGGTCAACCGCCTGCTCGCCGAGCAGATCTCCGGACTCGGCACCCGCTATCCGCCGGCGGCCCCGGGCGCCGACCCGTTGGTGGGCCGGCGGATGCCCGATGTCGGGCTGACCGCCGTCGGTTCGCAGGCGACGCGGGTCTACGAACTGCTCGACCGGGGCCGCTTCGTTCTGCTGGCTCCGGCCGGGAACCCGGCCCTTCGGGAGGCCGTCGGCGCAGGCTGGGGTTCGCGGGTCACAGCCGTCACCGTCGACACGTACGACGAGCACGCGGACCTCGACGGGGTGACCGAGGTTCTCGTACGTCCCGACGGCCACGTCGCGTGGGCCACCCGCACCACCGACGGCGGCGCGCGCGGCCACGAGCGGGTCCAGGCGCTGACCGCCTGGGCGGGTGCGCCCTCTTGATAGGAGCTCACCATGCCGGTGCGTCGCGTCAGTTCACAGTCCGTGCCCCACCCCCGGCGGGTGAAGACCAAGCTCGCGAAGCGGTACTCGTCCGCCGTGCCCGGGAGACCCCGTCCTTGGCCGCGCGACGGGGCGCGAGCACCGGCAGGCGCTCTGGCCCCCGTCGTCGAGCAGACCGGGCCGCGCCTGCTCGTGGCGGATGTCGACCAGCTGGACGTCGCACTCGAACTCGCGGAGGAACGCCCCCTCACTGGGCAGGATCGTCGTCATCGGCCACCGGCCCGAGGCCACCGCCCACCAGGAGAAGCCGGTAGTCCGCGCGCGCCCGGCTCGCGGCGCGGGGCCGGGGAGCGGCCCTGGACACGCGCCGGCGTCGGTCGTCGAGCGGGGAAGGGCGCTGCCGTCGCTCCTCCGGGTGCCCGACGGGTCGGCGGCCGACGCGCTGAGTGCGCTGATCTCCACCTCGGAAAGTACCGGCACCCCTATGGGGGCCATGTACACCGAGTATGTGGCCCGGCGGTTCCGGGTCGACTTCGTACCCGGGCAGCCGGTGCGGCCGGCCATCGTGCTCCACTGCCTGCCGTGAGGGTGCCCTGAGCAGGCAGACAATGCGTCACCCTGCCCGCCGGTCGCCCGTGCCCAGGGCGGCTGTAGGGCAGCGCGCGACTGCCCGGGCCGGCGCAGGGGGCGCGGCGACGCCCGGCCCGTGCACCGGCCCCCGGGCAGCGCGTGACCTACCAGGCAGGGCTGCCCGACCGGACCGGGGCGACCGCGCGGTCGCCGAAGCCGGTCCACGGGCGCCAGCCGCCGCCGGGGCGGTCCTGGACACGGGTGCGGATGCTGCCCTCCGTGGTGACGGCCAGGACATGGATGCGTCCCGTGGCGTCGGCCGCCGCCGTCGGCGGGGCGGCGAGCCGGACGCCGGGCTCGCCGAAGTCGTCACCGGAGGCCCAACTGCCGCCTGGGGCCGTCTGCCAGCGGTGGGCCAGCCGGGCGCCACCGGGGGACAGGGCGAACGCCTCCAGCCGGCCGTCGGCGCCGGGGGCGAGCACCGGGGCCGTGGCCGTCCAGCCGAACAGCGGCTGCCAGTCGTCCCAGCCGCCGCTCGGCACGGTCTGACGCCGCTGGAACGCCGCCACCCCGGACGGGGCCATGGCCGTGACCGTGAGCCGGCCGCTGCCGTCCCGTGCCACCCGCGGCGCGCAGCCGGCCGCCGTGCCGAAGCGCTGCCACGGTGACCACGCCCCGCCCGGCGTCTCCTGCCACCGGTGGAGGATCTCCGCGCCGCCGGGCGCGAGGACGAAGACCTCCAGCCGTCCGTCGGCGTTGGCGGCCACGACGGGCGGGGCGCCCACAGGCCCGCCGAAGCCGGCGTCCCACGACTCCCACGTCGACGAACCGGGCCTCGACTGCCGCCGGCGGGCGATGCCGGTGCCGCCCGGGCTCGGCGCGAACACCTCCAGCCGTCCGTCGGCGTTGCGCGCGACGGCCGGCGCGGCACCCGCGGGACCGCCGAACCCGTCCCACTCGTACCAGCCGCCGTCGGGCCGCTGCACCCGGTGGTGCAGGCCGGCACCGCCCGGGTCGAGGGAGAACACCACCAGCGTGCCGTCGGCGTTGCGGCCGAGCGCGGGACCGCCCCGGCGGGTCCGCCGAACGACTCCCACGCCGACCACGTACCCGATTCACCCGACTCCGCGTCGAGCAGGACCCGCCGCATCGGCGAGCGGTCGCCCGCCGCCAGGGCGAACACCGTCAGCCGGCCCTCGACGTCCAGACCGGCCACGGGATTGTCCGGGCTCTGCCAGGGCGGTGGCGTGTCCTGCCGGAGCAGGGGGGCCACGTACAGCCCCTGCTGGAACCAGCCCGCGGCGCTGGCGTACCACTGCTGCCCGTCGGTGATCACCTCCACCGCGTGGCCGGGTACGTGACCGGCGTAACCGTCGATGCCGAAGCGGAACGGGTCCCGGGAGGCGAACACGTCCGTGCCGTCGTAGCCGTTGCGGGGCCCGACGAACAGGTGGTACCAGCCGTCGCGTTCGACGACGAAGGGCGACTCGGTGACGGACAGCGTCGCCGTCGTGGTCGCGTCGGTGAAGGCGACGGCCGGCGGGCCCCAGCGCACGAGGTCGCGGGACCGCCGGCAGGCCACGACGTGCCGGCCCTCCTGACCGGGGAGCCCGGAGCCCCCGGAGACTTCGGTGTAGTACATCACCCACTCGTCGCCGATGCGCAGCACCATGGGATCCCGCGCCACCAGGCCCCGGAACAGCGGGCCCGTGGGCAGGCGCCTCCAGGCGAACAGGTCGGTGGAGGTGGCCAGGTTGATCGCGGCACCGCCCCGCCCGCCGGCGGCGTAGAACATCCAGTACGTGCCGTCCGCCTCGACGACGTACGGCGCCCACAGGTGCTCCTCGCCGAAGTACGACGGGTCGACGGTCAGCGCGTCGGCGTGTGTGGTCCACGGCCCGGACAGGTCCGGTGCGGAGGCGTGGACGAAGGACACCTCCGCGCCGCTGTCCGGTGACTGGCCGTCAGCCGCGCTCGCCCCGACGATGCTGAACAGGTGCCACCGGCCCGCCGCCTTGATCAGGGTGTGGTCGTTGAGATAGCGCCTGCGCCCGGGGGTGGACGGATCGTAGACGTGGGTGAAGGGCCCCGCGCCGATCCACGGGTGCGGCGGTGCGGGCGCGGCCGGGACGGCCGCGGCGGGGGCGGCGCCGGAACCCAGGAGGGTGAGGGCGCCCGCCGCGGCGGAGCCCCGGAACAGCTGCCGTCTGGTGATCGGGCGCATGGGCCCTCCGCTCCTCCGCTCTCCGCGGTGTCAGGTGATGACCGGGCCGGACGTGGCGTTCACCCAGGACCATTCGGACCAGGTGCTGAAGCCGGTCTGCCACTTGTGGCGGACCCCGGCGCCGCTGGTGCTGAACACTTCGAGACGGCCGTCGGCATTGGTGGCGGCGGTGATCTCGCTCCCGCCGGCGCCGAAAGCGGTCCAGTCGCCGTACGGGGCGTTGACGCCCGTCTGCCACATGTGCAGGGAAACGTCATTGGTGGCGGCGAACACCTCGACGCGCCCGTCGGCCGTGCGGTCGCTGGTGAGCTGTGCGTTGGCGGGTCCGCGCGTGGGCTCCCACCCGGACCAGCTGCCCGGGTCCGTCTGGTACCGGTGGAAGACGCCCTCCGGGCCGGAGGCGAACACCTCCAGGCGGCCGTCGGCGTTGTGGTCGACGGTCAGGTCGCGACCGCCACCACCGAACTCGCCCCACGCCGACCACCCGCCGTTGACCGCGGTCTGGTACTGGTGCTGGAAGACCTTGTCGTTGAGCGCGAAGACCTCCAGCCGGCCGTCGGGCGACTTCTCCATCCCCAGCCGGCCGGCGGCCGGGCCGCCGCCCGTCGGCTCCCACTGCGACCAGCCGCCGTTCGGCGCGTTCTGGTACCGGTGGAACACCCCCTCCGGGCCGGAGGCGAACACCTCGATGCGGCCGTCGCCGTTGACCCCGGCAGCGGTGTCGCGCCCGCCCGTGCCGAAGCCCTCCCAGCCGGACCAGCCGCCGGACGGCGACATCTGGTAGCGGTGCTGGAACGTCTTTCCGTTGACCGCGAACACCTCCAGCCGGCCGTCGGCGTTCGGCGCGATCGCGAGCTCCGCGCCGCCCGGGCCGCCCAGCTGCTCCCAGGGCGACCAGGCGCCGTTGGCCTGGAGCTGCCAGGCGTGGTGCACCCCGTCGGCCGCGGCCGCGAACACCTCCAGGCGTCCGTCCGCCGACCGGGCCGAGACCACCCGTCCCGACTCCGCCGGATACACCAGTGGCGCCGGCCCGGGGCGGGCCCCCGGGGTGCACGGCAGGGTCACCCCGCGTTCGGCGAGGTAGGGCTCGGGGTCGATGCCGCGGTTCATGGACGTGTCACGCCGCACCCGCAGATGCAGGTGCGGGCCGCTGGCCTCGCCCTCGGCCCCCATCAGCGCGATGCGCTGGCCGGCCGTCACGCGCTCGCCGACGGCGACGTCCCGCTGGTACATGTGCCCGTACTCGGTCACGGTCCCGTCGGGGTGCAGGATCCGGATCCACTGCCCGTAGCCCTGGGCGGGGCCGGACGCGATGACCTCGCCGTCACCGACGGCGAAGATCGGCGTGCCGTGGTTGTTGGCGATGTCGACGCCGTCGTGGTCCCGGGCGCCGCCGTAGTGGTCGGACACGAAGCCCGCGGTGGGGCACGCGGCGGCGAAGCCCGCGACCTGGGCCCGGGCGGACGCCGGGGACGGCAGCGCGAGCGCCGGCACTACGGCGGCCGCCGCCGCGACGACGACGCTCAGGGCGCGTCGGGAAAGGCGGTGCAACACGTGGCGTTCCTCCTCCGTGGGGACCCTCCCGGGCGCGGGGCCGGGGGATGCCGCCGCGCCCGGGAGCTGTGATGTCCTGCCGTGTCTGCCGGGGCCTACGCCTTGCGCAGCCGGTCGATGATGCCGTTGAGGTCGTCCTTGAACAGGTCCTCGCGGACGAAGTGGCCGCCGGGCACCTCGTGCCACTCGTGCGGGATGCCGGCTCTGCCGAGGAATCCGCGGAACTCGCGCTGCGTCTCCAGCACGGCGGTCTCGTTGAACCGGTCCCAGAAGGTCGGCTCGGGGCTGGTGCCGGAGACCAGGAAGATCCGCTTGTTGCGGTAGCTCTCGACGCGCTCGACCGGGTTGTCGGCGGTGACCCTGGCCTGGTCCCAGAACGGCGCGCCGTAGACCGTGCCACCGCCCAGCTCCTTGGCCGCGGACGACAGGTTGGCCCAGTGGACGACGCCGCCGGCGATCCCGGCGGCGTTGCCGCGCAGGCTGGCCGGGCCGGAGTGGGAGCTCACCGAGGCGAAGTGGCCCCAGTACTTGGCGGCGTACTTCAGGGCGCCGAAGCCGCCCATCGAGAACCCGGAGACCGCGCGGCCGTCGTACTCGGCGTACGTCCGGAAGTTGGCGTCGATCCACGGGATCAGCTGGTTGATGTGGAAGGTCTCCCAGTTGCGGGGACCCACGTTGGTGCTGACCGGGTTGGAGTACCAGCCCGCGGGCCCGCCGTCGGGCATCACCACGATGAGCGGCTTGCCTGCGGTCCAGGGACGGATGCCCTTGACGTCGAAGGAGATGAAGTCCTCCAGGCCGCCGTGGAGCAGGTAGAGGACGGGGTAGGTGCGGCCGCTGGTGTGGTAGCCGTCCGGGAGCAGGACGTTGACGGCGGGCGCCCAGGCGATCTCCTTGGTCGCGAACCGGTAGTACCACATGCGCGGGTCGGACTCGTTGCGGTCCACGATGCTCAGGCCGAAGCCGTCGCCGGCCGCGTGGGCCGACGAGGCCGACGAGAGAACGCCTCCGGCGCCCAGGGCCAGCGCCGCGGAGGCTCCGCCGACGGCCTTGAGGATGCCCCGGCGGGTGGGGTGCTGCTGCTCGTTCAACGCGACTCCCTGGTCGGTGAGTGTGTGTGAGGAGGGAGGAGCTAGTTGTCGGTGATCCAGGTGCCCCTGGAGGGGTTCCAGTGGATGGTCGCCTTCTGGAACTTCTGGGCCTTGCCGCCCGCCTCGTCCGTCTCGTCCGTCAGGGGATAACCCACCGCGGCTTCGTGGCCGGCGTTCTGGAAGGCCTTGAGGATCTCGCCGTGGACGGTGTGGGCGCCGGTCGGCGGCGACCAGAGGAACAGTCCGCGTTCGAAGAACTGGTAGCGGCCGCGCGTCCCGTCGGGCGCCCGCCCCGCGTCGGCCTCGTCCATCGTGGGGAAGCCCCAGCGCTGCTCGGAGTCCGTCGCCCAGTACTTGGCGAGGATGTCGCCGTAGACCGCGAAGGCCGCGTCCGGGTGCCAGATGACGATCCCGTTGCGGAACAGCTGGAAGCGGCCGCCCAGCCGGGCGCTCTCCTCGGCACGCAGCGGTTCGCCGAGCGGGCCGCCGGGACCGCCGAGGCTGTGGTACTTCGCGCCGATCGAGCCGTACGGCTGGAACGCCTCGTCCCGCATCCCCCGGGCGACGCCCTCGGCCTGGTCGTAGCGGGCCGGGTAGGCGGACCGCTGCACGGCCTGGGCGAGCTGCCCGGCGCTGCTGCCCTCCATGCGAGGTTCCATCTGCTGGGCGACCTCGAAGAACTTGTTGGCCGCGTAGTCGACGTCGAGGACCTGCTCGGGCGTTCCCCAGCCCTGCGACGGCCGCTGCTGGAAGACGCCGAGCGAGTCGCGGTCGCCGCAGTTCAGGTTGTTCATACGGGACTCGACCCAGCCGGTCTCGAAGCCGGCGAGCATCACCTTGTCGGAGACGTTGCGGCGCTGCCCCACCTCGTAGACCTTGCGGGTCACCGCTATGTCGCGTTCGGCCGGGATGTCGCAGAAGGCCTCGGCGGGCGCGGGGTGCCCCAGCGGGCCCGGGACGGTGGCGGGGCTGCGCGCCGAGGGCGGCTGCCCGTGGCCCGCGGCGTTCCCGGCGGCCAGGGCACCGGGGGCCGGGAGGAAGGAGGTGACGGCAAGGGCCCCGCCGATCAGGAGCGTGCGTATCCGGCGCATGCTGTCTTCCGTTCCGTGTGGGTGAGGTGACCGACGGCCCGGAAGGTAGTAGCGGGGCTACGGGGGCGGTATCCGGAACGATCCGGAGTGACGGCCGAGCCCCGTGTGCCTCACGGTGGGGGAGTGGGGCGCGGACACACGGGGACGGAGGGCCGGTCCTTGGTACGGACGGCGGGCAGCCACGCGGTGCCCGGCCCGGACGAGCCGGCCGGGAGCCGGACGCGGAACCACTGGGCCGAGCGCAGGCCCGTCTCGTCGACGATGGGCAGCCCCTGCGGGAGCCGGCAGTCGACGGCGAGGACGTCACCGTGCCACACCCGTGTCGGCACCACGTTGTCCGGCGTGTAGGGGTGGAGAGGGTCGATGGCCAGGCCGAGGCTGCAGTTGGGGTCCGGCCCGCCGGTGCGGTCCCGGCAGGCCCGCTCGGCGTTGAACACCCGTACGCGGCCGGCGGCACCGGACGACGGGCCGGCCGCGGCCGGCCCGTCCGGGCCCGGCAGTGGGGGAGCGGGGTCACGGGCGGTGTGCCACCAGCCCGCCGCGAGCGCGCCGCACACGACGGCGGCGGTGAGAGCGGTACGGAGGGCAGGGGTGCGGCGGGGGCGACGGGGTTTCCCAGCGGCCGGTGTGCCGGGTGTGTCCGCCGTGGCCATGTGGGAGGCGATGCGGGCCAGCAGACTCTCGGCGGTGTGCTCGGCCCGTGCGGCGTAGGCCGGGGCCAGGCAGTCGGTGACCAGCTCGCGCCAGAACGGCGGTACGGCCGGGTCCAGGCGCAGGGGCGCCCGCCCGTCCGCGTACTCCTGTGCTGCGGCGGCGCGTGAGACAGGTGTGGCTCCGGGGAACGGAGAGGCTCCGGAGGCGAACACCTGGTGGATCACGATGCCCAGCGCCCAGATGTCGGCGCTCGGCCGGACCCGCACGCCCTGTTCGCTGAGCGACGCGTTCCACCGCTCGGGCGGGAGGTAATCGAAGGTGCCCATGGGAGGGGCGTAGCCGTGCGTGCCGTGGGTGCCGGTCAGTTCGGTGACGAGCCCGAAGTCGGAGAGCTTGACGGAACCGTCCGCCATGAGCAGGACGTTGTCCGGCTTGAGGTCGCCGTGCACCCAGCCGCTGCGGTGCAGGTGGGCCAGGCCCTCGCAGATGCCGCCGACCAGCCGGGCGCCCTCGGGCCCCGTCACCGCGGTGCCGAGCCGTTCCCGCAGGTTGCACGCGGCCCGTTCCATGACGAGGACGATCGCGCCGTCGAGGAACGGCTGCGCCGGATCGCTGACCTCGACGGAGTCGAGCAGGCGGATCAGCCGCGGGTGCCGGGCCCGGCGGCCGAATTCCACCTCGCGACGGGCGACTTCGGCGACCTTGCGGGCCTGGCCGGGCGCGAGCCCGTCGGTCGGCAGGATCTTGAGTGCGACCGTACTGGGGACTCCTGGGCCGCCCGTTCCCGGAGCGGCCGGGCGTCCCGCGTAGACCGTTCCCCAGCCGCCCTCGGCGATCGGGCCGGTGACCTCCCAGCTGCCGATGCGGTGGCCCGGCGGCAGCGGCCCGGTCCCGTCACTCCCCGGTATGCCGGACGACCCCTGCACCGTTCCCTCCTCCGGGCCGCCCCGGCCCCGCGTTCCGGGGATCGTTCCCCGCCCGGGGCGGCAGCAGCGCCAGGTGTTCCTCCCGTACGAGCCCGAACCTCAGGGCGAGTCCGACGAGCGCCTCGCGCTTGCCGTTGCGGCGGGCGTCGCGCCGCGCGTCGGCCCCGGCGGGGGTGCTGATCCGGATCTTCTCCTCGGCCAGGTAGTCGATGTGCGAGCTGACGGCCCGGGCCGTCAGCCGGGGACAGGCCGGGTGGCCGGCGAGCCGTTCGACGATCTGCGGCGTCGTCGGGACGGCGACCGGTGACACGTCGCGCAGCCGCGGTTCGCACAGGGCGACCAGGACCAGGAAGTAGGTGGCCGTCTCGTCCAGCGAGTACGCGGTGACCGTACGGCTCCCCCAGGGGCCGCCCGTGCCGCCGGGGTCGAGGTAGACGTGGTCGGGCGCGTAGACCTGGAAGGACACGGTCGCGCTGCCGCGGGTGGGCAGCACGACGCGGGAGAACTCGAAGGGGATGGGTGCGCCGGCGCGTCGTGGCGGCACCCGCAGGTACTCACCCGCCCCTTCGGGGTTCTCCACCAGGTAGCTGTGGGTCGTGCTGTGGTTGCTCAGCTGCCAGTGGTCGTCGGTCACCCGGATCTCGCCGGCCAACCGGGAGATCGCGGCGTCGACGAGCCGCAGTTCGACGGGGGTCGCGGGGGACCCGCGCCCGAACCGCGCCACTTCGCCCGGGGCGAGCCGCAACGTCACGGCGTCACCGCACGGCTCACCATCGCCGCCGGTATCGCTGCTCCCCGGCAGGTGAACGACAATCCCGCGCACTGTCCCCTCCTCCCCCCGCCGTCGGTAACCGGCCCGCCGGCGGATGTCACGCACGCCGAACGTTACACATCGGGGGAGGGGCGAGGAGGGGCCACAGCCGGTGTTGTGCGGACCCGGGGTCTCGAAGCCGTCCTGATGCGGGTGGACGTCGCCCTGGCCACGGCGGCGCGCAGGTGGTGTCGCCGCGTTGCGCCGAGGTCCTGTTGCCGCCCGGCCCAGGCGGTGGGGCCGCCGGAGGCCTCGGTGTGGCGGGGGCGGCCTGCCGCGTGAGCGTGGTGGACGCCCGCTGGTGCGCGATGGTGACGCCCGGTCCGCGTCAGGGCCGCAGCGCCGGTACCGGCAGCCGGGCGCAGAGGCGGCTGGCTCGGGCGGGGCCCGCGGTGACGGCGTGGGAGGCGGCGGTGAGGAGGGTGGCCAGGGTGGTCAGGGGCCAGTGGTCGGTGAGGGGCATGGTGGAGGCGAGGACCAGGGTGCACAGCGCCATGGACGCGGTGACCGCCGTGCTCGTCCAGGCCACCGTCCGGGGGAGCCGGGACGGGGTCGGTATCCAGCGGGCCAGGGTGCCGGTCAGGGCGATCACGGCGAAGGCCAGGAACGCGGCCACGGCGGTGAAGGTGGTGATCCGGGTGGCCAGGAGGTGCGCCGTGTGCGTGAGGTGCCAGGCGCCGGAGGGGGCGGTGGTGTGGAGGAGGTACCAGGCGGCGAGGAGGAGGGGAGTGGCCGCCGCGGTGGCGCGGGCGGTCTGCCGGACCTGGGCGATGGTCAGCTCGTGCTGACAGGAGGGGAGGAGTTCGTCCACGGAGCCGCAGTCGCGGACGGCGAGCTCCGCCGCCGGGCCCCGGTCCACGCCCGTGTGGACGTGCGCGGCGACGGCGTCCTGCAGGCCGCCGCGGAGCTCCTCCAGCAGGCGCGCCTTGGCGGCGGGCGGGCCGTGCAGCGCCGCGCCGAGGGCGGCGAGGTGGTCCTCGACGGGGTCGGCGGCGGTGAGGACGTCGCCCCGGGGTGTCTCCGGGCCGGCCGCGAGCCGGTCCGCCGGACCGTCGGGGATCATGAGGCCAGTCCGGGGCGCGCGGCCGGGTTGAGGACCGAACCGATGGCCGTGGTGAACTCGCGCCAGGCGGTCCGCTCGGCGGCCAGGGTGTGCCGGCCGGCGTCCGTCAACTCGTAACGGCGCCTCCGCCGCTCGCCGTCGGCCTCCCAGGTGCTCCGCAGGAATCCCAGCCGCTCCAGGCGGTTGAGCGCCGGGTAGATGGTGCCGGTGCGGAGCTCCAGCATGCCGTTGCTGCGCCGCTGGACCGCCGTGATGATCGCGTACCCGTGGAGCGGGCCGGTCTCCAGCACGGCGAGCAGCAGCCCGTCGAGATGTCCCCGTACAGCGTTCTGCCTCATAAGTAGACAGGCTACTCAGGAGAGTTGTCGGCGTGCTATGTATTTCCAGCCAACATATTGACAGGGTGGGGGTGTAGGGTGCCGGCATGCCGGTTCCTGGTGAACCGCCCGTCCGTCTCCGCTCGTTGATGCGTTCCGAACACTTGATTAGGCGGGTGGCGACGGGCAGTTTGGGCGGGCCGGACGGTTTCCGCATACGGAAGGGGGTGGCCGCGATGGCGCCGAGCAGCGGTGCGGCGGTCGAAGTAGCGGGATTGGTCAAGGTGTTCGGGGGCGGGGTACGGGCCGTGGACGGCGTCGACCTCGTCGTGCCCACCGGGGGCGTCTACGGGGTGCTGGGGCCCAACGGGGCCGGCAAGACCACGTTCGTGAGAATCCTGGCGACGCTGCTCCGGCCGGACGGCGGCCGGGTGCGGGTGTTCGGGCGCGATGTGGTGGAGGACGCCGAGGGGGTCCGCGCCCGGGTCGCGCTGACCGGGCAGTTCGCCTCCCTCGACGACGACCTGACCGGCGCGGAGAACCTCGTGCTGCTGGGGAAGCTGCTCGGCTACGGAGCCCGCGGCGCGCGGGAGCGGGCGGCGGCGCTGCTGGAGGGCTTCGGCCTGAGCGAGGCCGGCGGCCGGCAGGTCAAGGGCTATTCGGGCGGCATGCGGCGCCGGCTCGACATCGCCGCGTCCCTGGTGAGCCGGCCGGACCTGCTGTTCCTCGACGAGCCCACCACCGGGCTCGACCCCCGCAGCCGCAACCACGTCTGGGAGATGGTCCGCGCGGTCGTGGCGCAGGGCACCACCGTGCTGCTGACCACCCAGTACCTGGACGAGGCCGACCGGCTGGCGGCGCGGATCGCGGTGATCGACCGCGGGCGGGTGATCGCCGAGGGGACGAAGGCGGAACTCAAGGCATCGGTCGGCGCCGGCTCGGTGCACGTCCGCCTGGAGGACGCCGGATGCCGGGAGCGGGCCGCCGGTGTCCTGGACGACTGCCTCACGGGCGTGACGCAGCGGGAGGACGACCCGGTGGCCCTCACGGTCCGCCTGGGCGGCGGTGGCGCGGCCGCGGCCGAACAGGCCTCCAGGGCCCTGGCCGAACTGGCCCGGGCGGGCATCGGCGTGGAGTCCTTCTCCCTCGGCCAGCCCAGCCTGGACGAGGTGTTCCTGGCGTTGACGGACGACGGCTCCGGCGCCGGCCGGGTGACGGGGAAGGTGGGGGTATGACCACGGTGACGGGCCCCGGGACGGGGTCGGAATCCGGCGCGGGCGCGGGATCCGGCGCGGACGCGGAGGAGCCGAGGACGGCGAACGCGCTCATCGGAGCGCTCGTCGCGGGCGAACGCCCGCCCCGCCCCAACGCGTTGACGACCTCGCTGGCGTTCGGCTGGCGCGCGGTGCTCCGCATCAAACACGTGCCCGAGCAGCTCTTCGACGTCACGGCGTTCCCCGTGATGCTCGTGCTGATGTACACGTACCTGTTCGGCGGCGCGCTGGCAGGCTCGACCGACGCGTACCTCCAGTACCTGCTTCCCGGCATCATGGTGACGTCCGTCGTGATGATCACCATGTACACCGGGATGGCCGTCAACACCGACATCGCCAAGGGCGTCCTGGACCGCTTCCGCAGCCTGCCCGTCTGGCGCCCCTCCGTCATGGTGGGTTACCTGCTGGGCGACATGCTGCGGTACGTCCTGGCCTCGGTGATGATGCTGGCGATCGGCCTGGTGATGGGCTACCGGCCGCACGGCGGGGCCGGCGGGGTGATCGGGGGAGTGGCGCTGCTGCTCCTCTTCAGCTTCTGCTTCTCCTGGCTGTGGACGATGTTCGGCCTGCTGCTCCGCACGGAGAAGGCGGTGATCGCCGTGTCCATGGCGGTGATCTTCCCGCTCACCTTCCTGAGCAACGTCTTCGTCGAACCGCGCACCATGCCGGGCTGGCTCCAGGCGTTCGTCAACAACAGTCCGCTGACGCACCTGTGCAGCGCGGTGCGCGGCCTGACGGAGGGCACCGCGCCGTCGGCGCACATCGCCTGGACGCTGGGCTGGTCGGCCCTGTTCGTCCTGGTCTTCGGCCCGGTCACGATGCGGCTGTACGCCCGCAAGTAGCGTCGGGCCCACGGGCCTTGCGGAGAGGGGCGCGCGAGACGCCCGCCCCTCTCCGTTCACCGCCTCGGCGGGCGCGGTGCTACGCCTGCGTCGACATCGGCAGGTCGGTCCGGTAGTGCGTCACCCGGCCGTTCTCCCGTACGGGCTCGCCCAGTTCGGCGGCCCGGGTGTGGTGGACCAGCTGGAAGCCGTCGGGGTGCTTCAGCAGGGTGGCGTGCCAGGGGGTGGTCCAGGGGTTGGTGGTGTCGAGGAACTTGATGCCGTACTTGGCCTCGTTCCGGTTCTGCGGGTGGATGGACAGCCGGACGGTGTCCTGGTGGTAGTCCGCGATCAGGCTGGCCCAGGCCCGGCTGCGCGCGATGACGTGGTAGGCCCGCTGCCGGGACTGGCGCTGGAGGGCGGCCTTGCTGCCCGTCCAGTCCGGGGTGTCCTCGACGAGGAAGCGGGTGATGCCGCGGTACATCCGCAGGGTGGACTCGTCGGTCTTCACCTCGGCGCGCAGCTGCTCGACGGTGGGCGCGTAACGGTCGGCCGTCATACGGCGCTTCTCGTCGTAGTCCAGGTCGGGCCCGTACACGTCGCGCAGGTCGAAGGTGCCCAGGTGGTCGAGGCCCTCCTCCTGGATCATCGTGCGCAGGGCGTCGCCGTAGGCGTCGATGTGCTCGTCCGGAACGCCGATGACGTCACCGAAGATGTGGCCGTCCGAGCAGATGAGGACCCGTGCGCCGGGCGAATAGATCTTCTCGATACCGGTGCAGAGGTCCTGCAGGAAGTGCAGGGCGAGCCGCTCGCCCTCGTCGGGCAGGTGGCTGATGACCTTCGCCGTGTTGGGCGACTTGCAGGGGAAGCCCGGCAGGGAGAACAGGATGGGCTGCCGGCGTTCCAGGTGGTGGGATATCTGGCGTATCTGATGCGGGAAGTCGTGGGTGGTGTCGTTCTCCGGGTCCGGCTCGATGGTCCGCCGGTGCGGCAGCAGCTGGGACAGGACGGCATGGGCGGTCTCGGTGAGGGACTCGGTCGCCGACGGTGTGGTGGCGGGCATGGGTGGTCTCGCTTCCTGGTGAAAGAACGGCCCGGGGCGGGGTCGCCGTCCCGGGCCTCGGGTGGGTCGGTCGGTGCCGTGGGTGGTGGTACAGGCGGTGGTGCGGATGGTGGTCAGTGGCGGAAGGGGCAGCGCGGAGCGGCGTCCTGGCCCTCTTCGGGGCCGCCTTCCGGGGCGTAGCTGAGCGGCAGCCGGTTGACGCCGCGGGCGAGGACGGCGTGGACCCAGGGCAGTTCGCCGGGGCCGGCCTCCAGCCGGAGGCCGGGGAGGCGGGTGAGCAGCGTCCGCAGCGCGGTCTGCAGCTCGATGCGGGCGAGGGCCGCTCCGGGGCAGAAGTGGATGCCGTGGCCGAAGGCGAGGTGCGGGTTGGGCTGGCGGTCGAGGTCCAGGGCGTCCGGGTCCGCGAAGCGCTTCGGGTCCCGGTTGGCCGCGCTGAGGGAGACGATGACGGAGTCCCCGGCGGGTACGGTCTCGCCGTGGAACGCGGTGTCCTCCGCGAAGAAACGCCAGGTGGTGAGCTCGAAGGCGCTGTCGTAGCGCAGCAGTTCCTCGACGGCGCGGGCGAGGAGGGCGGGGTCGCCGTCCTCGTCGGTGAGGGACTTCCGCAGCCGCTCCAGCTGGTCCGGGTGGCGGAGGAGGGCCACGAGGGCGGTGGTGATCTGGTTGGTGACCGGCTCCTGCCCGGCGACCAGCAGCTGGAAGACGATCGAGTCGGTCTCCTCGGTGGTCAGCGAGCCCGCGTCGTGCGCGGCCACCAGGGTGGTCAGCAGGTCGTCGCCGGGCTCCCGGCGCTTGGCGTCCGTGACGCGCGCGATGTACGTCTGCAGGGCGCGCAGCCGTCCCTCGTACACCGGACGCTGCGGGTCGCTCGGGCCCACGGGCTGGACGACCTTGCCCCAGTCGCGGTCGAACTCCCCGGCCAGCTCGGCGGGGAGGCCGATGACCTCGGCCAGGACGCGGAAGGGGAAGTGCGCGGCGAAGCCCTCGACGGCGTCGAAGGAGGCCCGCCCGCCGGCGTCCGCCGGGCCGTCGCCGAGCGCGGCGTCGAGGAGCTCGTCGGCGATCTCCTGGATGCGCGGGCGGAGGCGTTCGACGGCGCGGGGCGTGAAGGCGTCGGTGACCATGCGCCGCATGTGGGTGTGCTTCGGCGGGTCCTGGTGCAGGAGGTGCACCTGGAGCTGGGAGTGCTGCGGCTCCGGCATGATGGCGGCCTTGGACCGCCAGGCGTCGTTCCCGAGGTCGTGGTTCTTCCCGAACCGGTCGTCGGTGAGCGCCTGCTGGGCCGCGTCGTAGCCGGTGACCAGCCAGGCGTGGACGCCGCTGGGGAAGTGGACCCGGTGCAGGGGGCCCTTGTCGCGGAGGCGCGTGTACAGCGGATAGGGGTCGGTCTTGTAGTCCTCGCCGTAGAGCGGTACGGGGTCGGGCAGCGGCTCCCGTTCCCGCCGCGTCCGCTCCTCCGCGGAGCCGGAGCCGGAGCCGGACGGGCCGGAGGGACCGGAGGGACCGGCGGGGACGGCCGGGTCCGTGGGGAGCTGCGTGGTGCCGTGGGTGTCGGGCTGTGCCATGGGTGTGTTCCTTAGGGGATGGGACGGGTCGGGGCGGTACGGGGACGGTGCGGGAAGGGGACGGTGGTGGTCCGGGGACCCCGCCCGGCCGCCGCGCCGGCGCCCGCGGAAGCGCGTTCGGCTTCCGGGACGAGGTGCGGGGCACCGGCGGTTCACGGCCACCCGGACGGAGCGGAGCCGTCCGTGGGGGAGGGACGGCGTCCGCGGGGGAGGTGCGGCGGGCGCGCCGGGGGCCCGCGGTCCGTCGGGGACGCGCCGGAGCCGCCCTCAACGCGCGTGCGCGCGCCCGGAGTCCGGCCGCGGCGGCCCGGCCGTCACGCCGCGACCTCCACCCCCGCGTGGTCGCCGATCACCAGCCGGTGGTGCCGGTCGCCGTGGTCCGCGGCGCTGACGGTGGCCCCCCGGCCGATCACCGAACCCTCGATGCCGCGCATCCCGGTGACCGTCGCGCCGTCCAGCACGATGCTGTTCCCCAGGTGCGTGCCGCGCAGGACGCAGCCGCCGCCGACGGCGGTGTACGGCGCGACCTGGCTGTCCTCCAGCACGGTGCCGGCGCCGATGACGGCCGGCCCCTGGACCCGGGAGCGGACCAGCCGGACCCCGGGGCCGAGGCCGACCGGGCCGATCAGCTCGCTCGCCGCGTCCACGGACGCCGTCGGGTGGCGCGCGGTCCGCAGGCCGTCGAGGACGGTGCGGTTGCAGTCCAGGACGTCCGCGACCTCCCCCGTGTCCTTCCAGTAGCCGTCGTACTCGACCGCACGGACCGCGGCACCGCGCGTCACCAGCTCCTGGATGGCGTCGGTGATCTCCAACTCCCCGCGCGCGCTGGGCCTGATGGCGGCGATCGCGTCGTGGACGGCCGGCGTGAAGAAGTACACGCCGATCAGCGCCAGGTCGCTGCGCGGCTCCCGCGGCTTCTCCACCAGCCGCAGCACCCGCCCGTCGGGCGCGGTCTCCGCGACGCCGAAGGCCCGCGGGTCGGACACCTTGTGCACCAGCACCTGGGCGGCCGGGCGGCCCGCCCGGAAGCCGGCGGCGGCGTCCGTGATCCCCGCGGGCAGCATGTTGTCCCCGAGGTACATCACGAAGTCGTCCTCGGCGAGGAAGGCGCGGGCGGTGGCCACGGCGTGCGCCAGCCCTCTGGGGGCGTCCTGGGGCAGGTACGTGATCCGCATCCCCAGCCGCGAGCCGTCCTGGAGGGCGGCGGCGATCTGGTCCCCGCGGTCGCCGGTGACGATCCCGACGTCGTGCACGCCGGTCGCGCGGATGTTCTCCAAAACGTACTCGAGCACGGGCTTGTTCGCGATGGGCATGAGCTGCTTGGGCATCGAGTGACTGAACGGCCTCAGACGGGTTCCCGACCCGCCCGAGAGGACCAGTGCCTTCATAGAGCCTCTCCTCGCAACCGTTCCCGCCGCGCGGGCGGGAACCGCCAGTGGATCGCCGAAAGGACGTCGGTCGAACGGGACGATGGAACGACAGTGCGGCGGCACGGCGGAACGCCCGGATGCCGACGGCGCGTCAGGGGCGGCCGCCCGGGCACGCCGGGCGCCGCGCGGGACGGACGGAACCGGTCCGGGGGAGGCCGTGGGGATCGGCTCGCGGGCCCGGAGGCCGTACGCGTCGCGCCCTCGTGGGGGATGTCCCTGCCGCAGGGCGCAAAGAACCGATGATGAGAAAGTATTCTTGGCGCGTGGTGGGGCTGTCAAGGAACTCACCCGGGAACCCCGGGCGTTGCCGGCCGCTCCGTCGCCAGTAGGCCGCTCGACCGCCGTCACCGGTGGCGCGTCACGGTCGATTGTCTGTCCGAAATTCTCTCCTGACCGCGACATTCATCCCGTACAGTGATCAACCATGATGGCCTCACGGGGGAGTGCTGTCCGGTTCGGCGTACTGGGCACACTTGAGGTATGGGACGGGGACGACCGCCTGCAGGTAGGCGGTCCGCGCGCGCGTGCCGTGCTGGCGGCGCTGCTGCTGGAAGCCAACCGGGTCGTGTCCTTAGCGCGACTGGTCGACGCCGTATGGGAGGACGCCCCTCCCGCGACGGCCGAACATCAGGTGCGCAAGGCCGTGGCGGAGCTGCGGGCCCGCATCCCGGACGGCCGGCTGCTGCTGCTCACCGACGGACCCGGCTACCGCATGGTGGTCGACGGCGGCCAACTGGACCTGCTGCGCTTCGAGAAGGCCCTCGCCCGGGCCCGCGCGGCGGCGGACACCGACGAGGAGGCCGCCGCCCTGGAGAGCGCCCTCGCCCTCTACCGGGGCCGGGCCCTGCCCGAGGGACGCAGCCCGCTGCTGGCGGCCGCGGCGACGATGCTGGAGGACCGCCAACTCGGCGCGCGCGAACGCCTGCTGGAACTGCGCCTGGAACAGGGCCGCACGGAGGAGGCGGTCGCCGGGCTGCGCTCGCTCGTCGCGGAGCACCCGCTGCGCGAATCCCCGGCCGCCCTGCTGATGGTGGCCCTGTGCCGGACGGGCCGGCAGGCCGACGCCCTGCGCGTCTACCACCAGCTCCGCCATCTGCTCGCCGAGCAGCTCGGCATCGACCCCGGGCCCGAGGCCACGCTGCGCTACGAGCAGATCCTGCGCAACGAGCCCGCCCTGCACGGCGGCACGCCGCGGGGCGGGCGCCCCGACGCCGTCGGCCCCGGCGGCCGTCCCGCGCCGCCGGGCACGGCCGCCCCGGCCCCGGCCCTCCCCGAGGAGCCCCACCGGGCCCTCGGCCCCGGCGGGTTCCCGGGCGAGGACGACGGGGGCGGCGCGGCGCCGTACTACGGGACGGGCCGTGCGCCGTACGGCGGGGACGGTCATGTGCCGGACGACGGGAACGGCGTCGCGTCGGACGGCAGGGGCGCGCGGCCGACGACGGCCGGAGCGGGATCGGGCCCTGACGGACGCGCGACGGCGTCCGCACCGGCTTCCGCGTCCGCGTCCGCGCCGGACCCGGGTGCCGCGCCCGTGCCGGACCCGGGCGCGTATCCGGCGCCGGCCCCGCACTCGGCCTCGTACCCGGCGTCCGTGCCGCACTCGGGCTCCTACCCCGCGTCCGCCCACCACCCGGCCCCGTACTCGGCGTCCGCCCCGTACCCGGCCTCGTACCTCGCCCCCATGCCGCACCTGGTCTCGTACCCGGCACCCCTACCGCAGGCGGGCCCGTACCTGGCGCCCGTCCTGCCCCCGGCCCCCTACCCCGTGCCCGTCCCGCCGCGCTCCCTGCCGCACGATCTGCCCGACTTCACCGGCAGGGAGGAGGAGACCCGCCGGCTGCTCTCGCACGCCACCCGGGAGCCGGACCGGCCGACGCCGGTCCTGGCGGTCGACGGCATGGCCGGTGTCGGCAAGACGGCGCTGGCCGTCCACGCCGCCCACCGCCTCGCCCCGCACTACCCGGACGGGCAGATCTTCCTCGATCTGCACGGTTTCACCGTCGACCGCACCCCCATGACCGCGCGCACCGCCCTGGGCGTCCTGCTGCGGGCGGTCGGCGTGCCCGACCGGCAGCTGCCCCCGGGCCGCACCGACCGGGAGCAGCTGTGGCGGGCGGTCACCGCCGGCCGCCGCCTGCTGCTGCTGCTCGACAACGTCGCCGCCTCCGAACAGGTCCGGCCCCTCATCCCCGGCACCCCCGGCTGCCTGGTGCTGGTCACCGGCCGCCCGCGTCTCTCCGCCCTGGACGGCGCGGTCCACCTCAGCCTCCAACTGCCCCCGCCGGGCGACGCCCTGCGCCTGCTGGGCGCCGTCCTCGGCCGCGACCGGCCGCGCGCCGAGCCCGAGGCGGCGGCCGACCTCGTGACCCTGTGCGGACGCCTTCCGCTGGCCCTCCGCGTGGCCGCCGGCCGGCTGCGCAACCGCCCCCAGTGGACGATCGCCGCCCTCAACGACCGGCTCCGCGACGAGTCCACCCGCCTCGCCGGCCTGGTCACCGAACACCGCGCGGTCGCCACCGTCCTGGACCTGTCCCGCACCGCCCTGCCCACCCCCCACCAGCGCTTCTTCCACCTGCTCGGCCTGCACCCCGGGCCCGACTTCGACGCCGGGACCGCCGCCGTCCTCACCGGCACGCCCCCGGCCGTCGCCGAGGCGCTGCTGGAGGACCTCCTCGACGCCCACCTGCTCACCCAGCACACCCCCGGCCGCTACGCCTTCCACGAACTGGTACGCCTCCTCGCCCGCCACCACCCCGCCGCGCCGCCGCCCGCGACCGCCCACCGGGCGGTGCACCGGCTCCTCGACCACTACCTGCACACCGCGACCCGGGCCGCGGAACTGATCGACGCCCCCGCCCGGCCCGGCCGGCCCGCCGTCACCCCGGCCGACGAGCCGCTCGCCGACGAACCCGCCGCCCTGGCCTGGTTCCAGGCCGAGCGGCCCGGCCTGCTGTCCGCCCTGGCGCTCGCCGGCGAGCGGGGCCTCGACCGGCACGCCGTCCGGCTGGCCCTCGCGCTGGCCCCCTGCCTCCGGCTGCGCGGCCACACCGAGGACGAACGCCGGGTGCTCGGCGTCGCCGCGGCCGCCGCCCGCCGCCTGGGCGACCACGAGCGGCGGCTGACCGCCCTCACCGACCTGGCAGCCTCGTGCTGGCACCTCGGCCGCGTCGCCGAGGGCCTGGAGAGCGCCCAGGAGGCGCTGGCCCTCGCCGAGAAGCTGGACGACGGGCCGGGCACCGCCCTGTGCCTCAGCCGGATCAGCATGTTCTCCACCACCCTCGGCCGGTACGAGGAGGCCATCGACTTCCTGCACCGCGCCCTCGCCCTGCTCAGCGGCACCGGCTCCCGCTCCGGCTCCGGCGGCGAGGAGGGCACCGCCCTCGCCTGCCTGGGCACCGCGCAGAGCGCCCTGGGCCGGCACGCCGAGGCGCTGCAGACCAGCCGCCTGGTCACGCTCGGGAGCCGGACGGCCGGCGACGCGCACGGCGAGATCACCGGGCTGACCGGCGAGGCCGCCGCGCACGCGGCGGCCGGCGCCTTCGACACGGCGCTGCGCCGGCTGGCGGAGGCGTCCGCGCTCGCCCACCGCATCGTCACCCCGCACGGCCAGGCGGTCGTCCTCGCCCGCTATGCCGACGTCTACCGCCGCCAGGGCCGCCACATCGAGGCCCTGCGCGCCGGCCACGCCGCCCTGGGACTGCTGCGCACCGTGCGCCGCCCGGCCCTCGCCGCCACCGTGCACAACGTCCTGGGCGCGGTGCACCGCGCCCGCGGCGACCTCGATCTGGCGCGCCGTCACCACCAGCAGGCGCGCCGCCTGGCCCGGTACACCGGCCTGCGCAGCGAACTGGTGCTGGCTCTGGACGGCATCGCCAAGTCCCGCGTCCCCCGTGCCGGTCAGCGCCCCGTCGGCACCCGTGCCGCCCCCTTCGCCCCCTCTCCCAACTGACAGCCGGCCCGTTCAGCGGAGACAGCGCGCCTCCGCGTACTCCTTGGCGTAGCGCAGCGTCAGCCGGCTGTCCGTGCCCAGCACGCTGCGGACGACGTCCTTGGCCTGTGCCACGCCGGCGCCCTCGCCGAGCACCGCGCCGATGGCCGCCGGATCGACCGCGACGGTGTGCCGGGAGGTGGCCGTCACCGCGTCCCCGCACGGTGTGAACAGCCAACTGCCCGTGTGCAGGCTGAGCAGCGCGGGCAGCCGCGTCTGCTTGAAGACGATGCGCCGCGGCGGGAAGCACACCCGGACCGTGCCGTTCCGCCCCGCGTCCCGGCCGTCGCCGGCCGGCCGCCCCCGGCCGCACGGCGTCCGCCCCCACGCCCCCGCGGCCAGCACCGCCGCCGCGCCGCCGGCCGACGGCAGCCGCTCCGACCACAGCTGTGCCTCGCTGATGAAGGCGTAGACGTCGTCGGCCGAGCCGGCGATGCGGACGCTGTCCTCGAAGGACAGCAGCAACTCGTGCCCCCGCACGCCCAGTTCGGCGCTGCGGCGCAGCGCCTCCAACTCGGCCCGGGCCCGGCGCACCACCGTCCGGCCGATCCGGGCGAGCTGCCGCGGATCGTCGTCGACGGCCCGGTACTCGTGCCACAGCCGCACCCGGCACTCCCGGGCCGAGACCGGTTGGAACTCCCACCGGCCGCCGAGGAAGGCCACCGGCGGCACCGGCACCTCCTGCCGGAACCCGATGCACCGCCGGTCCGGCGCCAGGACGCGGCGCGAGACGCAGCCGCGCGGCTCGCCGTCGGCGACCGCCCACACCCGGATCACGTCCCGGCGGCCGGTCCGTTCGAGGCAGTCGACGTGCACCAGCGGGGGGAAGACCCGCGGCCAGTCCTCGGCCGCGGCCACCAGCCCGTAGACCCGGTCGACGGGAGCCCGCACGGTCATGGTGTGCTCGGCTCCGCGCCGGTCCTCTCCTGCCATCGTCGTCAGTCTCCTTCGAGTCCGTGGACGGCCGGTGCCCGGCCCGTCCCGCGCCGGCGGACCGGAGCGGGACGGGCCGGTGGCGGCCGCCGGGGTGCCCGCCCACGCGGCCGGCGGGCGCGCGGGCACGACGGCTCGCGGCTCGGGACGCGGCCGGGGCGCGGGCGTCGCCGCGAGCGGGGGCGGTACGGGAGCGGTGCCCGGTGTGAACGGGGGTACGGGGCGCGGTCCCCGAGGCCGGCGAACGGGCGGCGAGGTCCGGTCCGGCACGTCCGCCCCGCGCCGTCCGGTGAAGGCGCGGCCGGGGCGGGCGGCGTCGGTCGCCCTCGTCCCGGTGCGGAGGGTGCAGGGGCACCAGTGTGGTGGGCATCGTCTTGGCTCAAGAACCCGGTGTCAAGACCGCCTTGGCGCGGAGGCGGAGCTTCCGCCGGGCGGGGGAGCGGGCGCGGGGACGGCCGGGGGACCCGGGGGAGCGGGGCCGGGAAACCGGGACCGGGAACGGCGGGAACGGGACGGGAACGGACCGGTACTGGCCCGGTAACCGGCTCCGGCAGGCTCGGGCCCAGTCGCACGACCCACCCGCGCCGCCCCCATGGAGCCCCGATGCCGCACGCCCCGATGCCACCCGCCCCGGCCCCGGCCGACACCGCCGCGGCCCGCCGCCGCCTGCTCAAGGACCTGGCCGTCCTGCGCTGGCTGTACGACGAGCTGGCCGGCGCCCTCACCCGTCCCCGCAGAGTCGTCGAAAAGGTCAGCGAGCGCGGCTCGCCCGGCATCCCGCTCGACACCCGGGTCCTGGACGCCAGGGCCGACATCCGGTCGGTGCTGACCGGGTGGGCGGCCCTGGTCCGCGAGCAGCGCGGTGTCGCCGCCCCGGCCCGCGACACCGCCGCGCTGACCGCCTTCCTCGCCCGGCACGCCGACTGGCTGGCGGCGCACCCGGCCTCCGCCGACCTCGCCGCCGAGACCGGTGAGCTGGTGCGGGCCGCCTGGTCCGCGCTCTCCGGCCACCGCGACCGGCACGTCGTCGTCGGCGCCTGCGTCCGGCCGGGGTGCCCCGGCCGGCTGGCCGCCCGGCTGGGCACCCGCACCGCCGCCGGCGAGGCCGCCATCGTCTGCTCCGCCGACTCCGGCCACACCTGGTCGCCGGAGGTGTGGCACACCCTGGGCCCGCGCGGCGAACGCCCCGGCCCGGGCGCGGGCTTCACGGCCCAGGAGATCTCCGTCCGCTGGCGCGTCGCCTCCGGCACCGTCTACTGGCTGGCCAGCACTCACGGTTGGGGCCGGCGCAAGGAGGGGCGGCGCGTCCTGTACGACCGCGACGACGTCATCGCCACCATGCGGGACCGCGTGACCGACCAGGCGGCCCTGGCGGGCTAGCGCCCGGGCACGGGATCCCTCCGGATGGCCGCCCCTCTTCGCACCCCGAACGGCCGGGCGAAGCGTTTCCCCGCCCGGCCGGGCTCGTTGAGCGGTGACGGGTCACACCCTGTCCAGGCTGTTCATGAAGACGAAAAGCGGAGGAATGCCTGTGTACCGGATGAGTGTCGTATCGGCCGCGGTCGTCGTGATCGGAGGAGCCCTGTCCCTGCCGGCCGTCGCCCAGGCCCGGACGGCGGCCGCGCCGGCCCTGCCGGCCGTCCCGGTCGTCCACGCCGTCCCTGCCGACCAGCCCCCCTTCCCCTACGCCGACTGCATCAGCGCCGCGAAGAAGAAGGGCGAGACCGCCTCGTACGCCAAATGGCACTGCGACGAGCTCGTGAAGAAGGGCTGGGTCAAGCCGCCCAAGCGCTGACACCGCGTCACCGAGCCCTCCCGCCCGCCCGGGGCGGGAGGGCGCTTCGCTGCCGGCTCTCAGGCCGCCGGTACGGCGCGTTCGGCCAGTTCGGTGACGGCGTGCGCGACCGAGACGAGGGTGGCGTGGCGGTGCCAGCCGGCGAACGACCGGCCGACGAAGTCGCGCATGCCGACCCGCTCGGCGCGGCGCATGCCCGCCGTCTCCACCGCGCGCCCCAGGCACACCAGCCGCAGCAGAGTGGCCTGGTCGGCGGTGGACAGGTCGGTGAGCCACAGCTCGGCCGGCCACTGCGCGCCGGCGGGCCCGGTGCAGAAGAGGACGAAGTCCCCGATGCCGCGCGGGCGTCCCGACGCGTCGGGCAGCGCGGGCAGCCGTACCCGCACGGTGGCCACGAGCTCGGCCACGTCCGGGCCGCCGGTGGTCACCAGGGTCATGCCGTGCCGCCCGATCCGCGTCAGCCGGGCGATCCGGCGGGCCGGCAACGGGGTGTCCGCCCAGCCGGGCAGCGCGGGATCGGCCGGCAGCAGCCAGGTGTCCTGGCGGATCCGCGAGATCTGCGTCGCCCCCGCCGCGCGCAGCCTCGCCGTCACCGCGATGCCGTCGAGCCGTTCGCCGTTGAGCACCACCGGGCCCAGGGGCAGCCGGTGTCGCGCGACGGTGTCGCGGTACGCCCGGACCACCGAGTGCTCCGGCGTCTCCCGGAGCGGCCCCTCCCCGTACGGTGCCGCCTCCCCGTCCTCACCGGGCCGGCGGGGCGGCAGGTGCAGCCGCCAGTTCACCGGTACGGTCGCGGCCGCGGACGCCGTCCACACCCCGACCACCTGCTGGGCGGTCACGGCCTTGCCGCTCTCCCACGAGTACGTCCGGCCCACCCCGACGGAGTGGGTGCCGGACTTCGGTATCGTCATCGGCTGCAGCACGCACGCCTGCGGCGCCGCGTGCCGCGCCAGACAACGGGCCAGGGCCTCGCGCATCGGCTCCCACGCCCACGTGGAGTCGTTGACGAAGTGGTGCAGCCCCTGGTCGTTGACCTGTTCCCCGAGGAACGCCGCGATGTTGCGCACCGACTTCCGCCCCGGCGCCCCCAGCAGCCCCCGCAGATACATCACCCCTTTGCGGCGCTGGTCCGCCCGGGGCAGCGAGGCGAAGACCGCGGAGGACAGCTCTGCCAGGAGGCGGTCGAGGACGACCTTCCCGGCGGCATCCGGAAAAGGGTCGTTCCGGACGGCATTCCGTAAATCCGTACAGTGCGGCTCACCGGTCGCGAGAGTCATCGACGCTCCTCCCTGTTCGGGTCGCGCGGTCCGCCGCCCGGAGAACCGGGGGCGGACGGCGGTGCCTGGTCCGTGATGCGCCGGCGGGGTCTCCGCGTTCCTTCCCCGTGGAGGCGGGAAGAGGCCGGCTGTGGAAACCGGCGGGCAACTCCGGCCGTATGCCGGGAAATCGGCCGGCCGCCACGGTCCGGCGCCCGCGGACGGAATTCATGGTGGGCGGCGGGGCGGGCCCTGACAAGGGAATGCCCGGCGCCCCCGGCCGGGGTGGCGGGAATCTGGCAGGAGCGCCTGCCATCCCGCGCGGACCGGGAAAGCGGCTGCCGTTTCCGGGCGCCCGGCGACCGGTCCGCCGTCCGGGCGGGGCGCGCGCCGTACCGGTTCAGAAGATCCCGTACGGCATCCGGGTCCACAGCTCCTTGCGGTTGGCGACGCCCAGCACCTCGTACACGCGCCGTATCCGCCGGTACATCGACCGCTCGGAGCAGTAGAAACGGCGGGCCATCTCCCCGACCGGGACCCGCTCGCGGAGCATGCCCAGCAGCGCCCGCTCCTCGTCGGAGAGCGCGCTCACCGGCGCGTCCGCGCCACCGGGCGCGGTGGCCCCCGGCGCGGGCCGGGCGGCGGTCGGGACGCCGACGGCCGCGGCGTGCTGGAGCAGCAGCCCCCGCAGGACGCGGAAGGACTCGGAGGGCTGCACCAGGAGGTTGAGCACCCAGTTGGCGCCGCTCTGGATCGCCAGGTGGGTCTGGGTGCCCACCGCGTCCGCGACGACCCCCACGATCCCGGCGACGGGGTCCGCCGCGGAGAGCCGGGCCAGCACCGCGGCGTGCTGCGGGGTGAACGCCGGCAGGGCCGCGAACGCCCCCTCACGGCCCCGGACGGCGGCGCCGACGTCGTCCACGTACCGCCAGCACAGGGAGGTGTCGGTCGTCCTCCCGCCGTACCCCTCCAGTGGCCGCCGCAGGGAGCGGTGGGCGACGATCACCGCTCCGCCCCTCCGGACCACGGCAGTGTCCTGATTTCCCATGAGGTCCCCCGTGTGCGCCATCGAGCGGCATTCGTCTCCCGTACGGCGGGTGGTGGCCGGGCCGGCGCGGGCGCGTCACCGCGCGCGTGCCGGCCCGGCGGCCGGCGGCACCGCCGCTCTCGGCGGAAGGACGCGCGGACCGGCGTGCGGGCCGGCCGCCGGGCCGGGGGCCGCGCGGTGCCGTCCCGGCGGGGGAGTGGTGCGACGAGCAGATCCGCAGCACATGCCGGTTTCCTTCGTCGGCCGACAGCAGGCGCCCGCTCCGCGCACGGCCGCCGGAAGCGCGGCCGCCGGTCCGACCCGGGAGCCGTATTTCCGTGCGGCGCATGGCGAAAACCAGCGCCAGGAGTCCAATATGCTGTCACTGCATGGCAGTTGAAGGCAAGTGGCCGTCGGGGGCGCCGGTGCCGCGCACCTCATGGGCGCCCCTTGTCGCGGAATTGGTGTGCGTCAAGCCCGGTCGCCGACGATATCCGGCACCCTTACCCGTGCGGTTTCCGCGTTTCTCCAGGCGGGCCGGTTTCCGGCCGGGCGGCGCCCCGGCGGGGAATCCGCCCGTAATTCACCCGTGTTTCCGCCGGGCGGCGCGGACGGGCCGGGCGGCCGTCAGGACCGCTCCGTCCCCTGCCGTGCCCCCATGCCGTCGAGCAGGTACTCCAGGCCCGCCGTGAAGTTCCCGTCCCAGTCGTCGTCGGTGATGTAGCTGTGGGCGGCGACGGTCGGGTACCGCTCCCGGCGGCCGTCGAGGTAGTCCCGGCCGGCGCGCGCCTCGTCGGCGGAGAGCCGCAGACTCGACTGGGCGGCGGTGGCGCCCATCACGTGGTTGTACAGCGCCCAGGTGGCGGCGTTGAGCCGGTCCTCGCCCAGCCCGGCCCGGAGCAGCGCCGACTGCAGGAACTCCATCCACGCCAGGAAGTTCGGTCCCAGCAACGGCCGTCGGCGGGAGGGCAGTTCGGCCGACCAGGGGTGGCGCAGCACGGCCCGCCGCCAGTCGTGCAGCAGTCGCGCGATGTCGTCCCGGGGGTGGTCGGTGTGCCGCTCGGGGACGGGCGTCTCGCCGAATATGGCGTCGACGGCGAGGTCGACGACGTCGTCCTTGGTCGTCACGTGCCAGTAGAGCGTGGTCGCCCCCGCCCCCAGCCGCTCGGCCAGCCGGCGCATCGTCAGCCGGTCGAGGCCCTCCTCGTCCAGCAGCGCCACGGCCGCCCCGACGATCCGCTCGCGGGTGAGCGGCGCCTCCCCGCCCCGGCCGGCCCGGGCGGGCCGCAGCCAGACGCTCCCCACCCCGCGGTGGGCCCGGCCGCCCGGCGTGTGCTCGCTGTCGGTGATGGCCTCCACCTCCCCCTGTACGTGACCACCGCCGGGTGATCACCTCGAAAAACGCGCACAACGTATCACCCGGCGCCGCGCGCCCGGCCACCGCCGCCGGGCTCCTCGCGCGCGGCCGCGTCCCGTTCCGGAACGCGGCGGGACGGCGGGTGCGGACCCCGGTTCCGGGAACCCCCGCACCCGCCGTGACCAGGGCCGACGCTCTCCCGCGCGGCCCTGCCGCCCGGCCCGCAACCCCCGTTCCCTATAAGGGCGTTCGGCCTTTCGGCCCGATCGGCGGTGTAGTACGCTCGCCGCCGACTCGACCAGTGTTCCAGTAACTCGACCGATGTACGAGGTGACGCATGGTTCCCGAAGTCCCGGCGCCCCAGACCGACTCCAAGCGCTGGTGGACCCTGCCGGTGGTGAGTCTCGCCCAGCTGATGGTCGTGCTGGACGCGACGATCGTGAACATCGCCCTGCCCTCCGCCCAGCACGACCTGGGCATGTCCGACAGCGACCGGCAGTGGGTGATCACGGCGTACGCCCTCGCCTTCGGCGGACTCCTGCTCGTCGGCGGCCGGATCTGCGGCATCCTCGGCCGCCGCCGCGCCTTCCTCGTCGGCCTGGTGGGGTTCGCCGCGGCCTCCGCCCTCGGCGGGGCCGCCGGTGACGCCGGCACCCTCTTCGCGGCCCGCGCCCTCCAAGGCCTGTGCGCCACCCTCCTCGCCCCCGCGGCCCTCTCCCTGCTCGCCCTGACCTTCACCGACGCCCGCGAACGCGGCCGCGCCTTCGGGGTGTTCGCCGGTGTCGGCGCCGGCGGCGCCGCCCTCGGCGTGGTCGCCGGCGGCCTGCTCACTGAGTACGCCGACTGGCGCTGGTGCCTCTACATCAACGTCCCCATGGCCGCCCTCGCCCTGGCCGGCACCCCGTTCCTCCTCCGCGACCGCCCCGACCGCGGCCTGCCGCGCCCCGACGTGCCCGGCGCGGTGCTCAGCGCCGCCGGCCTGGTCGCCCTGGTCTATGCCTTCGCCCAGGCCGAACCGCGCGGCTGGACCGACCCCCTGGTCCTCGCGCTGCTGACCGGAGGCGTCCTGCTCCTCGCCCTCTTCACCGCCGTCGAGGCCAGGACGCCCCACCCGCTGCTGCCCCCGCGCGTCCTGCTGCACCGCGCCCGCGGCACCGCGTTCTCGTCGGTCTTCCTCATGTTCGTCGCGATGTTCGGGTTCTTCCTGTTCGTCAGCTACTACACCCAGACGATCCTGGGCTACTCCGCCGTCCGGGCGGGCATGGTCCTGCTGGTCAACGCCGTCGGCGGGATCGTCGGCTCGGTGGGCGTCGCGGGCCGGCTGCACCGACGCGCCGGCCCCCGCGTCCTGATCATCGCAAGCCTGCTCTCCGCCGCCGCCGGGATGCTGGTCCTCACCCAGCTGACCGCCACCAGCTCCCACGTCTTCCTCGGCTACCTGCTGCCCGCGCAGATCCTCACCGGCCTCGGCCTCGGCTGCCTCCTGGCCACCGCGACCGACCTGGTGACCGCCGACATGGGCCCGGCCGACGCCGGCATCGCCTCCGCCGCCTACAACGCCGTCCAGCAACTGGGCGCCGCCCTCGGGACCGCCCTGCTCAACTCCATCGCCACCAGCGTCACCGCCGGCTACCTGGACCGCCACGGACACGGCCGTGACGCCGTCGACGCCGGGACCGTGCACGGCTACACCGTGGCCCTCTGGATCGCCTTCGCCGTCCTCGTCTGCGGCGCGCTCACCGCCGGCGCGCTCTCCCGGAGCGGACCGGCCGGCAGCGGCGCCCGCGCCACCGAACCGGTCTCCTGAACACGACAACCCGTCCTGGCGGGCCATGAGTTGACAGATCTCATCGGCCCGCCGTGGCCGCCCCGCGCGGGCCGCCGCTACCGTCGTCCGGGGGCGCCGCCGCCCCCGAGACGCCCGGCGGCCCGCCAGGACCGCACCCACACCGACGGATCCACGTACTGTCCGGCAGAAGGGCGAGGGACCATGCGGAAATCGGTGCACCACGACAGGATCAGCGCGCAGTACCAGTCCGTGAGCAGCCGCTACGACCTGGTGAAGAACCTCCCCTACGCCTTCGCCGAACGGGAGACCCTGTGCGCGGCGCTCCCCGACCTCACCGGCAGGTCCGTCCTGGACGTCGCCTGCGGCACCGGCTACTACTCCCGCCTCTTCAAACGCCTGGGCGCCGACCGCGTCGTCGGCGTCGACATCGAGCGGAGCATGGTCGACTGCGCCCGCGAGATCGAGGAGGAGGACCCGCTCGGCATCAGCTACGAGGTCCACGACGCCGCCGGGCTGCCCGTCCTGGGCGAGTTCGACGTCGTCACCCCCATCTGGGCGTTCGTGCACGCCAAGGACGCCGCCGAGTACGACGGGATGGTCGCCCGGTGCGCGCGCAACCTCGCCCCCGGCGGCACCATGGTCGCCCTGGTCTCCAACCCGGACATCGACCTGGAGCGGATGACGGCCTATCCGCGCTACGGGCTCTCGATCACCCCCAAGGAGAAGCACGGCGACCTCCAGGTGATCACCATCGGGATGGACGTCGACCCGCCCGTCTCCTTCGACGGGTTCTTCTGGCCCGCCGGCATCACCGAGGCGGCCATGGCCAAGGCCGGCCTGACCGGCATCCGGCGCCGCCCCGACCTCGCCCCCGGGCACGTGGACGGCGTCAACCCCAAGGGCTACTGGACCGAGTTCGTCGAGAACCCGCCGTTCGCCCTCTACACCGCCGAGCGGCCCTGACCGGGCCGCGGACTTCCGGAGACGCGAGACGGAGAGCCCATGAAGATCGCTGTATTCGGCGCCAACAGCGCGACGGGCCGGCACCTCACCCGGCAGGCCCTCGCCGAAGGCCACACGGTGACCGCCGCCGTACGGCGGCCCGACGGCTTCCCCCTGGACGGCCCCAGGCTGCACGTGCGCGGCACCGACGTGTTCGACCGGGACGCCGTCGACGCGGCGGTCACTGGACAGGACGCGGTCGTCTCCATCCTCGGCGTCCCCTACGGGCGGGAGCCCGTCACCGTGCTCTCCCGGGGCATCACCCACATCACCGACGCGATGGCCGCCCACGGCGTCAAACGCCTCGTCTGCGTCTCCTCCCGGCTGCTCGCCGTGCGCGCGCCGGCCGGGTCGGGGGAGCGGCCCCCCAAGGAGCGCTTCACCTACCGCAGGGTCCTCTACCCGGCCCTGCGCACCCTCGGCCGGCAGCTCTACACCGACATGATCCGCATGGAGCGCACGGTCCGCGCCACCGACCTCGACTGGACGATCGTGCGGCCGTCGGCCCTCTACGACACCGGCACCCGCACCGACTACCACTTCGCCGTCCCCGAGGCACCCGGCCTCTACACCTCGCGCGTCGACCTCGCCCACGCCCTCCTGCGGCTGGCGGCCGAGGACCTCCATGTGCGCACGGTGATCGGCGTGTTCACCACCGAGGGCGTGCCGTCCTTCCGGGACGTGCTGCTGAAGGAGGTCCTGCGCGTCGGCTCCTGGGGTGGCGGCGGATAGCCGCCGGCGCTCAGGGGAGCTCCAGGAGCCCGCCCAGGGTGTACGTCCCGGACCGGCCGGCGGCGTCCTCTCCGTCGGCCTCCGGCGCCGCCGGGAGGTAGCCGCCCAGGGTGTACGTCCCCGTGCCGGCACCGGCGGCCTCGCCGGTGCCGGCCTCCGGGCCGTGCAGCCAGGACACGTAGTCGTACAGGTCGGACGCCGACATGGCGGCCAGGGCCGCGTTGCGCGCGGCCGCCGCCGCCCCCGCCGCGTGCCACAGGGCGACGCTGTCCCGCGCCAGCCGGTGCACCCGCGCCGTGCGGTCGCGGCGGGCCGCCGCGTACACGGCCAGCCCCGCCGCGAACCCGCCGGCGGGCCGGTCCAGCGCCGTACCGAGGACCACCGCGTCCTCCAGGGCCTGGCAGGCGCCCTGCGCCGCGTAGTGCAGCGCCGGGTGCGCCGCGTCGCCGAGCAGGGCCACGCGCCCGTCGGTCCACCGCTGTACCGGTTCCCGGTCGACCAGCACCCAGGACTTCCAGCCGGTGCCCAGTTCCAGCAGCCGCCGGGCCGCCTCGCACAGCCCGGCGAACTCCTCCAGCACCGACGCGGCGGTGACGGGCCGTCCGGAGAACGGCTCGGGCGGCGCGTTCTCCGCGCTGGGCGCCAGGTTGAGGTACCGGCCACCGGCGATCGGGTAGTGCACGAAGTGCCGGCCGGGCCCGGCCCACCAGGTCACCGCCCGCCGCCGCAGCCGGGCGGGCACCCGCTCCATGGGGACGACCGTCCGGTAGACCGTGATCCCCGCGCCGCGCGGCGGGCCGTCGCCGAGCATCCGCTCCCGCACGGCGGAGCGCAGCCCGTCGGCGCCCACCAGGGCGTCCGCCACCAGGTGCCGGCCGCCCCGCAGCAGCACCCGCACCCCGGCATCCGTGTGCTCGTAGCCGGTGACCGGGTGCGCGGCGCGCAGCTCCACCCGCCGCTCGGCGCGGCAGGCCGTGAGCAGCGCCCGGTGCAGCTCGCCGCGGTGCACCACCACGTACGGGGCGCCGAACCGGGCCCGGTAGCGCTCGTCCAGGGGCATGCTCACCACGTGCTCGCCGGTGACGCCGTCCATGAACCGCAGCTCCGGCACCGGCACGGCGAGCCGCGCGACGGCCTCGGCCAGCCCCAGCCGGGCCAGGGCCCGCAGGCCGTTGGGGGCGAGCTGGACGCCCGCGCCGAGCTCGGTGAAGGCGTCCTCCCGCTCGCAGACCACCACCTGGTGGCCCCGCCGGGCGACGGCGAGCGCCGCGGCCAGCCCGCCGATGCCGCCGCCCGCCACCACCACGGCCGTCATGCCCGCTCCCCTCGCCGGCCCGCGCCGCCGTCCTCGTCGCTCCCGTCCGCCAACCGGGCGGCCAGCTCCAGGCGTTTGACCTTCGTCGTCGCCGTCCTGGGCAGGTCCGCCTGCGACCACCGGACGGGAGCGGCCATCGGCGGCAGCCCGGCCACCGCCGCCCGCCACGCCGCCTCGTCGAGCGGCCGGTCCCCGTGCGTGCACACCACCGGCAGCGGTGGCCCCCCGGCCAGCGGGAGGATCACCACCTCGGCCAGCTCGGGCAGCCGGGACAGCAGCCGGTCCTCCACCGTCAGCGTGCTGCCGAACCCCGGTATCTCGTCCACCTCCCGGTCCGTCAGGTGCAGACAGCCCCAGCGGGTGCGGTAGCCGAGGTCGCCCATCCGCCACCACCCGTCGTCGCTCTGCCGCGAGAACCGCTCCGGCTCGCCCAGATAGGTACGGATCCGCCCGTCGCTGCTGACCTCGATCCAGCCGGGCGAGGACGCCGTGGGCCGCCGCCCGTCCCGGCTCACCACGCGCACCCCGGTCATGCCCGGGAACGGGACGCCCACGCAGCGCCCGTCCGCGTCGGGGGAGCGGCGCCTGCCGTAGGCGCGGGCGACGGTCGGGCCCACCTCGCTCTGCCCGTAGATCTGGCCGAAGCGCGGGAACCGGCGGCCGGACGCGCCGACGAGCGTCCGCACCGTGCGCGGGTGCAGCGCGTCGAACGTGCTGCTGAACAGCTTGACGTTGGCCAGCGGGCGTCGCGGGTCGTCCGCCAGCCGCTCCCAGCTCAGATACGTGTTCGGGTGCGCTTCGAGGACGGCCGGGCGCAGCCGGGCGAAGAGGCCGGCCACCCGCTCCGGATCGGCGTCCGCCAGGACGGCCACCGGGAAGCCGCGCAGCAGCGCCAGGGCCAGGGCGGTGACCAGCCGCGAGTGGACGAACGAGACGTGGATCGCCACCGGCTCCCGCCGCCGCATCAGCGCCGTGGCCAGGGCCTGCGGCCGGTAACGGGCCTGCAGGCTGTGCCCGGTGTGCACGGCCAGCTTGGGCTCTCCGGTGGTTCCCGAGGTGTGGGTGACCAGCGCGGGCCGGTCCGGCGGCACCGGCACCTCCGGCACCCGCGGCGCGCCCGCCCACCCGGCGAGCGACGGCGCGCGGGCGTCCCGGCCGGCGGCCAGCAGCACCCGAGAGGCGAGCCCGAACACCGCGTCGGGCAGCACACCGGCCAGTGTGGCGGCGTCCGTGACCAGCACCGGACGCTCGATCCGGCGCAGCAGCCCGGCCACCGTCGCGCCGTCCAGCCCGGGGGAGAGCAGGACCGGGACGCCGCCGATCCGCGCCACGGCGGCGGCCAGCAGGAAGATGTCGAACGCGTCGCTCTTGCGGACCACCACGTGGTCCTCCGGCCGCACTCCCGCCCGCCACAGCCGGGCCGCGAAGTCGTCGACCAGGTCGGCGACTTCGGGCAGGGTCAGGGTCCGTCCCCGCTCCGGGGCGATGTCGAGGTCGTGGTCGAGGAGCAGGACGTTCGACGGGTACCGGGCGGCGGCCCGCTCGAACAGCGAACCCAGCCGGATGCCCCGGTTCCCTATGCGCTGCAGCAGCATGGCGTCGCCTCGATTCCGATTCCGGAGATGTCCGCGGAGGTGCCGGTCAGCGGGGTTCCAGGGCGCGTTTCAGCCGCGCCGCCGTCGCGGCCATGTCCCGCTCCAGCTTGGCCCCCCACTCGGTGAGGAACCGCTTCCGGTCCGCCTCGTCCATGCCGGCGGTGATCCCGCGGATGCCCTCCGTGGGCGCCCCCATCCGGAAGTGGTGGGTGAGCCGGGTGGCGCCGCCCGGGGCGGGCGCGAGGGTGTAGCCCCAGACGCTGTCCTGGATCCGGCCGGCGCTGTCCAGCATCGCCCACGCGAACCGGCGGCCCGGCTCGGCGACCACCACCTCGGCCCGCGTCGTCCACTCGCCGCGCACCACCGGCGCCCAGGCCACCACGTCGGCCGCGCGCCGGTTGCGGCCCGCGAACACCGTGCCCACCGCGCCGGCGGGGCCGCCCTCCCACTCCCCGCCCACGCACTCCTCGCTCCACCGGTGGCAGCCGGGGAGATCGCTGACCGCCGCGTACACGGTCTCCGGGGGCGCGGGGACGAGGACGCCGGTGCTGATCTCGAAGAGGGGAGCGGTGCCGTCGTCCGCGGTCGTGCGGTTCCCTGCCGTCATACGAGCCAGCGTCGGGGCGGCCGGGCGCCCGCGGCAACGCACCCGCCCGGGGATTCGTCAGGTGTCCGGCGGGAGCCGCCGAGAGGTGACAGACTCCCGCCGCCGCCCGTCGACGGCCCGCGGCGGCGGACCGTACGGTCGCTGCGACGTGCCGAGCCGTCGAAGCGGAGGAACCGCCATGGGGACGAGCACGCCGGGCACCGCCGGGACACCCTGGTCCGGCGCCATCGACGTCCACCACCACACCCTCCCCGCCTGGTACGCCCGGGAGCTGGAGCGGCTCGGCTTCTCCACCGTCCTGCCGGGCGTCGACCCGCCGGCCTGGACCGTCGACACCGCCCTGGAGACCATGGACCGGCAGGGCGTCCGCGCGGCCGTCCTCAACGTCTGGCCGGGCGTCCCCGCCGTCGGCACCGCCACCGGCGCCCGGCTCGCCCGCCGCGTCAACGAACACCTCGCCGGCCTCGTCGCCGGCCACCCCGACCGGTTCGGCGCCTTCGCCGTCCTGCCGCTGCCCGACGTCGACGCCGCCCTCGCGGAACTGGCGTACGCGCTGGACGTCCTGCGCCTCGACGGCGTCTCCCTCGTCACCCACTACGCCGGTACGTACGTCGGCGACCCCCGCCTGGACGCCTTCCACGCCGAGGCCGCCCGGCGCGGCACCCCCCTGTTCATCCACCCGACCGCGCCCCCGGCCGGCGGACAGCCCACCTTCGGACTGCCGCTCTCGCTCTGCGAGTTCACGTTCGAGACCGTACGGGTGGCCACCCAGCTCCTCTACCACCGCACCCCGGAACGCCACCCCGGCCTGCGGATCATCCTCTCCCACGGCGGCGGGGGCCTCGCCTACCACGCCACCCGGCTCACCCTCGGCCCCCTCGTCAGCGCCGGCCTCGGGCAGCGGCTGCCCGCCGACCCGATCGGCCTGCTCCGGAGCCTGTACGTGGACACCGCCATGGTCGGCGACCGGCATGCCTTCCCGGCGGTACGCGCCTTCGCGCGCCCCGACCGGATGCTGGTGGGCACCGACTTCCCGTTCATGCCCGCGTCCTTCGGCGAGGGCAACGGCCGCCACATCGTGGAACACGGCGGCCTCGGCGCCGAGGAACTGGCGCTGCTCGAACACGGCAACGCCGCGGCCCTCTTCCCGCGCCTGGCCGGGGAGGCGGCCGCGGCGCAAGGGACGGGCGCCCGCCCCGACGACCGGACAGCAGACCAGAAAGGGGACCGTCAGCGTGCTCGATGACACCGCGGTGACCGCGTACCTGGACCGCATCTCCGCCCCGCGCCCGGCCGGCGCCACCCTGGACGCCCTGCGCCGGCTCCAGGAACGCCACCTGCTCTCGGTACCGTTCGAGAACCTCGGCTACCACCTGGGCGAGGACATCCACATGGACGAACGGGTCGTCGACAAGATCGTCGGCCGGCGCCGCGGCGGCGGCTGCTACGAGGTCAACCCGGCGCTGGGCCTGCTGCTGCGGAGCCTCGGCTACGAGGTCTCGATCATGCCGGGCCGCGTCTGGATCCACGGCGAACTCACCCCGCCCCTCTGCCACCTGACCCTCAAGGTGCGCGCCGGGGGCCACGCCCTCCTCGTCGACGTGGGCTTCGGCCGCAACAGCCGGCACCCGCTGTCCCTGGAGACCGACGCCGAACAGCCCGACCCGCACGGCACCTTCCGCGTCCAAAGCGCCGACGACGGCGGCATCGACGTCCTCCTCGACGGCACCGCCCTCTACCGCGTGTACGACATCCCCTGCACGGTCGCCGACTTCGGACCGACGCTGTGGTGGTACCGCACCGCGCCCGACTCCCCGTTCCTGCAGAACCTGTTCTGCTCGATGCCGACCGAGACCGGGCGGGTCACCCTCAAGGAGGACCGGTTCACGCTGGTCGACGGGGACCTGCGGGAGAAGCGGCAGGTGACCGACGCCCGGGAACTGCTGGAGACCTACGAGAAGTGGTTCGGCATCAAGCTGGACCGGCTCCCCGTGAAGGCCGCCCCCACGACCACGGCCCCGATGTCCTTCGACTGAGGGGCGGCGGGGGTGCGTCCGGCGCGGGCGCGGCCGTCAGTCCGTACCCGACGGGTTCGAGATCAGATACCGCCAGCGCCCGTCCGGGCCCCGCCGCGCCACGTCGGTGGCCGTGCCCTCGACGTGGACGTGCCCGCCGTCCGGGCCCGTCCCGTCGTGCGCATAGTCGTTGATCAGCAGGGCGGTGTCGCCGACCACGTAGACCCGCCGCAGCGAGACGCTGATCGGGATCCGCCGCCGCACCACGTCCGGCAGCGCGGCGCGCCGCCGCGCGCCGGCCACCGCCTCCCCGGGCCGGCGCACATGCAGGGCCTCCGGCTCGAACAGCGCGTCGAGCAACGCGGTGTCCCGCGCGTTGAAGGCCGCCGCGAACACCCGCGGCAGGTCGGCCGCGGAGACGGGAAGGCGGGCGTCGTCCTGAGGACCGGTCATGCCCCCGAGTACAGCAGCGCCCGGCCGGCGCGGGACAGCCGCCGGCCGGGATGTCTGTCAGCTCCGCGCCGCGACGGCCGTCCGCCGACCTGACAGATCGGACGGCCGGGCGGTGGGCGGCGGCACCGCCCGGGCGGCACGATGGATTCCGCGCCGTCCGCGGCCCGCTCCCACCGGGGTCCGCCGGGCGGCCCCACACCGCCGTCACGGCACCGGTCCACGAGGAGCGAACCTCTTGACCACCATCACCATCCTCTTCCACTCCCGCAGCGGGAACACCTACCAACTCGTCGAAAAGGCCGCGGAGACCGCGGCCTCGGCGGACGCCGAGGTACGCGTCCGCAAGGTCGCCGAACTCCCCGACCCCATGATCCTCGACAAGAAGGCCTACCAGGAGCTGACCGAGGCCACGGCCGACGTTCCCGAGGCGACCCTCGACGACCTCCTCTGGGCCGACGCCATCATGATCGGCACTCCGGTCCACTACGGCCTGCCCGCCCCGCAGATCCTCCACTTCATCGACCACACCGGGCCCGTCGCCATCCCCGGCCGGCTCATGGACAAGGCCGTCTCCGCCTTCGCCTCCGGATCCATGCCGCACGCCGGCCAGCAGGCGGCGATCCTCGCCCTGCACAACGCCATCTGCCACTGGGGCGCCGTCATCGTGCCCAACGGCTCGGCCGCCGCCGTCCTCCACCGTCCCGGCAACGGTGCCCCCTACGGCACCGGCACCATCTCCCGCCACGAGCCGCGCAACGTCACCGACGACAACCTCGGCGCCATCGAGTACCAGACCCTGCGCACCCTCCAGATCGCCCGGGCCCTGCGCCGCGGTCTGGAACCGGAACCGCGCATCACCATGGTCAGCGACGAACGCCTCCGCACCTTCGGCCTCGACATCTGACCGCGCCCCGCCGCGCCCGGCGCGGACGGGACCACGAGGAGCCGGCATGACACCGCGCGACACGCCCTGGCCGCACGGCACGCCGTGCTGGGTGGAGATCCGCGTCGACGACCCCGTCGGGACCGCCGGGTTCTACCGGGGGCTGTTCGGCTGGGAACTCCACGACCAGGGAGCGGAGTTCGACCACTACCTCACCGCCGCCCTCGACGGCCGGCCGGTCGCCGACATCGGCCCCCGCCGCACCGCCGCCCCCGGCAACCCCGACGGCTGGCTGGTCTGCCTCGCGGCCCGCGACGCCGACGCCGCCGCCCGGCGGGTCACCGGACACGGCGGCACTCTGCCGGTGCCCGTCCACGTCATCGGCTCGCACGGCCGGTTCGCCGTCGCCGCCGACCCCATCGGCGCCGCCTTCGGCATCTGGCAGGAAGGCGACTACTTCGGGGCCCGGATCGGCGGCGTGCCCGGGGCGGCCGTGTGGCATCAGTGCGTCACCCCGGACCCGGCCGCCGCCACCGCCTTCCACACCGCGGTCTTCGGCCGCCCCTGGACCCGGGACGGCGACGGCGGCCACCGCACGCTCCTCGACCCCGACGGCCGGGCCGTGGCCGGCGCGGGACCGGCCGAGCACCCGTTCCGGGAGCCCGGTCCGGCGCACTGGGAGGTCACCTTCGGCGTCGCCGCGCTGGACGGCGCGCTCACCCGCGTCACCGGGCTGGGCGGGGCCGTCCTCGCCGGGCCCTCCGCCACGGCGCGGGGAGCGACCGCCCTGGCGGCCGACCCACTGGGGAACCGGTTCCGCGTGGCGGAGGTCGCGAGGGGCTGACCTCGGTGGCTGAACTCCCGCGCTGGTTGCGGATGTCGGAATGCCGGGACGGGGGCGCGCCGCCGTCGGATGTCCTCCGCCGGGCCACGTCAGCGCCGCCGGCCGGCCCGGATGCTCCGCCCTCCGGGCCGGCCCGGCCGGACGCCCGCCGGTCGGCCGGGCGGTCGGCCGGACGGAAGCGCCGGTCGGTTCGAACGCGTCGTCGTGGCCCGGAAGTGTCGCCGCGGCCCGGATGGGTCGCCCGCCGGTCGGAACGGGCTGCCCGCCGGCCCGGACGAACTGCCCGCCGGCCGAATGTGTCGCCGGCCGGTCCGGGCGTGCCACCGGTCCGGGCGCACCGCCCGGCGCGGCCCCACCGCCCGCGGCAGGCGATCCCGCGCCGACCGGCAGCTGACAGACTCCGCCCGACCTGACGAACCGGCACCGCCGCCGCTGGGTGCGCCCCCACGGCCGGTCCAGGCTGGAGAGGTGCATCCTTCACTCCACCCGCCACGCCGCCCACGACCCGGCCGGCCCGACCGACGGAGCCGGCGTGACCGGTGAACCACTGCTCTCCCTGCCCCTGGAGACCGCCCGCCAGCAACCGCGCTGGGACGACCCCGACCAGGTCCGGCGGGTCCGCGAGACCCTGGCCGGACGGCCGGGACCGGTCGCCGAGGACGGCGTGCGCGCCCTCCACGCACGGCTGGCCCGCGTCGCCGCCGGCGAGGCCGAGGTGGTCCAGGCCGGCGACTGCGCCGAGGACCCCGACGAGTGCACGGCCGCCCACGTGGCCCGCAAGACCGCCGTCCTCGACCTGCTCGCCGGAGCCGTGAAACTCGCCGGCGGCCGGCCGGTCCTGCGCGTGGGCCGGATCGCCGGACAGTTCGCCAAGCCGCGCTCCCGGCCCACCGAACGCGTCGGCGGCCGCGTCCTGCCCGTCTACCGCGGCCACATCGTCAACGGCCCGGCCCCCACCCCCGAGGAGCGCCGCCCCGACCCCCTGCGCCTGGTCACCGCCTACATGGCGGCCGTCGACATCATGGGCCACCTCGGCCACCCCGGCCGGGACGACCCCACCCGGATCGACCAGCCGGTGTTCACCAGCCACGAGGCGCTGCTGCTCGACTACGAACTGCCCTTACTGCGCCGGACCGCCGACGGCGGTCTGCTGCTGTCCTCGACGCACTGGCCGTGGATCGGCGAGCGCACCCGCCAGGCGGACGGCCCGCACGTACGGCTGCTGGCCGAGGTGGTCAACCCGGTGGCGGTCAAGATCGGGCCGGACACCGGAACCGGCGAACTCCTGGCGCTCTGCCGGGCGTTGGACCCCGATCGCCGGCCGGGGCGGCTGACGCTCATCGTACGGATGGGCGCCGACCTCGTGGCCGGGCGGCTGCCCGCCCTGGTCCGCGCGGTCCACGCCGCCGGCCACCCGGTCGTCTGGCTCACCGACCCCATGCACGGCAACACCGTGATCACCCCGCGGGGACGCAAGACCCGGTACGTCCGCACGCTCCGGCGCGAGATCCGCGCCTTCCGGGCCGTGCTGGCCGACGCCGGCGCCTTCCCGGGCGGCGTCCACCTGGAGACCACCCCCGACCGCGTCACCGAGTGCGTCCACGACGCGCGGGAGGCCGACCGCGCCGGCGAGGTCTCCACCACCTTCTGCGACCCCCGGCTCACCCCGGAACAGGCCCTGGAGGTCCTGACCGCCTGGGGCGAGCCGACCGGGCCCGTCCCGCCGGCGCGGGCGGCCGGAGCGGCACCGCCGCGCCCGGCGGCGGAAGGGCGGCCGTCATGACGGACGGCGCCGCGCTCCTCGACCGCGTCCTGGCCCCCGACCCGCCGCCCTTCGCCCTCCTCTACCGCCCCGGCACCGCCGGCGGCGACCGGATCGACGTCCTGACCGGCACTCTCACCACCCCCCGGCGCGTCGCCGACCTCCCGCTGCCCGCCACCGCCCACGGCCCGGCCGCCGCCGACGTCCTCGCCGTCCTGCCCTACCGGCAGCTGGCCGAACGCGGCCTGGCCGCCCCCGACGACGGCACGCCCCTGCTCGCCCTCACCGTGCGCGAACAGGCCGCCGTCGGACGCCGGGCCCTCCTCGCCCGCGTCCCGGACACCCCCCTCCGCCTGACGGGCGGGCACTTCGACCTCGACGACGACGCCTACGCGCGGCTCGTCCGCACCCTCGTGGACGAGGAGATCGCCGCCGGCGCCGGCGCCAACTTCGTCCTCAAGCGCCGCTTCCTCGCCGACGTCACCGACTGGTCCCCGGCCGCCGCCACCGCCTTCTTCCGCCGCCTGCTGGTCCGCGAGTCGGGCGTCCACTGGACGTTCCTCGTCCACACACCCGGCCGCACCCTGGTCGGCGCCAGCCCCGAACGCCACGTCACCCTGCGCGCCGGCACCGCCGTGATGAACCCCATCAGCGGCACCTACCGCCACCCCGGCACCGGACCCACCCTCGCCGGCGTCCTGGACTTCCTCGCCGATCCCAAGGAGACCTACGAGCTGTTCATGGTCCTCGACGAGGAACTGAAGATGATGGCGGCGGTCTGCGACCGCGGGATCCGGGTACGCGGCCCCTTCCTGAAGGAGATGGCCCGCCTCGCCCACACCGAGTACCTCATCGAGGGCCGCACCGACCGCGACGTCCGCGACATCCTGCGCGCCACCCTGTTCGCCCCGACCGTCACCGGCAGCCCGCTGGAGAGCGCCGCCCGCGTCATCAGCCGCCACGAACCCCACGGTCGCGGCTACTACAGCGGGGTGATCGCCCTCATCGGCCGCGACGGCCGTGGCGGCCGCGCCCTGGACTCCGCCATCCTCATCCGCACCGCCGACGTCGACCCCCGCGGCCGGCTGGCCATCGGAGTGGGCGCCACCGTCGTCCGAGACTCCGACCCGGCGGCCGAGGCCGCCGAGACCCGGGCCAAGGCCCGCGGCCTGCTGGCCGCCCCGTCGCCCGGCGGCGGGACCGCCCTGGCCCGGCACCCCGCCGTACGCTCCGCCCTCCGCGCCCGGAACGCCGGCCTCGCCCGCTTCTGGCTCCACGGGCCCGGTCCCGTCCCCCGCGACGGCGGCTTCCTGGCGGGCCGCCGGATCCTGGTGATCGACGCCGAGGACGGCTTCACCGCGATGATCGCGCACCAACTGCGCGCCGAGGGCGCCCTGGTGACCGTCCGCCGCCACGACCGTCCCAGCCCCCTCTCCGATGTCACCGGCCACGACCTCGTCGTCACCGGACCCGGCCCCGGCGACCCCCGCGACCTCGCCGACGCCCGGATCGCCCGCCTGCACCACCTGACCGGCCGCCTTCTCTCCGCCCGCCGGCCCTTCCTGGCCGTCTGCCTCAGCCACCAGATCCTCGGCCACCGCCTGGGACTCGTCCCGCGCCGCCGGCCCGCACCCCACCAGGGCGTGCGGAAGGAGATCGACCTCTTCGGCCGCCGCGAGCACGTCGGCTTCTACAACAGCTACGCGCTCCACAGCCCCGCCGGCCGGCTGGACCTCCCGGGCACCGGGCGGGTGGACGTCTGCCGGGACTCCGTCACCGGCGAGGTGCACGCCCTGCGCGGCCCGCACTTCGCCGGCGTGCAGTTCCACGCCGAGTCCGTCCTCACCCCGGGCGGCCTGCGCGTCCTCCGGCCGCTGCTCACCGGCCTGTTCGAGGCACCGCGGCACCGGGTCCGCCCCTGAGACGGCCGCGATTTCTGAGGCCGCCACGACTCCTGAGATGACCTCGTCCTCTGAGATGGCCGCGCCTCCTGAGACGGCCGCGTCCTCCGAGACCACCGCGGCCGCGCCTCACCGGACGTCCAGCACTACCCGGCGGCCGCGCAGCCGGCCCGACTCCAGCATCCGGTGCGCCTCGGCGGTCGCGCTCAGCGGCAGCCCGACCACCTCCCGGGGGCGCAGCCGGCCGGCGGTCAGCACGGCGTCCACACACCCGGCCGCCGCCGCCAGTTCGGCCACCGTGGCGTTGGTGAGGGCGAAGCCCACGACCGAGCGGTCCGCCACGTAGAGCGGCCCGACGGGCAGCACCGGCCGGCTCGCCATCCCGGCCAGCAGTACCAGCCGGCCGCGCGGCGCCAGCGCCTCCACCGCGGCGGGCACGTCGTTGGCCCCCGCCGCGTCGGCGTACAGGTCGACGCCGCCGGGGCACACCCGCGCCAGTCCGCCGGCCGCCGCCTCCCGCCGGTCCAGCACCACCTCGGCGCCCAGCGCGCGGCAATGGGACTCGTCGGCGGCCCGGGCGACCGCCACGACCCGGGCCCCCGCCGCGGCGGCCACGGCCACCATCGCCGACCCCACGTTGCCCGCCGCGCCCACCACGGCCACCGTCCGCCCCGGCCGCAGCCCGCCGTGCGTGACCAGGCCCAGGTAGGCGGTGGCCACCGGGTGCACCAGCGTCACCGCGAGCCGGGGGTCCACCCCGGGCGGCAGCCGGTAGAGCCGCTCCGCGGGCACCGCCGCCAGCTCCGCCGCCGCGCCCTGCCGGCCGCCGTGGCCCATGCTGTTGCACCACACCGGGGTACCCGCCGGGAACCCGGCGGCGCCCGCGCCCGCCACCCGTCCGACCAGGTCGCGGCCGACCACGAAGGGGAACTCCACCGGCGTGCGCACGGCGCCGGAGCGGACGAAGGCGTCCACGTGGTTGACGGTCGTCGCCGCCACCTCCACCAGCACCTCGCCCGGGCCGGGGCGCGGCGCGGGCAACTCCCCGAAGCGGATGGCCTCCGCCGGTCCGAACTCCTCGATGTACGCGGCGTCCACGCGGCCATTCTGGCCGTCCCGCCCGGCGCTGTCCCGTCCCCGCTCAGGCCGGCCGCAGGCGGGCCGCGGTGATCAGGGTGTGGAGCACCGCCTGGGCGGTGGGGAGGCGGTTGGCGGCCTGCTGCCAGGCCAGGCAGCGGGGGCCGTCGAGGACGTCCGAGGTGATCTCCTCGCCGCGGACGGCGGGCAGGCAGTGCAGCACCACGGCGTCACCGGGGGCGTGCGCCAGGAGCCGGCCGTCCACCCGGTAGCGGGCCAGGTGCCGCCGGCGCTCGGCGGCCTCGTCGCGCCGGTCCATGGGCACCCACACCTCGGCGTAGACGGCGTGTGCGCCCCGGACGGCGTCCTCCGGATCCTCGGTCAGGGACACGGACCCGCCCGTGCGCCGCATCGTCTCGCGCGCCTCGTCCAGCAGGCCGGGATCGGTCCCGTAGGCGGCGGGACGGGCGATGGTCAGGTGCATGCCGGTGGCGGCGCAGGCGGAGAGGAAGGAGTTGCAGGTGTTGCTCCCGCCGTCGCCGACGAAGGCGGCCCGCAGACCCTTCAGCATCCCGAAGTGCTCCCGCAGGGCGAGCAGATCGGCGAGGGACTGACACGGGTGGTGGCTGTTGCTCAGCGCGTTGACGACCGGCACCGCGGACACCTCGGCCATCCGCTCCACGACGCCGTGTTCGAAGGTGCGCACGGCGACGGCGTCGAGGTACGACGACAGGACCCGGGCCGTGTCGGCGACGGTCTCGCCGTGGCCGAGCTGGAGCTCGTCCCGGTTCAGCACCACGGCGGCCATGCCGAGCCGCTGGGCGGCGGCGGCCAGCGACACCCGCGTCCGCGTGGACGGCTTCTCGAAGACGCATCCGACGGCCCCGCCCCGCAGGCTGTCCGCCCACCCCAGCGGCTCCCGTTTCATGGCCTCCGCCCGGTCCAGCAGGGTCCGCAGGACGCCCGGGTCCAGGTCGCCGACCCGCAGCAGGTGGTCCGGGACCGCGCCGTCCGCGGCGGGGGCTTCCCGGCGGGCCGCCGGTGACGGTCGGGTCATCGCGCGCCTCCGGGTCGGGGGTCCGCCGCCGCGGGTCCGCCGGCGGGCTCTGCCCCGAGTCTGGCCCGGGTGCGGGGGACCGGCACTCCGCCCGCGCCGCGCGGGTGAACCGTGCGCGGGCACCCGCGGACGCGGACCCTCGCGGACGGGGACCGGTCAGCGGCCCCCGCGCCGCCGGCCGCCGGCGGAGCGCTGGGCGCCGCCCTTGCCGCCGCCCTTCGCGGTGTTCTTCCCGGCGCCCTTCCCACCGCCCTGTCCCGCGGTCTTCCTGCCGCCCTGCCCGGCGGCCTTCCGGGGCGCGCCGCCGCCCTTCCGGCCGGCGGCCCCCGCCCCGCCCGTCCGGCGCTCCTGGGCCGACGGCAGTTTGGGCCCGCGCGTGCTGTTGGCGGTACGGCCGCGGACGACGCCGATGAAGTGCTCGACGAGCTCCGTGGTCCGCTCCTCGGGCCAGGACAGGGCGACCCGCGACTGCGGGGCGTCGGTCAGCGGCCGGTAGGTGAGGTCCTTGCGGTGGTGCAGCCGAGCGAGGGACTGCGGGACGACGAGGACGCCGATGCCGGCCGCGACCAGCTCGACGGCGTCCGCGGTCGTGGCGGGCCGCTCCAGCGCGGGCCGGCCCGGCAGCCGCTCCCAGCCCAGGGCGTCGTCCAGCGGGTGCAGGACGATGTCGTCGGCGAGATCGGCGACCGTCGCTTCGTCCACCGCCGTGAGCAGGTGGTCCTTGGGGACGATCACCACGGTGGTCTCGGTGTACAGCGGGATGGCGCTCAGGTCCGTCCCGTCCACCGGGAGCCGGAGCAGCGCGGCGTCGGCGCCGTCGGCGCGGAGCACGCCGGGCGCCTCGTGCGGGGGCACCGACAGCAGGGTCAGCGGCACCTCGGGCAGGCGGTCGTTCCAGATACGCACCCATTTGTCGGGTGTCACTCCCGGGACGTAGGCGAGCCGGAACGTGGGGGAGTCTTGCGAGCCTGTCACCCGCCCAGGTTACCGGTCACGGAGCGTGCCGATCGCCCCGTACCCTTGGTCGCATGACCACGCACAAAACCGCCCAGACGATGAAGCCCGCGACCGCGGCGAAGAAGCTGGGGGTGTACCTGGAAGCCACCCCCGCCTCGTTCCGGGAGGGTGTGGTCTCCCGCCAGGAGCTGAACGCGCTCCAGGCCGACCCGCCGGAGTGGCTGCAAGACCTGCGGCGCGACGGGCCGCACCCCCGGCCGGTGGTCGCCGCGAAGCTCGGCGTCTCCATCGCGGGCCTCGCCCGGGGCGGCGTCACCGAGGCGCTCACCACGGAGCAGATCGAGGCGCTGAAGCAGGAGCGGCCCGAGTGGCTGGAGCGCGAGCGCACCACGCAGGCCGGGGTCCGCAAGGAGGCGCAGCGGATCAAGGAGCGGGACGCCCAGCGGGCCGCCGCCGAGTCCGCCGGTTCCTGATCGCTTTCCTCCTCCGTACTTCCGCTGGCCCGGCCCGGGACCCCTCCCGGGCCGGGCCCGCCGTCTTTCCGGCCGCCTTCCGTCCCGCCCTTCCGGCCTGCCCTTCCGGAATCCGGCCGAATCAGCGCGTCCGGTTTGATGGCTTGTCATCGGCTATGCCCTGACGGCCGGTCAGAACCGGCCCCGGCCGTGGTGCAGGATGGCGTTTTGTGCCGGGTCATGTCTGTGTCCTGGCGCTTTGGCGATCGTTCCGGACAGGTAGGTAGGACGAAGTGACGGTTGGCTGTGTCGGACTGCCGGTGGCGCGGAGCGCCGCCGGGGCGTGGTCCGGGAACCGCGGAGGGCGCCGGTGACCGGGGATCTGACGGTGCACGACGCGATCGCCGCGGGCATCGCGGTGGTCGCCGGGCTGCTGGCGGCCGGGCTGCTGCGGGTGATCCTGCGGTGGCTCGGCGAACGGGCCCTGCGGACGCGCTGGATCGGCGACGACATCATCGTCGACATCCTGCGCACCCTCGCCCCCTGCGCGGCGGTGGCCGCCGGCGTGGCGGTGGGTGCGGCTGCCCTGCCGCTGAACCACCAGGTGGGACACACCGTCAACCAGACGCTGGTGGCGGTGGTGATGCTCAGCGCCACCTTCACCGCGGCGCGGGTGATCAGCGGCCTGATCCGGACGGTGACGCAGTCCCGCTCCGGAGTGGCCGGCCAGGCCACGATATTCGTCAACATCACGCGCATCACGGTCCTGGCGATGGGCTTCCTGGTCATCCTGGAGACCCTCGGCATCTCCATAGCCCCGCTGCTCACCGCCCTCGGCGTCGGCGGTCTGGCCATCGCCCTGGCCATGCGGGACACGCTGGCCAACCTCTTCGCGGGTGTGCACATCCTGGTCTCCAAGACGGTCCAGCCCGGCGACTACATCCGGCTCAGCAGCGGTGAGGAGGGCTATGTCGTCGACATCAACTGGCGCAACACCGTCGTCGAGCAGCTCTCCAACAACCTGGTCATCATCCCGAACGCCCAGCTGGCCGGGACCAACATGACCAACTTCAGCCGGCCCGAGCAGCCGCTGACCGTCACCGTGCAGGTCGGCGTCGGCTACGACAGCGACCTGGAGCACGTGGAGAGGGTCACCAACGAGGTCGTCGCGAGCGTGATGCGGGACGTCGCCGGAGCCGTGCCCGACCACGAACCGGCCGTGCGCTTCCACACCTTCGGCGACTCCCGGATCGGATTCACCGTGATTCTCGGGGTCGGCGAGTACAGCGACAAGTACCGCATCAAGCACGAGTTCATCAAGCGCCTGCACCAGCGCTACCGCGCCGAGGGCATCCGCATCCCGGCCCCCTCGCGCACGGTCTCGTTCCAGGGCGGCGAGGGCGAACCGCTGATCCCGCACCCGCGCACCCCGTCCGAGGGCGCGAGCGGCCGGCCGGCGCCCCGGCCGTAGCTCCTTCCCCGCCCAGCAGGTCGGCCGGGCGCGGGGAGGGAATCGGCCCGGCTCGGCCGATTCCGTGACGCGTCCACGGCCGGCCGGCACCACGAGGCGATCGGCCTCGCCGCCGGCGACCGTGGCCCGCGACCTCCCGCCCGGCGGGAGCACGGCCCGTCTCTCAGGAGCCGGTGAGCATGAGCCGCGGGCCGGCTCCCCCTCACCGGCACGCCCGCGACGGCCGGTCCGTGGTGCCGGTCAGCAGTGCGTGGACGCGCCGCCACGCGTCGGCCGACGTGCTGCGATCGGTACCGAGGAAGCCGTGTCCGACGCCGGGGTAGACGACCATCTCATGGCGCGTACCGGCCTCGCGCAGTGCGGCCGCGATCTCGCGTTGCTGTGCGGGCGGGATGAGGTGGTCTTCCTCGCCGACGAGGAAGAGGACGCGCCCGGTGATCTTCGGGGTGAGCGACAGCGTCGGTTCGGGCCGGCTGATCGGGATGTCGGTGGTCGGCAGCCAGCCGCCGTAGAAGACGGCCACCGCGGCGAGGTCGAACTCGGTGGCCGCGAGGTAGGCCATGTGACCGCCCACGCTCAGCCCGACCATGCCGACGCGCTCGCTGCCGGCCGCGCGCAGGTGGTCGACGGCGGCGCCCACGTCACTGAGCAACTGGGCGCGCGTCATCAGCTCCAGCAGTGCAAAGCCTCGCTCCCGGCCCGCCGGGTCGCGGGGCAGCTCGCTTCCGGGAGCGGTCCTGTGGTGGAAATCCGGCGCGAGGGCCACGAACCCGAGTGCCGCGAGCCGGTCGCAGACCTCGCGGACACCGGCGTCGACACCGAAGAGCTCCATGCCCACCAGGACGCCCGGGAACGGGCCGGGAGCCGACGGCCGGGCGACGTAGGCCCCCATCGCGGGCCCGTCGCCCACCGGGATGTCCCGGTGTTCCGTACGGATGGAGTAGGACCCGGACACGCCGGAGTCCGTGTTCATGACGTTCATGAGGTTCATGGCGCCAACGTAGCCACGCCCTAGAGTGGTATCCACAGGATGCTTTTCCCAGTAACGGAAGTACCAGGATGCCTCAGTTCACATCCAGGTCCGGGGAGTTGGGAGAGCTGCTCCGCTCCCGCCGCGAGCGGCTCCGACCGGCCGACGTCGGTCTGCCCGCAGGGGCTCGACGCCGGACCCGCGGCCTGCGCCGGGAGGAGGTGGCCCAGCTCGCGGCCATTTCCTCGACGTACTACACCTATCTGGAGCAGGGCCGCGACGTACGCCCCTCCCGGCAGGTGCTCGATGCGCTCTCGGCGGCCCTGCGGCTCGACGCCGCCGAGCGGAGGCACATCCACGGACTCGTCCACGGCGCGCCCGCCGAAACCCCTGCCCTCGCCGAAGTGCTGCCACCCGCCCTCGTCTCACTCGTCGACCGGCTCGACCCCTGCCCGGCCTATGTCACCGGCCGGTGCTGGGACGTGCTGGTCTCCAACCGGGCCGCCCGCGCCTTGTGGACCGACTGGCCGGCCCGGCCGCCGGAAGCCCGCAACCTGCTCTGGTGGATGTTCACCGACCCCGGCGCCCGTCAGGTGATGGTGGACTGGCCCGCCGAAGCATCCGCGCTGCTCGGCCGATTCCGCACCGCCGCGGCACGACATCCGGGTGACCCCGGCTTCGGAGCGTTGCTCGAACGCCTCCACGCGGTGAGCCCCGAGGTCAGGGAATGGTGGCCACAGCACCGGGTCACGCCCCTGAGCTCCGGCACCAAGCGGCTGCGCCACCCTGCCCTCGGCGAGATCGAGTTGGAGCACGTCGTACTCCGGCTCGCCGACGATCCCGAGCGGAAACTGGTCACCTTCACCGCCCCGGACCAGGTCCAGGCCCGGATCTCCCGGCTGTTGTAGACAGACCTCATCCCGCCGGCGGCCGCGCACGCGGGCACCGCTCCGCGAGATACGTGCCGTCGCCTCTCCCGGCCCGTCTCCCGGTTCCGGCGACGGCCTCCGGGTTCCGTCGTCCCGGAAAATTCCCGTCGGCGGCGTCCTGGCACCGCCCTGAGGCCAGGCCCCCGCACCCATGCCGGGGTGTTCGGAGGAAGCCCCTCGCCTGCCCGGGAGGCAAGAACCCGGCGGAACAGCCGGTCCGCGTCGCTGGCGGGGTCCGTGCCCGCGTCCGGCGCGTGGACGGCCCGCAGCCGCCGCACGCCCGAGCGGGGCGCCGAGCAGACCAGGGCGGTGAACACGGGGCCCGCGCCGATCACCGTCACCGCGCTGTCCCGGTAGGTCTGGAACCGCCGGGCCGCCGAGGAGGCGTGGTACTCGACGAACGCGATCTCGGCCGCGTAGGTGTCGAGTTCGCGGGCGGTCAGGCCGTGCGGCAGGTCCTCGGCCGCGTCGACGAGGCAGTTGGCCGAGTGCAGCCGGCCGACCAGCCGTTCCATGGCGGTGCGGGTGCCGTCCGGCAGGCCGCGGACGAGCGCGTCGAGTGCGGTCGAGCCGTCCAGGTGTGGCGCGAGCCGGTCCAGCAGCCGGCAGGCGGCCGGTCCGCGCAGCGCGACGTCGGCGCCCGCGCCGAAGACGTGGGCTCCGTCGGGAGTGGGCACGTACAGTACGTCGGACTTCAGTTTCGGCAGCATCCCCATACTCGCGTCGATGATCCCCCCGAGCATGGGGAGCCGCCTGCCGCGCCGTCCCGACGGAGGAACCACAGGATCGACCACAGGATCCGGTGCCTGGGGCTTGCGGGAGCGGCCGAACGCCCCCCGGCGGTGGGGCGACGCGCCGGGGGACGGGATCAGGGGTGCGACGGCGGGGTCAGCAGGCGCCGAGGTCCTGCCAGACCCCCCACTCGCCGGTGGTGCCGGGCTCGTCGCCCTGCGTCCACCACTTGGCCTTCCAGGAGTGCGCCTTCCAGGAGACGGTCGCACCGCCGTTGTAGACCGCCCCCTTGTCCCACGCCGGCGCGGTACAGGTGCCGCCCGTCGGGGTCGCGGTCGGGCTCGGGCCGCCGGTGGGGGTGCCGGTGGGCGTGGCCGTCGGGGTGCTTGTCGGGGTGGGGGAGGGGCCGCCCGGGTCGGTCACGGTCGTGCCGCGCGTCAGGTCGCCGGCCAGCGCCCAGGTCTTCCCGCCGAAGCTCACGGTCCAGTTGGACGGCGTGGACGTCGGCAGGTAGTAGACCAGGTCGAGCACGGCGGTGGCGCCCGGGGCGAGCGGCTGCGAGGCCGGGAGCTTCACGGACGTCCGGTTGTAGTCGCCCTTGAGACCGCCGATGTTGTCGGGCGCGGTGTGGTCGCTGCGGATGACCTGCAGCCCCCACCCGGACTGGTCCCGGGCGTTCCCCGGCGCCGAGTTGGCGTAGTCGAACTGGAACTCCGTGCCGCCCGGCAGTGCGGTCTTCGTCCGGTTGGTGATGCGGACCTTGGGGTTGATGGGGTAGTTGCTGTCGCCGAGGGGGAAGTCGGTGAAGGCGACGTCGATGTCGAGGGCCTGGTCGGGCAGGGTGGTCGTCGCGCGCCGGGCACCGTAGGCGGGCGCGGACCTGAACGCGTCGTTCATGACGCTCGTCAGGGTGTCGCCCGGCTCGTACTGGCCCTTGCCGGCGTTCCATCCGTAGTCGCCCGCGAGCTCCCAGATCATGGTGCCGCCGAGGCCCTTGTCCACCACGTACTGCGCCTTGGCCTTGACGGACTGCTCGTCCTCCGTGGAGAGGAACACCTTCTTGTCGGCGTTCCACAGCCAGGGCGCGGTCAGGGTCGCGTCGTACTTGCGGGCGTAGGTGCCGGCGGGCTTGGTGCCGGCCGGGAAGCCGTACTTCGTCAGGTAGTCCCCGGCGATGCCCTTCTCCAGGTTCTTGGCGTGCCACATGGGGTTGGAGCCGGCCGGCGACTCCTTGCCGTCGTCGTCCTTGTCGTGCCAGAGGTTGTCGATGCCGACGGCGCCGTCGCCGCAGGTGGTGAGCCCCGAACCGGCCGGGCACGTCGTCGCCTTGGCCGTGCCCCACAGGCCGTCGGTGCCGCCCGTGACGTTCTTCCAGCCGCGCGTGTAGTACGGCAGGCCGAGGTTGATGCGGCCGGCGGGCAGCGCGCCGCGGAAGTAGTGGTACGCCCAGTCGGCGTTGAGGTAGCCGATGCCGCCGTACTGCGGGGTGGTGTAGACGCCCCACTTGGCGAGTTCGGCGTCCTTGCCGTCGTCGTACAGCGCGGCGTTGGGGCCGACGAACTCGTTCCAGGCGCCGTGCAGGTCGTAGGACATGATGTTGACGTAGTCCAGGTACTTGGTGCTCTGGTACGTCTCCATGCCGCGCAGCAGGTAGCCGGAGGAGGGCGCGGCGACGGACAGCAGGTAGTGCCGGCCGTCGGCCGCCCCGGCCCGGTCGAGGCGCTCGCGGAGGGTCTTCATCAGCGCCGCGTAGCCCTTGTTGAGGCCGCCGCGCCGGGCGTTGGCGAGGGGCCAGTCCTTGGGGTGTCCGGCGTCCTTCATGGACGTCGGGTACTCGTAGTCGATGTCGACGCCGTTGAAGCCGTACTTCCGGACGAAAGCGACCGCGGAGTCGGCGAAGGTGTCGATGCCCTGCTGGTTGACCGAGCCGTCGGCGTTGGTCGCCGTCTTGTAGAAGCCGCCCGAGTCGACCCGCTTGCCGTTCTCGTCGATGTAGCCGCCGGTCTCGGCCCAGCCGCCGACGGATATCAGGGTCTTCACCTGCGGGTGCTGCTTCTTGAACTTGTTCAGGAGGTTGAAGTGGCCCTTGTAGGGGAGGTCCGGGTCCATCTCCGCGCCCTTGACGCCCGGCCAGGTCATCCCGGTGGCCGGATTGCCCGTGCCGTCCGCCCCAACGGAGATCCGGTCGTCCGGACCGACGTGCGCGAAGGCGTAGTTGAGGTGGGTGACCTTGTCCCAGGGGATGTCGGAGGCGAGGTACGCCGGGGTGCCGTCCTTGCCGGTGCGCCAGCCGGTGAAGTAGCCGATGACGCGGCGCTGGTGGTCCGCGCCCATCTTCTCGCGGCCGGCGGTGTCGTAGACGGTGCAGTAGGGGACGTCGACGCCGGGCGTCGCGTAGAGGCCGTCGGGGCGGCAGGCGGCGTGGTCCTCGGCGGCCGAGGAGGACCCCGTCTGCACCGTGGCGGCCAGCAGCCCGGCCAGGGCCGCGCCCGCCGCGGCGACGGCGGCGCCGCGGCGCGCGCGGGTGCCGCTACAGGATCCGCCCGGGGGTCTGCCCAGTGATCTTCCCTGTGGTCTTCCCGGAGGGAGCAGGTCTCGGAACAACACGATCGGTCCTCCAGTGGGGGGCTCGTGGAGCGGGTGGGGGGTGCCGTGCCGTGGCCCGGGGTGTGCGCGCACCGGCGGGCCGTACTCCTCGGAGGTGTGGCAGAGGCTAAAAGGACTAGACCAGTGCGTCAATAGGTGCGGACCAATGCACCGACGGAGCGTCGGGCGCGAGGGACGGACGGCAGGGGACGCGCCCGGCGCGGGATGCGGACCGCCGTTCTCGGGAGGGCGGGACCGGACGTGCCGACGACTTGGCCGGCGAACGGTGTTTGCGGACGAAGCGGCAGGTTAAGCGCCATGCAGCACCGACCAAGGAGGGACACATCATGGGAATTCTCGCGTGGGTCGTCATCGGGCTGCTGGCCGGAGCGATCGCCAAGGCCCTGATGCCGGGCAAGGATCCCGGCGGTGTGCTGGTGACCATGCTGATCGGTGTGGTCGGCGGTCTGCTGGGCGGCTTCCTCGGCAAGGTGATCTTCGGCGTGGAGTCGATCAACGGCTTCTTCCACCTGTCCACGTGGATCGCCGCGATCGTCGGTTCCGTCATCATCCTGGCGCTCTACCGGGTCTTCACCGGCCGGAGCGGACACGGGCACGGCCGCCACTCGCACGCTTGACCAGGGCGTAGGGCCCGGGGCGTACCCGGGCGCGGCAGGACCGGGCGCGTGACGCCGGCGGTGCCTGCCGCACGAGGGCCGGCCCGTGAGGGCCGGCCCTCTTTTTGATGTCGGTCTTTCGGCGCCGAAGTCCCGCCGTACTGACATCGCCCCGCACTCTTTGACACAGTGTGGGCACGGTGAGCGGCTTCGTCTCGCCGCGGGACGGAGGGCCGGTGACCGTGTTCGAACCCGAGCGGGCGGAGGTGCGGATACCGCGCGCGGCGCTGGACGCCATGGCCGCGGCGCTGAGCGTGCGCACGGCGGCGATGCGCGTCTGGCCCGACGGCATCGAGTGGATGTACCCGATGGGCACCTGGGAGGAGCCGCACCTGGAGGTGGCCCTCATGCCCGGGGGTGACGAGGTGTGGCTGCGGATGTCCACCGACCGCTCCCGCGTCGTCGTGTGGACCATCCGGCAGTGGCTGGACTTCGTCAGTGACCTTCCTGGGGCGGCGCCTCCCGGCTGACCGGCGGTCGGCGCGCCGGTGTTGACGGTCCCGCCGCTCCGGCGAAGCCCCGCTCATCCCGGCTTCGCGGCCGCCTCCGCCCTCCGTGGCGCGGACCCGCGGCCGACTCGCCGCCGCGCGGCCCGCGTCCGGGCCGGCGCACCCGGCTCACGCCCCGGAAGGCGGAACGGGCCGGGTCCCGGGGACGGCCGTCACCATGCCGTGGTCGTCCCCCAGGGGCCAGGAGTGGATCAGACGGCGCCGTCCGCGCGCTGCGCCGGGAACCCGTGGACGCGGGCGCCGACCACCACGGCGAACACCGGCACCAGCAGGAGGAGGACCGACCACGGCAGCGAGCGGTGGCCGAGCCCGTCCAGGAGGAGGCCGCCGACGACCCCGCCGGCCGCCATGGCCACGTTCCAGAGGGTGACCAGCAACGCCTGCGCGGCGTCCGCCGATGCGCCGCCGGCCTGGCCCACGGCGGTCTGCAGGAGGGTCGGGACACCGCCCCAGCCGAGGCCCCACAGGGCGGCCGCGACGTAGACGAGAGCCGGGCTGCCGGAGAAGAGGGCGAAGCCGGCGGCGGCCGCGGCGACCAGGAGGGTGGAGGCGAGGGTGAGGGCCCGCAGCCGGCGGTGGATGTGGGCGCCGACGCACCAGATGCCGAGCAGCGAGGCGATGCCGAAGACCAGGAGGACGAGGTCGGCCGAACCGCCCATCCCCAGGTGGTCGAGGAAGGTGGCGATGTAGGCGTAGAGGATGGTGTGGGCCAGGACGAAGACCGTGGTGACGAACAGGGCGGGAGTCACCCCGGGCACCTTCAGCACCCGCGGCATCGGGACGCGGGCGCCGCGTTCCCGGCCGGCGTAGTCGGGAACCGTCGCGGCGATCCAGCCGAGGACGGCCACGGTGAGCGCGGTCATGGCCAGGAACGCCACCCGCCAGCCGAGGGCCTTGCCGAGGAACGTGCCCGCGGGCACGCCCAGGGACAGGGCCACCGGAATGCCCGCCATCGCGATCGCTATCGCCTTCCCCTCCAGCCGGGCGGGCGCCATGTGGCGCGCGTATCCGACCAGCAGCGCCCAGGCCAGCCCCGCGGCTACACCGGCCACCGCGCGGGCCGCCATGGTCAGGGCGTAGTCCGACGACAGGGCGGTGACCGTGTTCGCGACGGCGAATCCCGCCATCGACGTCAGCAGCAGGCGCTTCCGCCGCCACCCCGCCGTGGCCGCGGTCAGGGGGATCGCCGTCAGGAACGTTCCGATCGCGTAGACGGTGACGGTCTGGCCCGTCGCCGACTCGCTCACGCCCAGGTCACCGCTCATCGCGGGCAGCAGGCCGGCCGGCAGCGTCTCCGTCAGGCTGGTGATGAAGACGGCCGTGGCGAGGGCGAGCAGGGCCAGGAGCGGCAGTTTTCGGCTCGGGGCGGTGACAGCGGTGGCGGTGGAACGGGTGGGGGACGAGGACGTCCGCTCTGCGGCGCGCATGATGGGGCCCAACTCTCTCTTTCGCCGGGTGTGTTCGGGATGCGGTGGGTGGTGGGGGTGAGCGAGGTCTACGAGGAGCCGGTGAGCGGCGGACGGTGGTCCGCGGGACGGTCCTCCCGTGCGCCGTCGTCCGGAGGCCACGGACACGGCGGACCGGCAGCCGCTCCCCGGCCGTCCGCCCGGCCGAGTCCGCCGTCGACGGTGAGCTCGGCGCCCGTCGTGTACGTGGCCTCCGCGGCCAGGAAGAGCGCGGCGCGGGCCACTTCGTCGACGGTGCCGGGACGCCGCATCGGCACGCGCTCCCCGGCGACCCGGCCGGCCGCGCCTCCGCCGCCCGGCAGGGTGATCAGACCGGGCGCGACGGCGTTGACGCGGATGCCGCTGCCGGCGAACTCGGCGGCGAGTGACCGGGCGCAGGCCCACGGCCCGCCATCCGCCCCCGCCGCCGGCTCGCCGTACGGCGCGGAGGGCATGGCGAGGGCGGGCAGGGCCGCTGCGGTGAAGACGACCGCGCCGCCGTCGTGGACGAACGGGAGCAGGGCCCGTACGGCGCGGCAGGCGTTCCGGACCGGCGCCGCGGCCGGACCGCCGTGGCTGCCCGCCGCGCAGGGCGGGTCCGACGGGCCGGCGTGGACGAAGAGGAAGTCGACGGAGCCGAGCGCGCTCTCCACGACGGGGGCCAGTGCCTCCGGCGACGCGGCGGCACCGGCCGGTCCGGTGCCGACGACCCGGGCCCGCGGGCCGAGTTCGGCGGCGGCCGCGGCGAGTTCCTCGCTCCGCGCCCGGCCGGTCAGCAGGACCCGCGCACCACCTTCGACGAGCCGCTTTGCGACGGCCAGGCCCAGCCCCGTCGTACCGCCGAGGACCACGGCCTTCCTGTCTCCGTACCTGGTCATGCGCTCCTCCTGCCGGGTGGTCCCGCCGCGCGGGTTCCGTGGCCGCCGGTTCCGCCGTGCCGGTCTGCGGCGGCTGACGGGGACGAGCATGCTTCCGGGCGCTTCGGGAGCGCTGAGGGTTCGCTGACGACCGGCTGATGATCACCTCACCCGGGGAACCTGTGTACGGTTTCCGCATGCGATACGGGGTGCTCGGTCCGCTGGAGGTGTGGGACGGCCGAGGGGAACCGGTCAGGGTGCCCGAGGTGAAGGTCAGGGCGCTGCTGGCCGATCTGCTGGTGCACGAGGGGCGGCCGGTGTCGGCCGACCGGCTCGTCGACGACCTGTGGGGCGACCGGCCGCCCGGCAACCCCGCCAACGCCCTCCAGGCCAAGGTCTCCCAACTGCGCAAGGCCCTCGGCCGCGACCGCGTCGTACGCCGGCTCCCCGGCTACCGGCTGCACCTCGACCCCGCCGCCGACGAGGTGGACGCCGACCGGTTCCGGTCCCTGGTCGACGCGGCCCGCCGGGAGACGGCGCCGCGCGCACGGGCCGCCCTGCTCACCGAGGCCCTGGAGCTCTGGCGCGGCCCCGCCTACGCCGACTTCGCCGACGAGGAGTTCGCCCGCGCGGCCGTCCGGCGGCTCGAGGAACAGCGCCTCGCCGTCCTGGAGGAACAGGCCGAGGCCCGCCTCGACGCCGGCGACCACCTGCTGCTCACCGGTGAACTCACCGACCTCGTGGCGCGCCACCCCCTGCGGGAACGCCTGCGCGCCGTCCAGCTCCGGGCCCTCTACCGTTCCGGGCGGCAGAGCGACGCGCTGGCCTCTTACACGGATCTGCGGAACCGCCTGAGGGCCGAACTGGGCCTCGACCCGGGCCCGGAACTCGTCGCCCTCCACGAGGCGATCCTGCGGCAGGACGCTTCGCTCGCCCCCGGACCGGGGAGGGGTTCGGGGACGGTAGCGGGATCGGCGGCAGAACCTTCCCCCGCCCCCGACGCCTCCCCCCGCCTCCCGGACGTTCCCCGCCCCCCGTCGAACCTCCCCGCCCCCCTCACCGCGCTCATCGGAAGGGACCGCTGCCTGACCGAACTCGGCGGGCTCCTCCGGGCGGAACGCCTCGTCACCCTCACCGGCCCCGGAGGCGTCGGCAAGACGCGGCTCGCCGTGGAGGCGGCGGCCCGCCTCGTCGACGCCACCGCGCCGGAGGCGCCGGACCCCGCCCCCGACGGCGTATGGCTCGTGGAGCTCGCCGGGCGGCACGGCTCCGCGGCGGTCCTCGCGCAGGCGGTCTCCGCGACCCTGGGCATCCGGGACGACGTCCCCTCGGGGCTCCCCGCCTTCGGCGGCGCGGCCCCGACGCCCGTCGAACGGCTCGCGGCGGCCCTCCGCGACCGGCGGACCCTCCTCGTCCTGGACAACTGTGAGCAAGTCGTCGACTCGGCGGCCGAGTTGGTGGCCCTGCTGCTACGCACGGCGCCCGGGCTGCGGGTCCTGGCCACCAGCCGGGAGCCGCTCGGTCTCACGGGGGAGACGGTGTTCCTGGTCGAACCGCTCGCCCCGGCCGAGGCCGCCGAGCTCTTCATGGCCCGGGCCGCCGCCGCGGCACCGGGTTTCTCCCCCGCGGAGGCCGACGACGGGACGCGCGACGCCGTCGCCGAGATCTGCCGCCGCCTCGACGGCCTCCCGCTCGCCCTCGAACTGGCGGCGACCCGCGTGCGCGCCCTGGGCGTCAAGGAGCTGGCGGCCCGCCTCGGGGACCGCTTCCGGGTCCTCACCTCCGGGCGCAGGGGCTCGCCGGCCCGGCAGCAGACCCTCCGGGCGGTGATCGACTGGAGCTGGGAACTGCTCGGCGCGCCGGAGCGCATCGTGCTGCGGCGCCTGGCCGCGCTCGCCGACGGCTGCACGCTGGACGCCGCGGAGGCGGTGTGCGCGGGGGACGGCGTGGCCGCCGAGGAGGTCCTGGACCTGATGACCCGGCTCGTCGACCGCTCCCTGGTCGTCCGCGTGGACGGCCCGCCCGGCACGGGTCCGCGCTACCGCCTGCTGGAGTCCGTGGCCGCGTACGCCATGGAACGCCTCCACGAGATGGAGGACCTCACCGGCGTACGGGACCGGCACCTGCGCCACTACCTGGACCTCGCCGAACGGGCCGAACCCCGCCTCCGCGGGGGCGAACAGCGGACGTGGCTCGCCCGCCTCGACGCCGACGCCGCCAACCTCCGGGCGGCGCTCGACGAGGCGGTGCGGCGCGCGGGGGAGGGTGGCGGTACGGACGAGGCGGTCCGCCTCGCCACCGCCCTCTGCTGGTGGTGGCTGCTGCGCGGGCGGCTGCACGAGGGCCGGCGCACACTCGCGGCCGTCCTCGCGGTCGCCCCGGACGCGGCCGGACTCCGTGCCCGGCACCGGGCCTTCGCCCTGCTGACCGGCGACCGCTCCGGCGCCGAGGTCCCCCCGGAACCGGAGGCCGGCGACCCCGTCCGGCACGGCCGGACCCTCTGGCTCCTCGCCCACGGACTGTTCGCCGCGGGCTCCGTCGCCGCGAGCGAGGAACTCAACGCCCGTGCCCTCGCCCTCTTCACCGAGGCCGACGACCGGTGGGGCACGGCCGCCGCCCTCGGGCTGCGGGCGACGCACGCGCTGGCCCGGGGCGACCTCGGCACCGTCGCCCGGGACGGGCTGCGCAGTGCGGCCCTCTTCCGCGAACTCGGAGACCGCTGGGGCGAGTTGCAGACCGTACAGCCCCTCGCCGTCCTCGCCGAGATCAAGGGGGACTACGCGGACGCCGCCCGCCGCCACCACGAGGCGCTGCGCATCGCGCGCGACTTCTCCCTGCACACCGAGGTCTCGGCCCGGCTCTCCGGGCTCGGCCGCCTGGCCCTGCTCGCCAAGGACTGGGGCCGCGCCCGTGACCTGCACGAACGTGCCCGGAGGCTGGCCGTCGAACAGGGCTACCGGTACGGCGAGATCCACTCCGACATGGGGCTCGCCCTCGGCGCCCGCCGCTCGGGCGACCTCGACGCCGCCGAGACGTACCTGACGCGCATCCGCGACGGACACGCGGACGTGTCCTCGCCCGTGGGCGACCACCTCCTCCACGCCGAGTTCGGCTTCACGGCCGAACTGCGCGGCGACGCCCGGGCGGCCGCCGCCCACCACCTCGCCGCCCTGGACATCGCCCGCTCCCTCGCCGAACCCCGCGCCCTCGCGCTCTCCCTGGAAGGCCTGGCCGGCGTGGCGGCCCTCGTCGGCGGCCCGGATCACGCCACCCGCGCCGCCTGGCTGCTCGGCGCCGCCGACGCCGCCCGCCGCGGGGTGGGCGCCCCGCTCCCGGACGCCGAGCGCGGCGACGTCGACCGCGTCACCGAGGCCGCGACGGCCACGATCGGCCCGCACGCCTTCGCCGACGCCTTCCGGGAGGGCGCCTCCCGGTCCCTGGAAGAGGCGATTCTGGCGGCCCAGGACCTCGTCGCTCCCAGGGAGTGAGACGGGCGGCGACCGGTGCGTGCCGCCGTCGTACCGGTCGAGGGGCGCGGACGGGGAGCGCGCCGGTCACCCGCGGCCGCTCGGGCAGCGGCGGTCGTGCCGCCGCGGACGGGGAGCGCGCAGCGTGACCGGTACGCCGCCGGTCCGGGACGGCGTGCCGGCTTCGGGGCCACCGACCGCGCCCGGGCCGCGGGCAGGGCGCCTCCCTCCGGCGTGCGCCCCAACGGCCGGTGCCTGACTGGCGGCTCCCGACGGGCGCGGGGATGCTGGGACGAAACGGGCAGTACGAGGCGGAGCAGGCACGGGGCAGGGCAGGCACGAGCGGGAGCAGGCGGGTGAGGGCACCGAACGCGCGGCGCGGCACGACCGCCGGACGCGGGCGCCCCGGACGGCCGCCGCTCCTGCCGCTGCTGCCGGTCCTGCTGCTCGTCGCCGGCGCCCTCCTCGACTACGCGACGTCCCCGCACTTCAGCGCGGAGGCCCTCTACACCGCCGCGCCCATGACGGCCGCCGCGCTGCTGTCCCTGCGCGCCACGGTCCTCGCCGGACTGGGCGCCTGCCTGGTCGACGCGGCCCTGCTGCACCACTTCGGCTTCCTGGGGGACTCGGGCGGCCGCAGCGAGCTGGCGGCGGTCGCCACCGTCTCGGCCCTCGCCGTCCTCGTCAACCGCCTGATGTACCTGAGCGACGTCCGTCTCGCCTCGGCGCGCCGCGTCGCCCTCGCCGTCCAGCGGGCCGTGCTCCCGCAGCTCCCGCCCTCGATCGGCTGCCTGCGCATCGCGGTGCGCTACCGGGCGGCGGTGGGGGACGCGGAGATCGGCGGCGACCTCTACGGCGTGCAGGACTCGCCGTACGGGGTGCGGTGTGTGATCGGCGACGTGCGCGGCAAGGGCCTCGAGGCGGTCAAGGCGGTGGACGTGGCGCTCGGCGCCTTCCGTGAGGGCGCCGAGGACGCCCCCGCCCTGCCCGGCCTCGCGGCCCGGCTGGAACGCGCCCTGCGCCGCGAGGCGAGCGGCCGCAGCGGACCGGAACGGGCCGAGGGGTTCGTCACCGGCGTACTGGCCGAGTTCCCGCCGGGATGCGCGGAGCTGCGCCTCGTCAACCGCGGTCACCCGCCCCCGCTCCTGCTGTCCGACGGGACGGTACGGGCCTTGGAACCCTCCGAACCGGCCCTCCCGCTGGCCCTGGCCGACCTCGGCGCCGGCCCGGACCGCGTCGACACGGTGCCGTTCCCGCCGGGCTCGACCCTGCTCCTGTACACCGACGGCCTCACCGAGGCCCGCGACCGGGACGGTGTCTTCTACGACCCGGAAACCGCCCTGGAGGGATGCCACTTCACGGGACCCGACGCGCTGCTGGAGACCGTGCTCGCCGACGTGACCCGGCACACCGGCGGCCGCATCACCGACGACTTGGCCCTCCTCGCCCTCACCCGGGACGGGGCAGGGGACGGGAACGGGAACGGGCCGGGGGCGTGAGGGCCGCCGGGCGGCCGGTGCGCAGGAGCCGAACTCCGCGCGCGACGGCCGGGGGTGCCGTCGTCCGCCCGTGCCTGCCGGGCCCGGCCACCGCACCGGCTGTGGTCGCCGTGCGACGACCGCCCGGCCAGGGCCCGTCCGGCCGGGGCCCGTCCGCGTCCGCCGGTGCCGGCTGCCCAGCCCCCTCAACCGGCTGCCCTGCCCCCCTCAACCGTCCTCCGCCCTCCGCCCTCCTCAACCGTCCTCCGGCTCTCCCAGCCGGACCGCCGCGACGACCACGACCTCGTCCCGGTCGGCCCACCGCCGTGACGTCTCCTTGTGCGGGTTGATCCACACCCCGTAGCGCGGGCCGTGGGCGGCGCCGGCGTGGTCGCGGTAGCCGATGGCGCACTCGCCGTGCCGCCGGGCGGCCTCGACCACCGTGGCGAAGGAGGCCGTGCCGCCGGCCCGGACGTAGCGGGAGGCCGGGCGGAGCAGGATCTCGTTGCCGCCGGCGGAGAACAACTCGTGGAAGACGGCGGCCAGATGGCGGTTCTGCGAGATCTGGGCCATCAGCAGGCCGATGAGCTTGCCGCTGACGATGAAGTCGGCCCCCGGGCTGACCGGGGCGAGGGCCCGGTTGCGGTCGTCGGTCATCTCGGTGACGACCGGCAGCTCCCGCCCGGACGCCGCCTCCAGCGCGCGCAGCAACAGCAGCGTGACCAGCGTGCGGTCGTCCGGCTCCTCGGTGGCGCCGCCCGGGCCGGGCACGGGGTCGGGGCCGAGGACGATGACGCTGTCGTACGACGCGGCGTCCACCGCGTCGACCGTCTCCCGGTCGGCGGGGTCGCCGGGCCGCAGGACGACGGACAGGGCGGCCCCGGCGTCGTCGTCGGCGGCGCGCACGGCGGCGGCCGTCGCGGGCGCGGCCTCGGCGACGACGTCCACGACGGAACCCGGTGCCGTGTACCGGCGCAGCCGGCCCACGATGAGCGGGGCCCGCCGGTTCCAGCCCAGCAGGAGCACCCGCTCCGGGCGCCGCCGCTCCGGCGGGACGTCCGTGACGATCGCCGCTTCGTCGACGGCCGGCGGCCGTTCCGCCAGGACGGCGGTGTCGTCGTCGCGGGTGACGACCACGATCCGGTCCGCCGCGCCGATCACCGCCTCCGACGGCGGGTTGAGCGTGAGAGCGCCGTCGGCGCGGATCAGGCCCACGGCGGACGACGTCGTGTACGCCAGGAGCGCCTCTCCGAACGTCCGCCCGGCCAGGGCCGGTTCGCGGACGGTGTAGAACTCGTCGCCCGCGAAGTCCAGGAGCTCCTGGTAGACGAGGGACAGGCCGGGCCTGCGGGCGGACTGGACGATGAGCCGGGCGGTGATGTCGTCGGTCTCCAGGACCACGCCGCCGTCCCCCGCGGCCAGGGAGGCGGCGAGCCGGTAGCGGGCGTCGCGGACGGCGGCCACGACCCAGGCGCCCGCCCCGTTCGTCATGCCGTCCCCGCCCCCGCCCCCGCCACCGCCGCCGCCCTCGACGCCCGGGGGAGTGCCCGCTCCGGCGTCGTCCGGCCCGTACGCGGACCGGGCCGCCGCCCGCAGCGCCAGCAGTGTCTTGACCACCTCGGCGTCCCCCGACGGCCCGTCCCGCGGCAGGACGAGGACCGAGCCGGCGGTGTGCGGGCTCACCCGGGGCAGGACGGCGGGATCGGTGGTGGAGCCGCTGCGGCAGATGAGCCGGGTGCCGCCGGTCGGGCCGACCTTGATGTGCAGCGCGTCCTCCATGGCCGTCTTGTCCCGGTCGGCCAGGACGGCGACGGCGGCCCGCCGCTGGTTGGCGTTGGCGGCGACCAGCTCCGTGACCACGGTGAACACCTGCTCGGACCAGCCGAGCACCACCACGTGCCCGTCCTCCAGCACCGTCGAACGGCCCCTGCGCAGGGCGGCCATCCGCTCGTTGACCCCGGCGGTGATCAGACCCACGAGGGCGGAGACGTAGATCAGGGCGACGAGGGCGAGGATCACCGACAGCAGGACCTCCGCCGGCGGTCCCACCAGCCCGCCCAGTCGCAGCGTGTCGCCCGTCTGATGCCAGACCCGGGCCAGCTTCCCCGGGAGGGACGCGGGCGCGTCCCGCGCCGTCCACACCATCAGCGCGCTGACCGGGACGACCACGGCCAGGCAGGCCAGGACGAGCCAGCCGATGAGGGCGGAGGCACCCCGCGCCAACGTGTTGTCGAACCAGTAGCCCGCCTGTTTCACCCACCGTAAGCGCCGCCGCGCCATGACCGCCCCCTCGCTGCCCGGCCGTCGCCCACCCGGCCCGGTCTCCCCTTCGCACCCCTCGCACACCGCCGCCCCGGGCTCGCGGGAGCCCGATCACGTGATTACAGCGTGACAGGGTGAGGCCAGAAGAACGGACGTACGCATACTTTTTCACTCCTTCGGGGGGTGCGTCCCCGCTCCGCCCCCGCCGCCCGCCGGACCGCCCGCGCGGCGGGCGGGCGCCATGGCACCCTTGCGCCCGCCCGCGGACATGCAGTGCGCTGGCTCGTATGAAGAGAAGCGAGTGGAGCACGAGACGAACGAGGCGACGGTCAACCGCCGCCCTGGTCACCGCCCTTGCCACGGTCACCCTGGCGGCCGGAGCGGCATTCCCGGCGACACCTCCGGCCTCCGCCCACCACCCGTCCGCGCCGGCACCGCGGCCCGCTCTGCCCCATGCACCTGCTCTGCCCCACGCACCAGGCCTGGCCGGTCCGGCCGGTCCGGCCGATCCGCCGGGCCTCGACCTCGACACCGTGACCATCCCCCGGCTGCAGGCCCGCATGGCCGACGGCTCCCTGACCTCGTCCGCGCTGACCCGCGCCTACCTGCGGCGGATCGCCGCCGTCGACCCCAAGGTCAACGCGGTGCTGCGCACCGACCCGACCGCCCTGCGCCAGGCGGAGGCCAGCGACGCCAGGCACCGGCGCGGCACCCCGCGCGGCCCCCTCGACGGGATCCCCGTCCTGCTCAAGGACAACATCGACACCCGGGACCTGCCGACCACGGCCGGATCCGCCGCCCTCACCGGGAAGCCGCCACGGGCCGACGCCCCGCTGGTGACCCGGCTGCGGGCGGCGGGCGCGGTGATCCTGGGCAAGACGAACCTGTCCGAGTGGGCCAACTTCCGCGCCGCCAAGCCGACGTCGGGCTGGTCGGCGGTGGGCGGCCAGACGCACAACCCCTACGTCCTGGACCGCAACCCGTGCGGCTCGTCCTCCGGTTCGGCCGCCGCGCTCGCCGCCTCGCTGGCCCAGGTGGCGATCGGCACCGAGACGGACGGTTCCATCGTGTGCCCGGCCGGGATGAACGGGGTGGTCGGCCACAAGCCCAGCCTGGGGCTGGTCGACCAGGCCGGCGTGGTCCCCCTCTCCGCCGAGCAGGACACCGCGGGACCCCTGGCGCGCAACGTCACCGACGCCGCCCTCACCCTCGCCGTCCTCACCGGTTCCCGGGCACTCCCCGCGGAGCCCCGTCCCGCCACCCTGCGCGGCAAGCGCATCGGCCTCTGGCGCCTGCCCGAGCTCGGCCCCGACGTGGACGCCCTGATGACCCGCACCGCCCGGACCCTGCGCGCCGCCGGCGCGGACGTCGTCGAGGTGACGCCGCCCTACCAGCAGCGCCTCGCCGAACTCGAATACCCCGCGCTGCTGAGCGAGTTCCACCGGGACATCGACGCCTACCTCGCCACCCGCGACGGCCCCCGCGACCTCGCCGCGCTGAACGAGTTCACCCGGACCCACCCCGCCGAGCGGACCTGCTTCGCCGGCCGGGAACTCTTCGAACGCGCCCTCGCCGCGCCCGCCGCGGGCGGTCCGGAGCACCGGGCGGTCCGCGCGGAGCTCAAGGACCTCGCCCGGCGGTCCGTCGACGAGACCCTGGCCGCCCACCGGCTGGACGCCCTCGCCGCCCCGGCCAACCCGCCCGCCTGGACCACGGACTGCGCCCGCGGCGACAACGACGTCATCCCCTCCTCCACCCCCGCCGCCGTGGCCGGCTACCCCTCCCTGGCGCTGCCGGCCGGATTCGTCGGCGAACTCCCCGTCGGCCTCCTGCTGACGGCCGGCGACCGGCAGGACGCCCGCCTGCTGTCCCTGGGCGCCGCCGTCGAGCACCGGCTGCCCGCCCGGCGGGCGCCGCGGTACCTCCCGACGACGGGTTCCCCGTAAGCCCCGGCAGCCCGCTCCGGCGCGTGAGTCCCGGCAGCGCCCTGCCCCGTGAGGGCCGCCGGCGCACCGGCCGGCAAGTCCCGGCAGCGTCCGGCCCGTTACGATCGGCCGATGCGCCGCACATCCGCCGGCCGGTCCGCCGCGACCGCGCCGCACGACCTCGTCGCGGCGGCCCGATCCGCCGCCGGCCGCCTGGTCGCGACCGACGCGGCGCGGGGCGCCACAGCCGCGCTGCCCGCCCTGCGCGCGGCGGCGCGGCGCTTCCCCGACCCCTTCGCCACGGGCGGCGCGTACCGGTGGGACGGGGACCGGCTCGCGGCGCTGGCCGAGCTGTACGAGGTGATGGGCTGGATCCTCTTCGACGCCGGACGCCACGGGGCCGCCCGGTGGGCCAACCACCGGGCGCTGGCCCTCGCGCGCCTCTCCGGCGACCGGTGGACGGAACGGCTGGTGCTGCTGAACGACAGCATGCTGATGAGCCATCTGGGACGGCCGCGCGCCGCCCTGGAGGACGCCGCCCGGGTGCCCGGCGCGCGGCGGCTGCCCGCCCTGGTCGACAGCCTCGTCCTGATCCGCCGGGCCCACGCGGTCGCGGCGCTGGGCGGGGAACGCGAGGCGGTACGGCTGGTCTCCCGCGCGGAGAGCCGCTTCCTGGACGGCGTCTCTGCGGACGACCCGCCATGGGCCTGGTGGATCGACCACGACGAGGTGCTGGGCCACCGCGGCTGGGTCATGGCCCGGCTGGGCCGCTGGGACGAGGCGCTCCCCTTGCTGCACCGGGCCTCCACCGCCCCCGGCCCGTCCTACCGGCGGCTGTTCACCGCGCACCTGCTGGCGTCCCTGGTGCGGGCCGGCGCGTGGCGCGAGGCGGAACGGCTCGCCGACGGCCTCGTGCCCGGCGTCCCCGCGATCGGCTCGGCGCGGACGCTGGGCACCCTCCGCGCCACCACGGCGGCCCTGCTGCGCGGGGACGGCCGGCCCCCCGCCGCGCTGCGCGAGGCGGCCGGCCGGCTGCGGCAGGCGCTGCCCGCCGCCGCCGTACGGACTCCCGGCGGCCGTAAGGGGTAGAGGCGCGCTACCGCCCCCCGTCGTCCTCGCGCAGGACCAGGGCGAGCAGCCCGGGGAAGCGGGCGTCGAACTCCGGGCGGCGCAGCCGGTTGAGCCGCTTCGGCCCGGCGTCCCGCTGCTCCAGCAGTCCCGCCTCGCGCAGCACGGTGAAGTGCCGGCTCAGCGTCGCCTTAGTCACCGGTACGTCGAAGCTGCCGCAGGGGCGCACCCAGTCCCCGGCCGACGCCAACTCCCGTACCAGCGTGCGCCGTACGGGGTCGGCGAGCGCGAGGAGCGCCGCCTCCAGCGAGACCTCCGCCGGGTCGGTGTGGGCGGGCACCGGACGGTGGTGCGCCGCCCGCGTCCCGGCCGGCTCCTGCTCCTGCCCCGACTCGCGTGCCCGTGACCGTGTCTCTGCCGACATGTTCCGTTCTCCTTCTTCCGTAGGTACGCAGCGGTGGATTGCGGAGTGTTCGACGATGTGCGTACACTCCTGATTGTTCGCCTCTCGACGAACACTCTAGCCGGGGAGCCGCATTCCGCGACCCCCTCCCGCTCCGCCGCTGTGCCGAGGCAAGGAGAAGGACCATGACACCCATCCAGCCCCCGTCCGAACGCCGACCGGACCGTCCCGCCCTCACCCTCCTCGCCGCCTGCCTGGGCTTCGTCGTCGTCATCCTCGACGTCAGCATCGTCAACGTGGCCACGAAGGCGCTCGCCGGCGACTTCGGCGGCAGCATCTCCGGCCTCGAATGGGTGATCAACGGCTACACTCTCACCTTCGCCGCCTTCCTCCTCACCGCCGGCGCCATGGGCGACCGCTTCCACCCCGGCCGGATCTTCGTCGGCGGCTTCGGCCTCTTCGCCGCCGCCTCGCTGGCCTGCGGCGCCGCCCCCTCGCTCGGGGTGCTGATCGCGGCCAGGATCGTGCAGGGCGTGGGCGCCGCGATGATCGTGCCGTCCTCCCTGTCGCTCGTGAACGCCGGCTTCCCCGACCCCGCCCGGCGCGCCCGCGCCATCAGCCTGTGGGCCGCCGCCGGCGGCCTCGCCCTCGCGCTCGGCCCGGTGATCGGCGGTCTGCTGGTGGACGCGCTCGGCTGGCGGTCCGTCTTCTACGTCAACGTGCCCCTCGCCGCCGTCGGCATCCTCCTCGCCCGGGCCGACGCCCGCCCCGCTCCCGCCCGCACCGCGGCCCGGCGCTCCCTCGACCTGCCCGGCCAGGTGCTCGCCGTCGTCAGCCTGGGCGCCCTCACCGCCGCCACCGTGGAGGCCAACTCCCGGGGCTGGGCCTCGGCGGCCGTGCTCGGCTGCGCCGCCGTCTTCGCCGTCGCGCTGGCCGGCTTCGTCGCGGTGGAGCGGCGCGGCACCGACCCGATGCTGCCGCCGCAGCTGTTCGGGAACCGGACGTTCACCGCCACCACGCTCATCGGCGCCCTGCTCAACTTCGCCTTCTACGGCCTCATCTTCGTCTTCAGCATCTTCTTCCAGGAGGCGTGGGGATACTCGCCCAGCGTCGCCGGCCTGGCCTTCCTGCCCATGACCGCCGCCATCATGGCCGCCAACCTGGCCTCCGGCCCGCTGGTCCGGCGCCTCGGCGCCCGCGTGGTGCTGGTCCTGGGCAGCGCCCTCGCCGCCCTCGGGTACCTGACCGCCGCCCCCGCCGTCGGCGCGCACTCCTACGCCGCCGTCGTCGCCCAGTTCCTCGTCGCCGGCATCGGCCTCGGCCTGGCCGTACCGGCCATGACCAACGCGATGCTCGGCGCGGCCGACCCGGCCCACGCGGGGATCGCCTCGGGTGTGCTCAACGCCTCCCGCCAGATCGGCGGACTGCTCGGCGTGGCCGTGATGGGCCTGCTCGTCGGCGACGGCACCGCCGGGCAGCTCGTCCCCGGACTGCGCGCCGCGCTGCTCTGGGCCGGGGGAGCCCTCGCCGTCGCGGCCCTCCTCAGCGCGGTGGGCGTCCGCGCCGCCACCCGGACCACCGCCACGGCCCCCGCCGGCACGGGTCGTACGCCGGCCCCCGCGCCCACCCGCTGACACCCATCCCGGTAGTGCCGACGCCGCACCGCCCACGAGCCACGGCTCGCGGACGGTGCGGCGGCCGCCGTTTCGGCCCTCGCCCTGCGGACGTGCGACTGCCCGGCCGCTTCGTACCCCACCCGGACCGCCGGTCGTCATCATGCCCCCTGCCTGGTGCCAGGGCGCCGTGACCAGGGCCTGTGACCAGGGCGGACGAACCCCGTCATCCGACAGACGCGGCCCCGGCCGCCGCCGACTTCCGCGCCGCCGCCGAACTCGGGGTACACGCCGTGCCGTTGTTCCTCTTCGAAGACGGCAGCGCGGTGAGCGGCGCGCAGTCGCCGGACGCCCTTCTCGCCGCCCTCCGCCGGGTCCCCGCGGGCCGTTGACCGGATACCACGCCCGCCCTCGCTCGCGCACTTGTTCGAGAGTGGTGACGTACTTCTCACATCCCCGTCGGACCTGATGACATTCCCGTCCCGCTCCGGTGTTCTTACCGCCGATGGCAGCCCTGATATGGGCATGACGAGGGGATCGGTGGGAAATGGACAGGCAATTCCGGCCATGGTGGAGCCTGCGTCGACTCGCTTCCAGGACCGCGGGAACCGACCGGGCGACCGTGCGCGGCAGGATCGCCGCCGCCGTGGCCGCGGTCGCGCTGCTCGTCGCCGGCCTCACCGGAGTGACGGCGGGCGAGGCCGCCGCCAGGGACGGCAAGTGGTCCTGCTCGGGGGCTCCGGTCCCGGACGGCTGGGTCATCACCGGCTACGACCGCAACGGCTGCCAGGGCGCGGGATCCTGGTACCAGCAGCCCGTCAAGGACGGGATCTGGACGTGCTCCGGCTCGCCGATCGTGTCCGGCTACGTCATCACCAACTACGACCGCAACGGCTGCACCGGCATCGGTGCCTGGTACCACCAACTCGCCCACGACGGCCGTTGGACCTGCGCCGGCTCCCCGATCCCGGCCGGCTACGTCACCACGAACTACAACCGCACCGGCTGCAACGGCATCGGCTCCTGGTACCAGCAGCAGATCCGCAACGGCATGTGGGCCTGCTCCGGCTCCCCCATCCCGCCGGGATACCGCAACACCACCTTCTCGTCGACCGGTTGCAGCGGCGTCGGCGCGTGGCTCATGGTGCGCACCTGAGCGACACTCGACGGGCGCGCACCACACCGGACGCGCCCCGCGGCCGGTCCGTCCCGAACGGGGGCGGACCGGCCGTTCCCGTGGACGGCGCGTCATTCCCTGGCGGCCCCCGTCCCGGGCTGGAACGGGAGTGGGAGCTGGGACCGGAAGGGGCGGACGCGCTCAGCGAGCAGGACGGGACGCCGTCCGGTTCCGGGTGGCCCAGGGCATCACCGCCCGTCCGGGGGACTCCCCGCGCGGCTGGCGCCGCTGGGCCGAGGAGGTGTTCCACCCGCCGCAGCCGTGGCGGGAGTTGCTCGGTGCGGCGGTCCGCTCGGCCGCCACCGGTTCCGGCGCGGGCGAGGACTACTCCTACGGCCGGCCGGCGCACCGCTCGGCCGGGGTCCCCGGTGTGGTGCTGCCGAGCCTGCGGCGCCGGCCGCCCCGGGTGACGGTGGTCGTCGACACCTCGGGTTCCGTCAGCGACGCCGAACTGGGCAGCGCGCTGCTGGAAGTGGCCGCCATCTCCCGCGCCGTCGGCGGCCGCCGCGACCTGGTCACCGTGGTGACCTGCGACGCGGCGGCGCAGGGCGTGCACTCCCTCTTTCGCGCCGAAGGGATTCCGCTGGCGGGCGGTGGCGGCACCGATCTGCGGGCCGGGTTCGCGAGGGCGCTCGCCTCGGGGCGTCCCGACGCCATCGTGGTCCTGACGGACGGTCGGACACCGTGGCCGGACGTCCGGCCGCCGTGCCGGACCGTGATCGGCCTGTTCCGGCGGCCGGACGCGCATCCGCCGTGGGACGAGGAGGACCCCGACCACGTCCCCGACGCGCCGCCCGCGTGGGCGCGGGTGGTGGAGATCGGGGGTGAACCGCGCGGACGGACCGGCGACGGCCGGAACGTAAGGTGGCTTCGTGACGATTCTCCGCACCCGCGCCGCAATCGCCGTCATGGCCCTGTCCACGGTCCTTGTCACGGCTTGTTCCGCCACCGGATCCGACGAGGACGCCGGCTCCCGGGCGTCCGCGCACGCCGACGCCCCGGACACGGCACGGACACCGGAGAAGGTACGGATACCGGACGCGAACACCGCCTTCGACTACCAGCTCGGCGGCGCCTACCCGCCGCCCGGCGGCGTACGGGCCGTCTCCCGCGACCGCGCGGCCCGGCCCGCCGCCGGGATGTACAACATCTGCTACGTCAACGCCTTCCAGACGCAGCCCGGCGACGCCGTCGACTGGTGGAAGAAGCGCCACCCGGACCTGCTCCTGAAGAACGACGACGGAGACCTGGTCGTCGACGAGGACTGGAAGGAGCCCCTGCTGGACATCTCCACCCCGGCCAAGCGCGACGCCCTGATGAAGATCGTCGGCCCCTGGATCGACGGCTGCGCGGACGCCGGCTTCGACGCGGTGGAGCCGGACAACCTCGACTCCTACGAGCGCTCCGACGGAAAGCTCACCCCGGAGCACGCGGAGGCCTTCGCCCGCCTCCTGACCGCCCGCGCCCACCGCAAGCGCCTGGCCGTGGCCCAGAAGAACACCGCCGACCTGCTGCCCCGGCGCACCCGCATCGGCTTCGACTTCGCCGTCGTCGAGGAGTGCGCGCGCTACAAGGAGTGCCCCGACTACAGCGAGGCGTACGGCGGCCGCATCTTCGACATCGAGTACGTGAAGAAGGACTTCACCGCCGCCTGCCGCTCCTGGGGCGGAAAGCTGTCCATCACCCTCCGCGACCACGACGTCCGCCCCGCCGGTTCCCGGGGGTACGTCCGCGCGTCCTGCTGACACCGCCCCGCCGATCCGGCGCGCGGAGCCGCTGCCCCGGACGGGCGCTCCCGTATCGCCGCCCCGAACGTCCCGGTGTGGGATGGGGGGACGGCAACCGGAACGGAGGCGTTCATGCGACAAGGCCGACTGTACGGCGCGGACAAGGACAGGCGGAGGGCGGCGCGGCGGTCCCTGGTGGCGGGGACCGCGCTGCTGTCGGTGCTGTTCACGGCCGGGGTGGCGCGGCCCGGCGACGCGCATCACGCGCGGCGGATCCAGCCGTCGGTCACCCGGGAGTCCGACTGGCGGGACGTGGCGACGGCACTCGGGCACCAGGGCGTACTCGTCGACCGCCGGGCCTACGGCATCGGGTTCCCCCGGGCCGACCTCGACGTGGTCAGCAAGGGCTACCACGTCAAGGCCATCGGGTCGTTCGTCTCGTTCATCCGCTACCCCGACCGGCAGACCATGATGATGGGCGAACTGGCGGTGACCGAGCGGGAAGTGCGCAAGGTGCTCGACGTCCTGAACGCCCACGGCATCGCGCAGACGTCCCTGCACAAGCATCTGCCCACCCACAGCCCGGCGCTCTGGTGGGTGCACTTCCACGCCATGGGCACCAAGCCGCTGAGCATGGCCCGGGGGCTGAGGGCGGCGCTGGACGCCACCGGCACCCCCGCCGTCTCGGGCACTCCCAGAAAGGTCGCGCTGGGCCTGGACCAGCCGGCGGTCGACAAGGCACTCGGCGCCCGGGGACGCGCACAGGGCCGGGTCTACAAGGTCACCTTCGCCCGGAAGGAGACCGTCGCCGACCACGGCCGGATCCTGCCCCGGATGACCGGCGCCACCTCCGCGTTGATCTTCCAGCCCGTCGGCGAGGGCAAGGTGCTGCTCAACGGGGACATCGCCGTCGTCGCCAAGGAGGCCCCGGCCACCATGAAGGCGCTCCGGCGCGGCGGTGTGGACATCATCTCCTTCCACAGCCACATGCTCACCGACGAGCCCAGGCTGTTCTTCCTCCACCTGTGGGCCGTCGGCGACCCGGTCCGGATCGCCAAGAACCTCAGGAGCGCCATCGGCCACACCAACGCCGCTGCCACCGCGACGACGTCCTGACGGGGGAGGAGACGTCACACCCGCCGGGGCAGCGCGTGCAGCCGTACGCCGGTGAGCCGGCCCTCGGCGACGCGGGCCGTCATGTACGTGCAGTGCGGCTGCCGGCGCCGGTCCGTGGGCGAACCGGGGTTGAGCAGCCGCAGCCGGCCGTCGGCCGTCGAGTCCCAGGGGATGTGGCTGTGGCCGAAGACCAGCACGTCCAGATCGGGGAAGCGCTCCGCGCAGCGCCGTTCGCGCCCCTGCGCCGCGCCGGTCTCGTGGACGACGCCGAACCGCAGCCCGCCGAGCTCCGCGTACGCCACCTCCGGCAGCCGGGACCGCAGTTCGGGGCCGTCGTTGTTGCCGTACACGGCGAGCAGCCGCCGCGACCGCGCCTCCAGCAGGTCCAGCGCGGCGGCGTCCACCCAGTCGCCCGCGTGGATCACCACGTCGGCCCGCGGCACCAGGCCGAGGAGCTCCGGCGGCAGGGCCTTGGCCCGTTTCGGCAGGTGGGTGTCGGACATCAGCAGCAGTTCCACGCGGCCGACGGTAGCCCGGCCGCCGCCCCACCGCCGGGAGCACGGCCGGCCGCGTTCCCGCCACGCCCGGCCGGGAACGACCGCCCGCGCTCCCGCCGGGGATGAGAGGCCGGACGCATGGGGAGTGGAACGCGCGGTCAGGCGGAGCGGGACGCCGTCACCGTCGAGATCGGATACGCGCTGTTGAGCGGGTGCTTTCTGGGATTCGTGGTGTTCGCGGCGGTCGCCGGGCCGGTTCTCGTGTGGGACCTGCCCGCCGGCGTCGGGAAGGCGCTGGTGGTCACCGGGACGGTGCCGGCATCCGTCCTCGGGGTGGTGCGCGTCGTCCACCTGCTGTGGCGGTTCGCCGGGGCGGCGGCCGGCCCCGGGGACGGCCGAGCGCATGGACGCGGGCGGACGCGGGTGCTCGGAGCGCCACCGGCCGCCCGCGTCCGCCCGCCGGCTCAGCAGTACAGGTCGCCGCCCGGCGCGACGCCGAGGATCTGGGCGAACTTCCGGTAGCTGTCCACCCGGTGCTGCACCTGCGCGGGGTTCCGGCCGTCACACTCGACGGACCCGTTGATGCTGCGGACCGTCTGGCCGAAGCCGCGGCCGTTGACCATGGCGTCGTGCGGCGTCATGCTGCCCGGGCCGCGCTGGGTGTTCCAGTACCAGAGCGCCGTCTTCCAGGCGACGGACGCGTCGTTCTGTACGAGCCACGGGTTCTTCAGCAGGTCCAGACCGAGCGCGTCCCCGGCCGCCTTGTAGTTGAAGTTCCAGCTGATCTGGAGGGGCCCGCGCCCGTAGTAGGCGGCCTGCCCGGCCGGACAGCCGTAGGGCTGCTTCCCGTCGCAGTACGTGGGGTAGTTGGCGGTGTTCTGCTCCACGATGTACACCAGGCCGCCGGTCTCGTGGTCGACGTTGGCGAGGAAGGCCGCGGCCTCCTGCCGGCGGACCGTGTCGCTGCCCGTGTTGGCGAAGCCCGGGTACGCCTTGAGGGCCGCGACCAGGCCGCTGTACGTGTAGAAGTTGTTCCGGTTCGGGAACATCTGCCGGAACTGCGCCTCGCTCACGACGAAACCGCCCGGCTGCGGATTGCCACCGGAGCAGGTGTACGGGTCCCAGTACCAGGTGCTGATCAACGGGTCGTACCCCGGGTTGTCATGCTCCGCGATGTAGTACTTGCCGTCCGTGTAGCGGACGACCGTTCCGGCGGGATACCAGGTGCCCGCCGTCCAGTTGGGCGCGTTGTCGCAGGTGCCCGCGGCACGCGCGGGGGGTGCGGCCGGCGCGGCGGAGGCCGTGGGGCCGACGACGGCGAGGCCCGTCGCGGCGACGATGGCCGTCAGCAGCGCGGCTAAGCGGTGTCTCACGATCACGAGAACTCCTGGGGTCGGAGGGGCGGATGGCTCGGGTACGGCGGACGCGGTCAGGGCGTACGGCGGTCGGACGGCAGGGCTTCCGGGACGGACACGGGAGCCGTGTCGTCCGCGGAAGCCGCCGGGGGAGGGCGCCGTGACACGGACACCGCGTCACACGCATGCGTTTCCGCCCCGCCACATGACCGGCTGCTCGCATCGGGCAGTGAACAGCCTTCGTTGAAAAATTGTCAACGCGCCCCCGCGCCGGGTCGCGCAATCAGGCCACAACGGAAACGGGCGGCACTATCGGACGGAGGACGTGTCGCCGATCCCTTCCGGCCGTTCGCCCCGACCGCGTCACGCCAGGAGGAGCGCCCGGTCCCATCCCGGTTCGACGTCCGTCGCCGCGCCCAGGAGAGCGAGCGTCACCCCCGCGGCGCCGTCGAGGAAGCCGGGACCGCCGCCGGAGGGCAGCGGACCGGTCGCGAGGCGGGCGGCGGCGCCGGCGAGTTCGGGGTCGCCCGTGTCATGGGCGAAGCGTGCGGTGATGTGGAGGAGTCCCGCCACACCGTGGCAGAGGCCGGGGTCGCCGTCGACGCGCCGCCGCGCGGGCGGGCGCCGGAGGGCGGCCTTCAGCGCCCGCACCGCGAGGCCGCGCGGCCCGTCGTCGCCCAGCGCCGTACCCGCCAGCCACAGGGCGCGGGCGATCCCCGGACCGCCCCGGCACCACGAGGCGCGCAGCGGACGGCCGGTGGCCGGACCGGCCCAGTCCGGGCCCCAGGCGTCGTCGGCGTGCCCGGCGACGAGCGCCGCGGCCAGCCGGGCGGCCGCCTCGCGCTGTCCCGGAACGGCGACGTCCGCCGTCAGGGCCAGCGCGAGGAGGGCGAGCGGACCGGCGATCCCGTGCGCCATCCCGGGGTCGGGCCGGTCGGGGAAACGGATCCGGGACAGGGCGGCGAGCACCGTCCGCAGCGCATCCGCCGCCGCCGGATCGTCCCGGCGGCACAGCAGGTACGCGCCCGCGCCCGTCAGGCCCGCGACCACATCGACGGCCCGGGGCGCGTACGGGCCGTCGGCGGCCCGCCGGGCCCGCGCGCCCGCCGCGTCGACGACCTGACGGTGCGCCGCTGGTGCGTCGTGGGACAGCGACCAGGCGGCGAACGCCACTCCGGCCGCCCCGCCGAAGAGCCCCGGCGAAGCGCCGAACCGCGCGTAACCCCGCAGTGCGGCGGCCAGATAGCCCTCGGCGAGGGCACCGTACCCCCGCCCGGGCCGGGCGCGGTCGAGCCGGCGGTACGCGAGGGCCAGGCCGGCGCCGCCGTCGGCCAGATCGGGCCGGACGCGGTGGGGCACGCGGTGCGGTCGCGCGGCGGCGGCGAGCCGGGCGAGGACGGCGGCGCGGTCGCGGGCGGGCAGGAGGGGGGACCATGCCGCGTCGGTCACGTGGGTTTCCGTTCGGGGCGCGGGACGTGGGTTGCGTGCGGCACGTACGGTGCGGGGGCGGCGACGGTGTCGAAGAGGGCGGCGCGGTGTCCGTCCCGCGTCGGTCACGTGGGGGTTCCGCTCGCGACGCGGCACAAGTGGACGGAATCGATGGCGGCGAGGCCGTCGAGGGCGACGGCACGGGCGCCCCCGGCGGCGGCCGGGGTTCCGCGCGGCCGGTCCGGATGACGCGGCCGGCCGCGCGGAACCGGTGGACGGCTTACGGCGGACAGCGCGGCGGGTCCGTGCACTGGCCACTCGTGTGGTCCGTGTCGCAGCACATGACCGGTTCCAGCGCCTGCTCATCCGTCTCGGGCAGTTCCTGGAGCTCCAGAACGGCGTCCTCCATCATCCTCACCTCCTTCCCCTCCTCCCCACGCGGCCCATGGGTCCTCAGGAGAGAGGGCAGCGCGGGGGATCCGTGATGTCCCAGCTGGTCTCGGCGGTGTCGCAGCACATCCACGGCTCCCGCACCGGGCCCTCCGCCTCGGGCAGTTCCTGCAGCACGAGGACGTTCTCGTCCATGGCCGCCACTTTCCTCTCCGGCACGGCGTCACTCCTGGCAGCGGGGTGTGTCCGTGCAGCAGTCGGTGTCACAGCGGCTGGTCGTCAGGCTCACCTGGCAGTGCAGGGCCGGCTCCAGCCGCCCGCCGTCCGTCTCCGGCAGCTCCTGCAACCGGAGGACCAGTTCTTCCGCGTCCGTCACCTCCTCCGCGTCCGTCCGGCCCGTCCGCCATCCAGGGGCGCCCGCCCCCGTGCGCCAGCCGCAGCAGCAGGTCGAGGGCGCCGGCCAGGCCGACTTGATAGCTCACGCAGAACTCGCGCAGCGTGTCGTCGGGGACGAGCATCCGCCCGTCCCGCCGCGCCGCCCGCGCGGACAGGCAGAAGGCGGCCTCCGCGGCCCGGACGCGGTGGGCGGTGTCGCCGGTCAGGTCGGCGACGTCCAGCAGGAACTGGGCGTTTCCGGCCACGCCGTGGCACGCGCCGGTGCCGACCCGCCAGCGGTCCGCGTACACCGCGCGGGCCGCCCGCTCGGCGTACTCCCGGAACAGCGGTTCACCGGTGGCCCGCCACAGGCGGACCAGCGTCGTGCCGATGCCGGAGGCGCCGTTGCACCAGAAGTCGAGGCCCATCCGCTCCGTACGGCCGGGCCCCTTGGGCCACAGGGCGATGTCGCCCCGGTCCTCCGCCACCGCGCACAGGGCGTACCCGCCGCCGGCCGCGATGTCGACGAGGTCCGGCCGGCCGAGGTCGCGGCCCGCCGCCAGCAGGAACGCGGCGTGGCCGGCGACCCCGTGGGCGAAGCCGTACAGGGCGGAGCCCGCGAGCTCCCGGCGGTGCTCCGGGCCGAGCGGCCAGTCCACCCCGCCGCCGGCCGCGGCGGTACGGCGGAGCACGCCGTCAGCGCACCGCGACGCCCGTTCGGCGAAGCGCGGGTCGCCGGTGGCGTGCCACAGGTGCAGCTGGGCGAGCCCGGCGCCGGCGAGGCCGTGACAGACGTCCGGGTTGTCCCACTCCAGCGGGATGCGCAGGGCGAACGCGCGGGCGCGCGCGGCCAGTTCGGGATCGTCGAGGGTCAGCGCCGCGTCGTGCAGCGCCCAGGCCGTGCCCGAGCGGCCGAAGTAGAGGCCGGGCAGGACGCGGCCGGGGAGCGCCAGCCGGGCGGCGATCCAGTCGGCCGCCGTGCGCAGCAGCGGTACGAGCCCGGGCGCCCGGCCGGTGCGGACGGCCCGGTCGAGGACGGCCAGGACGCCCGCCGCGCCCTGCTGGACGTTGCACGGGTCGCCCTCCGGCAGCGAACGGGGGCGGGGCCAGAGATGCACCTCATGAGGCGTCACCGTCGCGGCGATGTGGGCCAGCCCGTCGTCCAGCAGCCGGTCCAGCGCCGCGCCCTCCAGGACGGGACCGGACGTCTCCGGCGCTTCCTCGGCCGCCTCCGCGTCGAGGAACGCGGCGGCCCACTCCAGCGTCCGGCGGCCGGCCGCCTCGGCGGTGAGGCCGAGGACGAGCGGGGCGAGGGCGCGCAGGGCGGGGCGGTCCGCGGCCGCCGCCCCGGCCATCACGGCGAGCCGGTCGCCGACGGGCCGTTCGGGCGCGGTGTCCGGCGCGAGCAGCGGGTTGATGCCGGTGACGGCGTGCAGCAGGGTGGTGCCCAGGCCGAAGCAGTCCACCTCCGGGCCGGGCACGGGCACGGTCCCGGTCAGGGAGAGGTACTCGGGGGCGGTGAAGCCCTGGGTGCCCGCGACGTGGGCCGTGCCTCCGGCGCGGACCGCGCACTCCAGGTCGACGAGGACGGGCGTGCCGTCGGGCCGGACGACGACGTTGGTCGGTTTGAGGTCGCGGAGGACGAAGCCGGCCGCGTGCGCGGCGCGGACCAGGCGGGTCAGGTCGCGGGCGAGGTGCCAGGCCGTCCCGGCCGGCAGCCGTCCCCCGTTCCGCGACGCCTCGTCCGCCGCCCACCGGTGCAGGTTCTCGCCGTCGATCAGGTCCTCGGCCAGGAACACATGGCCGCCGGCCGTGAAGACGCCCCGGGGCGCGGGGGTGATGCCGAGCGGCGCCAGCCGCGCCAGCACCTCGGCCTCGTAGCGCAGCCAGTCGCGGGCGTCCGTGCCGCCGGGCCTGGCGCCGACGTGGGCGCGGGCCTCCTTCAGCAGGACGTCCTCACCGGTCCGCCGGTCGAGGGCGCGGTAGACGCCGCCGCGGTTGGAGTGGCGGACCGCCTCGCGGACGAGGTAGCGGTCCGCGAGGAGCACGGGGGCGCCGCGCCCGCGGGAGCCGGCCGGCCGGACGGGCGGGTCGAACGGCGGCCGGGCCCAAGGAGGCGGCGAGAACCAGGCGTTGCGCTCGTCGGGGACCAGGCTGCCGTCCGGGGCCCGCAGCCGCCCCCGGTAGAAGCCCTCGTCGTCGAGTTCGCGCGGCGGCGCGAAGCAGCCGAACCGGTAGTGCACCAGGCTGTCCGGCCGGTACCGCCGGTCGGACAGGATCGCCGGCCCGGCCAGCCCCAGCGTGGCCCGGTGCAGTTCCTCGGCGAGCGCGCGCGACTGACCGTCGTCCGCCGGGTAGGCGGTGAGGAACTTCCCGGAGTGCTCGCGCGGCGCCCGGACGGAGGTGAGGTCGGCGGTGATCCGCGGCGACACCGCGAACTTGAACGCGCACCCGTGCGCCACCAGGACGCCCGCCGCCTCCTCCAGGACGCGGGGGGCGGACTCGACGGTCGCCGGCAGGTGCAGCTTCCAGCCCTGCCGCCGCGACCGGTGGCCCACCGGCCGCACCATGCACCACGTCTCACCGTCCCGCAGCGTCCACCGGGACCGCCCGGTCCCGAGGACCCGGAGGACGACCGCCTGATAGCTCGCCTGGAGGCTCACCGTCACACGGCGAGCGTGACACGGCCGCCCGTCGCGGTCGAGAGCTTCGCCGGAACGGTCTTGGGCCCGTGCCCGCGTCGTCCTACGGCACGCCCGCTTCCGGCCGATGGGCGTCGTCATCCGGCTGCCGGGACGGCTCCCCGGACGGCTCCCGGGACGGTTTCGCGGCCGGCTCGTCCGCCAGGAGCGGCAGGGACGCCAGGTGCTCGGCGGGAATCCGGAACGCGTCCGTCAGGACCGTCAGCAGCGGGGCGAGGCGTGCGGTCAGGGTCCGGACGGCCGTGGGGAGGGCGCGGACCTGCTCGGCGGTCATCTTCCCGTCCGCCAGCAGCCGTCCGGAGCGCGGCGTGACCTCCTCCAGGAGGAAGAGCGCGCACAGCTCGTCGAGGACGGCCCGGGCTCCCGGGCTCGCGGCCCGGGCGCCCGCGGCGAGGAACGCGTCGGCGGCCAGGCCGAGCGCGGCGGACCGGACCATGTTCAGGGCGGCGTCCGAGGCGTGGTTCCACCGGCCGAGCGCGTCCGTGGCGTGTCCGTGGCCGTCCGTTCCGGGGGCGGAGCGGAGCAGGGACCGCGCGGACGCGTGCCACTGGCGCTGGTCGGCGGTGAGGAGACCGCGCAGGAAGCGCGGGTCGGTGAGATCCTCGCCGCCCGTGGCCGGGGCGGTGTCCGGGACGAGGTCGTGGCCGAAGACCATTTCGGCGGCGGCCTTGCACCAGATGGCCAGGTTGTCGCCCTCGGCGGTGATGGCCCCATCCGCGTTCGCGGGGAATTCGGCCAGGCCGTTCACGGGGAACAGGGCCCGGGCGCCGCAGCGTTCCCGGCACTCGAGGGTGATGTCGCGGGCCCGCCAGGTGATCCAGCCCTTGGCGACGGCCACCAGCCGTTCGGTCTCCGCCTGTTCGTCCGGCCCGGCGGTGAGCCGGCGTTCGGTGACGGCCCGGTGCAGGAACGTCATGGCGTACGCGGCGGCGACGTGGCCGAGCAGGGGGGCGTGGTGGCTGCGGTGGGCGGCCAGGGGGATGCGCCGGCCCGCCACCGGCCCGGAGACGGTCCGCAGATGGGCGTAGCGGACGGCGATGGCCAGCGCGGCGCGGCAGCCGCCGAGGGTGGCGGCGCTCATGCACAGCTTGCCGGCGGTGACCCGGCGGATGGCGTGCAGGACCCGCTTGCGGGGGTTGCCCACGGCGCCGGCGAGGCCACCGCCGGGGAGCAGCCGGCCGTGCGGGCCCTGGACCAGCGCCGTTCGCGGCAGCCGTACGTGGTCGAAGGCGGTGACGCAGTGGTCGACCGGGCTGCCGGTCCGCTCCGGCAGCGCCTCCACGGTGACGCCCGGCAGTGTGCCCCGGTGATCGCTCAGCGGGGTGAGGAACAGGAACACGCCGTGGTCCCGGCCGCCGGCCAGCAGGCGTGCCGCGACGACCGCGCTCTTGGGGCCGCCCGCCGCACCGGTGTTGGGCATGAACTTCCGCGCGCCCGGGGTGGGGGTGTGCAGGACGAACCCGTCGTGCTCGGGGTCGTGGCGCGCGGTGGTCTCCAGGGCGGCGACGTCGTTGCCGTGCGCCTGTTCGGTACAGAGGAAGGTGCCGACGCGGGCGAGCGTGGTGAACTCGGTCAGGTCCCGGGGCGGTGACACGTCGTCGTCGAGGAGGCTGCCCAGGAAGAGGTTGTAGTGGATGCCGGCGACGGTGGCCGTCGCGCCGTCCACGACCGCCGTCCACTCGTGCAGGGCGGCCAGGCCGCGCGGGTCGCGGGCCAGCCGACCGGGGCTCGGCAGCCCGGCGTTGAGGGCCCTGAGCCGTGCGTAGGCGAGCCGCTGCCGCTCCTCGGCCGGGAGGCCGGGCCGGTAGCGGAACACCTCGGCCGAGACCGCCGCGCGCCAGTGGCCGTGGGTGTCCTCCGGCCCGTCCCGGAACAGCAGGTCCGCGAGCTCTTCGGCGCCGGGGCCGGAAGGGCGCGGCGCGGCGGGAGGCGGTACGGACGGGGCCGCGGGGGCGGTGGTGATCGGCACGTCGTGCCCAACGACGGCCCGGCGGTGGGGGAGCGGCGTGTTTGTGAGGATCGTGTGAAACGGATCGTGTCCCGGCTGGGCCGAGTCGGCCGAAAACACTCGGCGACTCGTACCGCGTCGACGAGTAGCGCGTCCGCGGGGCTCCGGGACCCTGACCCCGGGCGCGGAACCCCGCTCCCGCGCGCCGCCGTCGCTCAACGGCGGTAGTACAGGTGCCAGTAGTAGTCGTAGTCGTCGTGGTGCCGCTTCTCCTTCTTGCAGCGGTAATCGTGCCATTTGTGCTGCTGCTTCCCCTTGTCGCCGACCTTTTTGCACTCGTGCTCGCTGTCGTACCAGCCGTCCGGCTTCCAGGAGGACGACGACTCCTCCGTGTTCGCTCCGCCGCTCGCCGCGTCGTCGCCCGACGCGCCGCCGGAGTCGCTGCCCGCCGCGCTGCCCGCCGCGCTGCTCGACGCGCTCGGCGAGTCGTCCGGCGGGGCGGCGAAGGCCGCTCCGGCCGTGCCGGCGAGCAGCAGCCCCGAGATGACCACCGCCGCCGGGGCGCGGAGGAAATTCCTCGACTTCACGGGATTCCCCTTCTTCTTCCGAACCTCGTTCCGGGTTCCTGACCCTCATGGTGGGCTCGGTCCGGGTACCCCAGGAAGCCGCCGCCGCAGGCGTGTTGGGGCGGGTTTCCCTCGCGTACCGCGCGGGCGGGCGCGAGTCCCACGCGGCGTGAGGAGGGGGAGGCCGCCATATGGCGGCCTCCGCTTCCGCCGCCCCCGCGCGCGCCGCCACCCGGCGGTCACCCGCCGCGGACGGCCCGGGACCCGGGGTCCGCGCCGGCCACCGGTTCGGCCCACGGCGTGTGCGCCGCCGCGGCCAACAGCAGCCGCTCGCGCGGCGGTTCCGGGCCGACCGGGCGCCAGACGAGGTCCGGGTCGCCGAGGGAAGCGGCGCGCGTGCGCAGGGCGACCAGGCCGTGGTCGCCGATGAGGCGGTGCCGGAAGAGAGTGTGGCCGCCGTCCGCGTCGACCCGCGTCTCCGGCGTCCAGCCGTGCGCGCCCACGTGCGCGAGGACCTCCGCCGCGTAGCCCGGCGCCCGTGCGGACGGGAACCACAGCAGACGCTGACCCGCCAGATCGGACCAGGTCAGCTCCGGCCGCTCCGCCAGCGGGTGCCGGACGTGCAGCAGGACGCCGAGCGGTGCGTCGGCGAGCGTGCGCACGGCCAGGCCGGAGGTGTCGACCGGCGCGCGCAGGATGCCGAACGCCAGGGTGCCGTCGTGCAGCAGCTCTCCCTGCCGCCCGGAGTCCGCCTGCCGGTAGGCGAGGCGCAGCGGCCGGCCGCGCGCCATCACCTCCTCCGCGACGGCGAGGACGGCCTGCGGCACGCCCCGGCACACCCCGACCGCCGCCGTCGTGTACGGGACGGCGCGCGCGGCGGCGACGGAGGACCGCAGCTCCTCGAAGGCCCGGCCGGCGCCTTCCAGCAGCAGCCGCCCCGCCTCGGTCGGCACCATGCCGTGCGGCAGCCGCCGGAACAGCGGCGTGCCGACGCGGCGTTCCAGCCGCCGGATCTGCTGGCTGAGGCTGGGCTGGGCGATCCGCAGCCGCCGGGCCGCCTCCGTGACGGTCCCGGCCTCGGCGACCGCGGCGAAGTACCGCAGATGCCGCAGCTCGATCCCCGCCAGCTCGCCCTCGTCCGGTCCCTCCACCCTGACACCCCTCTTGAACTGCCGCTATAGGCCACATCCTATGCCCCACCCCGGGTGATCGGTCTTGGCGCGGGGAGGGGGCGGCGGCGCTTACTGGAGGCATGTACGTGATCGTGTTTCGTTACCGCGCCCCGCTGGAGAGGATCGACGAACTGAAGGAGGCCCACTACACGAACCCCGACGGCGTCTTCGCCAAGGGCCTGGCCCGGCTGGCCGGCCCGCTGGAGCCGCGCACCGGCGGGCTGGTCCTGGCCGACGGGGAACGGTCCGAGATCGAGGCCGCCCTGGCTTCCGACCCGTTCGTCACCAGCGGCGCCGCCACGGCCGAGATCCTCCGCTTCCGGCCCGTGTGGACGGCGGAGGGATGACGGACGAGGGGGCCCGGCGGACGTTCGCCGGGCCCCCTCGTTCACTGCCGTCCCCGCGCGGGGCGGAGCGTCCGGGTCAGCGACCGCAGAACGGCGGGATGATGTTCTTGTGCGCGACCCAGCCGCGGGTGCCCTTGGCCAGGCCGCCCTTGCTCTTGGACTTCAGCTGGACGTAGTCCCAGCCGCCGGACTTGCGCAGGATCCGGATCGGGTCCCCGAAGTAGAGCTGGCCCTTGACCGCCCCCGACGTGCTCGCCTTGCCGCGCAGGCGGGTGCCGTCGGTGTAGATCATGGCGTTGTCCTCGTGGCACTCCTTGGCCGCCACGGTGGCGGCCCGCGGAGCGGCGGCCGGGGTGGCGGCCTGGGCCGGGACGGCCAGGGCGCCGGCGGTGCCGATCAGGGCGGCCGTGGTGAGTGCGAGGGATATACGACGCACGGATCCTCCGGAAGTGGTACTCGTTCGATGCGGCGGACGCCGCGCGAACACCCTAAGAGACGAGAGGGTCCGTTCCGCTTACGATCTTGTCACGTCCCTGCCACAAGTCGAACGCCTCGCGGCGGCGGGCCGAGGCTACGGCAGGATCTCCAGCTGGACCGAGCTCCTCGTGCCCCGGAGACCGGTGGCGAGGCAGTCCGTGGGGAGTTGGGCGGACGTCGCGGTCACCGTGCGGCGGACCGGGTGGCCCTTGCCGCGGCCCTCCACCACCCGGCCCGACTGCTCCGAGGTCAGGGCGCCCGCCGCGCGGACGACCGTGGCGCTGTCGATGCTGATCCGTGAACGCGTGCCGTCGGCGTAGCGGACCGTCTCGGTGCCGCTCGCGAAGGTGACGGAGAGGCAGGACGCCGAGGGTGAGGACGAGGTGAAGGAGCCCGTGGCGGGGGTGGTGCGGCCGGGGGCGGTGGTGCAGTGGTAGCGGATCTCCGCCTCGTTGCGGGTCGGCTGGGGCTGGAGGGTGAGCGGCGGATCATAGCGGCTGGTGGCGTCGCCGGTACAGGTGACGGACCCGCTGTCGGCCGCCTCGCCGGCCCGGCCGGCCGGCGCCACCACACATGAGGAGACCACCAGCACCAGAGATCCCAGTGCGACCGCCGCACCCCGCCCACCGAACACGCGTCCTCCCGCAAGTCCCGTTCCGCTACAGGCCCTTCCACCTACCCACGGCCGTACCCTCCGCCCCGGGCGCTCCGGTGCGCGGCACCGCGCCCGTCCGTCCCACCGCGCCGCCGCACGCGCCCGTCCTTCCGGCGGACGCTTGGCGTCCCGGCCGCGCAGGGTAGGAAGTGCCGGAAGAACGACCGGTGCTCGGCAGGAGGAGACCTCTGTGACCCGTACGACGACGACCCTCACCACCGCCGCGACGACCGCGCGGGAGCGCGTGTTCGCCATGATGGACGCCGACGGCGACCGGGTCGTCACGCGGCACGACTACCTCTCCCGCATCGACCGGACCGTGCGTGCCACGGGACGTACGGAGGACGACCCGCTCGTCGTCGCCGCCCGCGCGGAGGGCGCCCGGGCGTGGGGCGCGATGGACGCCGACGGCGACGGGCGGCTGACGTTCGACGAGTACGCCGCGTGGGTGGACGCCGAGAAGTTCGACACCGTCTGCCGGTTCGCCCTCGGGGCGCTCTTCGACCTCGCCGACGCGGACGCGGACGGCGCCCTGGACGCGGGGGAGTTCACGGCCCTGCGCACCGCGCTGAACAACCGCTCCGAGAACGCCGCCGCCGCGTTCGACGCGCTGGACACCGACCGCGACGGCCGCGTCACCCGCGCGGCGTACCTGGCCGCGATCCGCGCCTACGTCGTCGGCGAGAGCTCTCCGATGGGCGAGGTCCTGTACTAGCGGCCGTGTGCCGGAGGCGGCCTACGGCCGGACGCCGCCGAACGCCCGCAGCCGATCGACAGCGTGCCCCCCACCGTGAGGTCGAGCAAGCCGGGCAGCACCGGGCCGGCGCGGCCGTGCCCGTTCAGCCAGGTCTCCAGCTCGTACCAGGTGCTCCCGCTCGGCGTCGAGGAGCGGATCACCCCGTTCGTCCGATCCCGCCCGGGAACCCGTCGGCGCCCCGGGGGCGCCGGGCGTACGCCACGCGGACCAACGCGCCGTGCCCGCGCGCCGTTCCGGGGTAGCCGTGACGAGGTGAGAGCACTCGTCGTCAACTGCACCCTGAAGAAATCCCCCGAGCCGTCCAACACCGAGGCGCTGGCCCAGGTCGTCGCCGGACGGCTCACCGAACTCGGCGTCCGGGTCGACCACGTGCGCGCGGTCGACCTCGACATCCGGCCCGGCGTCAGCTCCGACATGGGCGACGGCGACGCCTGGCCCGCCGTCCGGGAGAAGATCCTCGCCGCCGAGATCCTCGTCATGGCCTCCCCGACCTGGCTCGGCCGGCCGTCGTCCGTCGCCCAGCGGGTCCTCGAACGCATGGACGCCATGCTGAGCGAGACCGACGACGAGGGGCGCCCGGTGGCGTACAACCGCGTCGCCGGCGTCGTCGTCACCGGCAACGAGGACGGCGCCCACCACGTCATCAGCGAGATCGCCGGCGCCCTCGGCGACATCGGGTACACCGTCCCGGGGCAGTCCTGGACGTACTGGCACCTGGGCCCCGGGCCGGGGCCGGACTACCTGGACGAGTCCCAGGGGCACGAGTGGTCGCACAAGACCGCGCGCGCCATGGCCGCCAACCTCCAGGGCGTCGCCGCGGCGCTGGCCGCCCGGCCGCTGAGCGCGCCGGGCTGAGCCGGGCGCTCGCGCGGACACGCCGGCCGGTCAGCCCGTCACCCCGCCCTCGGCGAACAGCAGCGCCACGTCCGCCCCCGCCACCAGCACCGCCGCCGCGAACGGCGCGCCCGGGCGGCGGGCGGCGAGCGCGGACCCGGCGAGGGCGGTCACCGCCGCCCCGGCCAGGGCGGCCGCGCCCGGGAGCGAGAGCGGGCCCGGCGGGCTGAGCGCCAGGACGGCGGTGGCCGCCACGAGGACGGCCGGCAGGATCCGCCGCACGGCGGCCGCGCCCAGCCGGTGCGGCAGCCCGCGCACCCCGGTCGCCAGGTCGCCGGCGATGTCCGGGAGCGTGTCGGCCAGATGGGCGCCCGCCCCCAGCAGCGCCGCCGCCAGAACGGTCCACCAGGCGGGCCACGGCCGCCCGGGCAGACCGAGGGCGACGAACGCGGGCAGGGAGGCGAAGCCCAGGGCGTACGGGAGCCAGGACCAGACCGTCGCCTTCCACCGGAGGTCGTACGCCCACGCCGCCGCCACCCCGGCCAGGTGCACGGCCCCGGCGAGCGGGCCGACGGCCAGCGACAGCGGCACGCACAGCGCGAGCGCCGTCCCCGCCGCCGTCCACACCGTGCGGGGGAGGACCGCCCCCGCCGCGACGGGCTTCCCGCGGCGGCCCACGGCGGCGTCCCGGGCGGCGTCGAACGCGTCGTTGCACCAGCCGACGGACAGCTGACCGGTCAGCACCGCGCCCGCCACCAGGGCGGATCCGCCCGGGGAGTACCCGGCGGCCACGGCCAGCGCCGTCACCAGCACCGTGACCGCCGCCGCCGGGCCCGGGTGGCAGGACGCCGCCAGGCCCGCCGCCGGCCCGCTCCGGCGCGCCCGGTCCGGGTCCCACGCGTCCGTCGACTCCACCCCGCGATCGTAGAGCGGGCCGCCCGTCCGGGCGGTGGTCCCGCACTCGTCCGGACGGGCGGTCCGCGCCGCCGGAAGCACACCGGAGGAGGCACCGGGGAACACACGGGGAAGCGGACGAACGGGCGTTCCCGGGCGTTCGGCTCCCCTCCGCTCGCGACACCCCGCGTCACCCGTGAACCCAAGCGCCACCCGTGACACCCCGCCCCAGGAGACCCATGACGCCCCGGATCGCCGCCGTCCACGGCCTGCACGCCCCGCACCGCTACCCCCAGCAGGCCATCACCGACATGATCGCCGGAGCGTTCCACCGCAACGGCGGCGACCGGCGGCGGCTCGGGACCCTGCACCGCAGCACCCGCGTGCGCACCCGCCACCTGGCGCTCCCCCTGGACGAGTACCCGAGACTGACGGGCTTCCAGGCCGCCAACGACGTCTTCATCCGGCAGGCCACCGCCCTGGGGGCCCGGGCGGTCGACGGCGCCCTGCGCACCGCCGGACTGCGGCCCGCCGACGTGGACCTGCTGATGTTCACCTCCGTCACCGGGCTCGCCACCCCCTCCGTCGACGCCCGCCTCGTCCAGCGGCTCGGCCTGCGCCCCGACGTCAGACGCCTCCCCGTCTTCGGCCTGGGCTGCGTCGCCGGCGCCGCGGGCATCGCCCGCCTCCACGACTACCTGCGCGGCTGGCCCGAGCACGTCGCCGTGCTGCTCTCCGTCGAACTCTGCTCGCTCACCTTCCAGGTCACCGACACCTCGCCCGCCAACATGATCGCCAGCGGGCTGTTCGGCGACGGCGCCGCCGCCGTCGTCGCCTGCGGGGAACGGCGGGCCCCGGCGGCCGGGGGCCCGGCGGTCGTCGCCACCCGCAGCCGGATGTACCCCGACACCGAGCACGCCATGGGCTGGGAGATCGGCGACTTCGGGCTCCGCGTGGTGCTCGACCCCTCCGTCCCCGACATCGTCCGCCACCACCTGGCCGACGACGTCCGTACCTTCCTCGGCGACCACGGGCTCAAGCCGGACGACGTGACGGCGTGGGTCTGCCACCCCGGCGGCCCCAAGATCCTGGACACGGTGACCGAGGTCCTCGGCCTCGCCCCCGACGCCCTCGACCTCACCTGGCGCCACCTGGCCGAGGCCGGCAACCTCTCCTCGTCCTCCGTCCTCCACGTGCTCCGCGACACCCTCGCCGAACGCCGCCCGCCACCCGGCTCGCCCGGCCTGCTGCTGGCCATGGGCCCCGGCTTCTGCTGCGAACTCGTCCTCCTGCGCTGGTAGGCCACCGTGACCGTGCCCTGGTACGCCCTCCTCCTCGCCGCCGTCGCCGCCGACCGCGGCGCCGAACTCGTCCTCGCCCGCCGCAACGCCCGGTGGAGCCGGGAGCGCGGCGGGCTGCCCGTCGACGGCGGCCACTACCCGTGGATGGTCGCCCTGCACACCGCGCTGCTGCCGGCCTGCCTCCTCGAAGTGCTCGCCGCCGACCGGCCGTTCCGGCCCGTGCCCGGCTGGACGATGCTCGGCGTCGTCGCCGCCGCGCAGGGGCTGCGCTGGTGGTGCGTCCGCACCCTGGGACGGCGGTGGAACACCCGCGTGATCGTCGTCCCCGGCCTCCCGGCGGTGGCTACCGGCCCCTACCGGCTGCTGCGCCACCCCAACTACGCGGCCGTCGCCGCCGAGGGCGCGGCCCTGCCGCTGGTGCACGGCGCCTGGGCCACGGCCGTCGGCTTCACGCTGCTGAACGCCTGGCTGCTCACCGTCCGCGTCCGGTGCGAGGAGGCGGCGCTCGCCCCGGCCCGCGCCCCCTCCGCCGCGTGATCGACGTCCTGGTGGCGGGCGGCGGGCCGGCCGGCCTGGCGGCCGCCGTCCACGCGGCGCTCGCCGGACTGGAGACGGTGGTCGTCGAACCGCGCGCCACGCCCGTGGACAAGGCGTGCGGCGAAGGCGTCATGCCCAGCGGCGTGGCCGCGCTCCGGGCGCTCGGCGTCGACGTGGCCGGGCATCCGCTGCGCGGCATCCGGTACGTCGACGGGCCGCGCCGCGCCGAGGCGGACTTCCGCGGCGGCACCGGGCTGGGCATCCGGCGGACCGTGCTGCACGCCGCCCTGTACCGGCGGGCGGCGGAGGCCGGTGTGCGGTTCGCGCCCGGCCGGGTGGGCGCGGTCGTCCAGGACGCGGACGGGGTGACGGCGGGGGAGTGGCGGGCGCGCTGGCTCGTCGCGGCGGACGGCCTGCACTCCCCGCTCCGCCGCGCCCTGGGCCTCGGCCTGCCCGCGCGTCCCGTCGTCCGCTACGGCCTCCGCCGCCACTTCCGCGTCAGCCCGTGGAGCGAGCACGTCGAGGTGCACTGGTCCCGGCACGGCGAGGCGTATGTGACGCCGGTGGGCGAGGAACTGGTGGGCGTCGCCGTGCTCAGCCGCGAACGGCGGGGTTACGAGGCTCATCTGGCGGCGCATCCGGCGCTGGCGTTCCTGTCCGGCGCCGCGCCCGCGAGCGCCGTGCGCGGCGCGGGTCCGCTGCTCCAGCGCACCCGCGCCCGGACGGCCGGGCGCGTCCTGCTCGTCGGCGACGCGGCCGGGTACGTCGACGCCCTGACGGGCGAGGGCGTCGCCCTGGCCCTGGCGACGGCGGAGGCCGCGGTGCGCTGTCTGGCGGCGGGGCGGCCGGCGGCGTACGAGGCGGCCTGGCGCCGGCTGACGCGGCGGCACCGCGTCCTCACCCACGCCCTGCTCGGGGTCTGCCGGATGCCGGGCGGCGGCGGCCTCGTCGTCCCCGCGGCCCGCGCTCTGCCGCGGGCGTTCGCGGGTGTGGTGCACGCGCTCCAGTAGGGTCGCCCGGCGCTCACCGGGACGGGCTTGGCGTTGTCGATCAAAAGAGGCATGATGGATGGATGCCTCAGGCAATTATTGGCCTGGGAACCTACCTCGGAGGAGCAGAAATGTCGCACGCCGCGCCGAAGTTACCGATGTACGTGGAGGACATCCTCGACGGCATGGGTGACGACCCCGGGCGCGAGGCGCTGGTCCACGAGGGACGGCGCGTCACCGTGGGGGAGTTCCGCGCACTCGTCCACCGGATGGCGCGGGCGCTGCACGCCGAGGGGCTCGGCCGCGGGCACACCGTCACCCTCCTCAGCGGGAACCTTCCCGAGATCGTCGCCGCCCGGTACGCGGCGAACCTGCTCGGCTGCCGGGTCAACCACCTCTACAACAAGCTCTCGGCCGAGGTGCAGGCCGGCATCGTCGCCGACGTCGAGACCCGCGCGCTCATCGTCGATCCGCGCCTGGCGGAGCGCGCCGAAGAGGTGACGCGGCTCGCCCCCGTCGAGCACGTCCTGGCCCTCGGCCCCGCAAAGACCGGCAAGGACCTGCTGGAACTCGCCGCCGCCCGGTCCGCCGAGCCGTTCCCGAGCCTGGCCGAACCCGAGGACATCGCCTCCATCCGGCACACCGGCGGCACCACGGGCCACCCCAAGGGCATCTGCACCACCTTCGCGCAGGCCGGACGCGGCTACCGCGAGCACGACGAGTACACGCCCCGGCAGCTGGTCTGCACCACCATCGCGCACGCCGCCGGACACCTCGCGGACGGCACCCTCCGCCGGGGCGGCGTCCTCGTCCTGCTGGAGGACTTCGACCCGGCCGCCGTCCTCGCCGCGATCGAACGCGAGCGCGTCACCGACGTGTTCCTCCTCCCGCCGCTGCTCTACGCGCTCCTGGACCACCCGGACCTCGCCCGCACCGACACCTCCGGCCTGCGGTGCGTGCTGTACGGCGGCTGCCCGGCGTCCCCCGTGCGGATCGCCGACGCGATACGCCGCCTCGGGCCCGTCCTCGTCCAGTTCTACGGGCAGAGCGAGGTCGGCGGCATCAGCTTCCTGGAGCCCGAGGACCACGACCCCGCGCGGCCCGAACGGCTGCGCAGCGTCGGCAGGGTGCTGCCCGGAGTCGAGGTCGCCGTCCGCGACCCCGCGACCGGCCGGGACCTGCCGCCCGGCGCGCACGGCGAGATATGCGTGCGCTCCGACCAGGTCATGCGCGGCTACTGGAAGCGGCCGGACCTGACGGCGGAGGTGCTGAAGGACGGCTGGCTGCACACCGGTGACATCGGTTTCCTGGACGACGAGGGCTTCCTGACCGTCGTCGACCGCATCAAGGACATGATCATCGTGGTGGGCGGGCACGTCTACACGACCGAGCTGGAGGACGTGCTCAACGCGCACCCCGGCGTACGGCAGAGTGCCGTGTTCGGCGTGCGGGACGCCGACGACATGGAACGGGTGCACGCCGCCGTGGTGCCCGCCCCCGGCGTGGACGTCCCGGCGGACGCGCTGCGGGCGTTCGTCCGCGAGCGGTGCGGCGCGATGTACGAGCCGCACCGGATCGGCTTCGTGGCGGAACTGCCGCTGACGGACGCCGGGAAGCCGGACAAGAAGGCCCTGCGGCGGGTGGCCGAACGGCAGGCCGGCTGACGGGAGCCGGGCCTTCGGCCGGACGTGGCCGTCATGGAACGGGGGGTTCCCGTGCGGTGACGGCCACGTCGTGCCCGGCGCCGTAGCCGGACCGGGCCGGGCGGAGCCGGGCCAGGACGCCCTGTCGGCCCGCGCGCGGTCGCCGGGAGGGCGTCGCTCTCCGCCCGTCGACCCGTCGGCTTCTCAGTCCGTCAGGGAAGCGATGTGCTCCCGGATCACCGAGATGACCTCCGGCGCGCGGGAGTTGAGATAGAAGTGGCCGCCGGGGAAGGTGCGGAGGGCGAACGCCGCGGACGTGCACCCGGCCCACGCCTCCGTCTCCTCGGCCGTCGCCATCGGGTCCCCGTCCCCCAGCAGCGCCAGAACCGGGCAGGGCAGCGGCGGGCCGGGCCGGTGGCGGTAGGTCTCCACCGCCTCGTAGTCGGCGCGGATCACCGGCAGGAACAGCGCCCGCAGCTCGGGGTCGTGGAACATCCGCAGGTCACTGCCGCCGAGCCGCTCCATCTCGGCCACGATGCCGTCGTCGTCCCGCAGGTGGACGTCCTCCTGCCGGACGGTCGTGGGGGCGCGGCGGCCCGAGACGACGACGGACAGCGGCGCCGCGCCCTTGTCCGTGAGCCGTCGCGCCACCTCGTAGGCGACCATCGCGCCCATGCTGTGGCCGAACAGCGTCACCGGGCGGTCGCACCACGGCAGCAGTTCCTCGGCGGCCCGGTCCGCCAGCTCCTCGACGGAGCGCAGGGGCGGTACCGCCCGGTGGTCCTGGCGGCCCGGGTACTGCACCGCGAGGACGTCGAGCGCGGGGGACAGGGAGGCGGACACGCCGTGGAAGTAGCTGGCCGAGCCGCCCGCATAGGGGAAGCACACCAGCCGGTTCGCGGCGTCCGGGGCCGGGTGGAAGCGCTGGATCCACTTGCTTTTCTCCCGCACGCCGCCGACGGCCCCGCTCGACTCGCTCACGTCACTCGCTCCTCGCATGTCCGCCCCCGGCGCCCGCCGTGGCCGTCTCGGTCAGTCTCGGTCCGTCCCGCGCATGATCCCATCGCGCCCGAGCCGCGGCCAACCCCTAACCGTCCGGCCGCCGTTCGCGATAGGGGTCGCGTCCGACCCCTATCGCACCCGCCGTGGGCGGAAAGCAAGGGGCCCCACCGCTCGGCAGAGCGGTGGGACCCGGGCCGGAGTGCGACGGGGGATGGACTACCGGCCCCTCATGGTGGTTTGTCGCCCGCCGCGGCAGTTACGCCGGCCGCGGCGGAGTCGTCAGGCGGCGGACGTGGCCGCTTCCACCGGGCGGAACCGGGTGGCCCGCCAGGTGGGCAGGAGCGTCGCGGCGAAGGTGACGACCGCCGCCCCGGCCACGACCGCCCAGTAGATCCACACCGGCACGGACGGCACGACACGGTCCAGCTTGGCGACGCTGTACGGGAAGAGGGTGACCGCGGCGGCGACCGAGCCGAGGACGATCCCGGTCACCGCGGTCAGCACGCTCTCCGCCGCCATCATGGTCATGACCTGCCGCCGGGTGAAGCCGGTGAGCCGCTGGAGGCCGAACTCCCGGCGCCGCCGCCCGGTGGCGGAGACCAGGGTGTTGACCACCGAGATCACCGTGTAGCCGACGATCATGCCGACCACCAGGTAGTTGATGGTGGCGAGCTGCTGCTGGCCGGCGGTCCGGCCGGCGGTGAGCGCGTCGCTGCCGGCCACCTCGACGCCCGGCTGGTCCTTGACCGCCGCGCCCAGCGCCGCGGCCACCGCGCCCGGGTCGGCTCCGGCGGCCCGCCGCACCACGATCTGCGCGGGCGTCCCGTCGGTGGTGTGCGCCGCCAGCAGCCCGGCGGGCAGCAGCAGCGAGGTCGTCAGGCCCTCCGGCCGGTAGGTGGCGACCACCTTCACCTTCACCGGGGCGCCGTCGCCGAGCCGCAGGGTGATCGTGTCGCCGACCGCGCGCCCCAGCGACTTGGCGTGCTCCACCGGCAGGGCCACGCTGTCGCCGCGCAGCGCGGCGAGCGAGCCGGCGGCGGCGTTCACCGAGAGGTTCCCGTCGCCGGTGACGCCCTGGAGCGTCCACCCGTCGTCCGTCTGCTGGGAGTCCTTGGGCTCCTGCACGAAGCCGGTGCTCGTGACGTACTCCGAGGCCGCGGCGACGCCCGGGACGCCGCGGACCTTCTCCAGCGTGCCGGGGGCGAGGCCACCGGTGCGCGAGGTCAGGACGTCGTCCGCCCGCAGGACGCCGGTGTGCGCGGCGCGGTTGGAGGCGTCCTCGATCTGCTGCATGTACAGCGTGCCCGTGGCGATGCCGGTCAGCAGGACGATGGGGGTGATGGTGGCGGCCATCCGCCGCGCGTGCGTCCGGGAGTTGAGGATCGCGAGCAGGCCCGACAGCCCCGACACCGCCCGCAGCGGCACCTTCAGGACCGCCACGACGCCCTTCGCGAAACCGGGGGCCAGCAGGGCCAGCCCGATCGCCCAGAAGATGCAGGCCGGAGCCGCGACGCCGGCCGTGGTGTCGTCCACCGGCATCGTCATCGTCGTCGCCGCCATCGCGACACCGCCGACGAGGAACACGATCGACCAGACGAGACGGGCGCGGGTCAGCCAGCGCCCCTCCATCGCGCTCTCGGCGAGCGCCTCGGTGGCCCGGGTCCCGGCGATCTTACGGGCGGTGAGGTACGCGGCACCCACGCCGGCCAGCAGCGAGGCGGCCACCGCCACCACGCCCGGCAGCACGCCCAGCCGGAACTCGACGGCTCCGGAGACGATCCCGGCGGAGACCAGCTTGTCGAAGAGGAGCCGGCTGAACAGCGCGCCGGGCAGGCAGCCCAGCACGGACGCCACCAGGGAGACGGCCAGCGTCTCGCCCAGGATCATGCGGCGCAGCTGCGCCGGGGTGGTGCCGATCGCCTTCATCAGCGCCATCTCGCGGTGCCGCTGACGGATCGTCAGGCCCAGGGTGGACGACGCCCCGAACATGGCCACCAGGACCGCCCAGCCGCCGAAGATGGAGGCCAGCATCAGCAGGTTGCGCTGACTCGCGGCGGCCTTGGGGAACTCCGCCAGGCCCCGCTGGTCGCCGGTCAGCGCGACGGCCTTGCCGCCCAGCTTCTTCTCGATCCGGTCGCCGAGCGCGGCCGCGTCGGTGCCGGCCGCGGGCAGGACGCCGATCGCGTCCACCGCCCGCGGGTGCCCGCTGAGCGCGCGGGCCTGCGCGTCGGTGAAGAACACGGCGGGCTGGAACGCGTCCCGGCCGCCGGCCTGCCGGACCACACCGGTGAGCCGGAACTCCCGCGGTGTGCCCTGGACCGTGACGAGGACCCGGTCGCCGAGGGCGGCACCGGCCTCCTCGGCCAGCCCGGCGTCCAGCACCACGTCACCGGCGGCGGCCGGCGCGGCCCCCTTGGCGAGGCGGTAGGGCGCCAGCCGGGAGGACTCCCAGCCGTGGCCCAGCGGACGGTGGTCGGCGCGGGTGACGTCGTCCGACAGATCGGTCACCGGGCGGCCGTCGCGTACGACGGCGACGGGGAAGGACACGTCGGGCACCGCCTCGCGGACGCCCGGCACGCCGGCGACCTCGCGGACCGTCCCGGCGTCCAGCCGGACCCGCTCCGCCAGGCGCGAGGACTCGTACGACTGGTCGCCGGTCACCACCACGGGCGCCGCGGCGAACCGCTGGGAGGGGAGGACGTCGCGGACGCCGCTCTCCATCAGTCCGCCGCAGGCCATGATGAGGGCCGCGCCGAAGAACATGGCCACGAACGTGGCGACGAAACCACCCTTGCGGTAGCGCAGGGTGCTCAGGGCGAGGGACAGCATCAGTACGCGCCCCCCGTCGCGGTGCGCGCCTGCGGGTCGTACGCGGACTCCTCGTCCGCCCAGGCACCCAGGCGCGTCATCCGCTCGGCGACCACCTCGGCGGTCGGGTTGTACAGGTCGCCCACGAACCGGCCGTCGGCCAGGAACACCACGCGGTCCGCGTACGAGGCCGCCACCGGGTCGTGCGTGACCATCACGATGGTCTGCCCGAGGGTCCGCACCGACTCGCGCATCAGCCGCAGCACCTCGCGGGCGGTACGGGTGTCCAGCGCGCCGGTCGGCTCGTCGGCGAACACCACGGCCGGACCCGTGACCAGGGCCCGCGCGATCGCCACCCGCTGCTGCTGCCCGCCGGAGAGCTCGGCGGGACGGTGGCCCGTCCGGGAGTCCAGACCCACCCGGTGCACCACCTCGTCGATCTGCGCCCGGTTCGCCTTCCGGCCGGCCAGCTTCAGCGGCAGCGTGATGTTCTGCATCACCGTCAGCGCCGGCAGCAGGTTGAACGACTGGAAGACGAAGCCGATCCGCTCGCGCCGCATCTTCGTCAGCGCCGTCTCGTCGTACCCGCCGAGATCCTCGCCGTCCAGCAGGACCGTGCCCGAAGTGGGCCGGTCAAGCCCCGCCGCGCAGTGCAGGAAGGTGCTTTTGCCCGAACCCGACGGCCCCATCACGGCGGTGAAGCTGCCGCGCTGGAAGGACAGGCTCACGCCGTCGAGTGCGGTCACTGCGTTGGCGCCCTCGCCGTAGACCTTGCGAACCGCGTTCAGCCGGACTGCGTCGGCGACTGCGATGGTGTCCATTCAAAGCTCCCTGTACCTGTCGCGTGGGGGACGCGATCACACCGTCAACGCTACGGACGGGCCACCGCGCGGCCGATGGGTCTACGACCACAAAGGGGGTGGAGAAAACTCCACCCCGCCCGAAGGCCCTCCTCCACTGCCCCGGGCCCGGCCGGCGGCGATGCTGGGAGGCGCGGGCGGGCGGACCGGCCGCTCGGACCGCCCGCGCGTACTGCATGATGAGGCTCGTGGGGCGGAGCGCCCCCGGGTCAGGGGAGGACGGAGCCAGGTGTGCGAGGCGTGGACCTCAAGGCCGGCGGGCGGGTTACGCGCTGCGGCGAGGACCGGGACGACCGGAGCGGTCAGGCGGCGGGCGGTGACGGCCCCGTGGTGACCGAGGCCCGACCGGTGCGGGAGGACGGCGGTGCCGGGCGGCTCCGCTGGTGCGCGCGCGGCCTGGTGGTCGCGGTGCTCTCCCAGATAGGCAGCGTCGCCCTGTTCACCGTCACCGTCCTGACCCTGCTCTCCCTGGCCGTCGGCGTGGGCGTGCTCATCCTGCCGGTCGTCCTGGCCGCGGTCCGCGGGCTGGCCGGCTACCACCGGCGGACGGCCGGCGAATGGACCGGCACCCCCATCGACACCCCCTACCGCCACCCCGTGGAAGCGTCACCCCACGACGTGGCCGCGTCCTTCCGGCAGTGCCGGCGGCTGCTGGCCGACCCGGCCACCTGGCGCGACGTGCTGTGGCTGTTCCTCGACGGGCCCGTCGGCCTGGTCCTCGGCCTGCTGCCCGCGTCCCTCGTCGCCTACGGCCTCAACGGACTCTTCGTCACCCCCTTCCTCTGGGAACACATGGGCCCGCACTGGGGTTTCGGGGTGGTCTGGCCCATCGCCGACCAGACCGACGCCTACCTCGCCATGCCCCAGGGAGCCCTGCTCGTGGCCCTCGGACTGCTGAGCGCCCGGCCGCTGGTCCGGGCACACGGCGGCTTCACCCGGCTGCTGCTGGCCCCCACCCGCGGCGCCCGCCTCGCCCTGCGCGTCGAGCGGCTGACCGAGACCCGCTCCGAGACCGTCGAGTCCCAGGCGGCCGAACTCCGCCGCATCGAACGGGACCTGCACGACGGCGCCCAGGCCCGCCTGGTCTCCCTCGGCATGAAACTCGGCCTCGCCGACACCCTCTTGGACGAGGACCCCGAAATGGTGCGCCGCCTCCTCGCCGACGCCATGGAGTCCAGCAGCCAGGCCCTCACCGAACTGCGCGACCTCGTCCGCGGCATCCACCCGCCCGTCCTCGCCGAACGCGGACTCGACGGCGCCGTACGGGCGTTGGCCGTCGGCCTGCCGCTCCCCGTCGAGCTGGCCATCGACCTGCCCGGCCGTCCGCAGCCGCCCGTCGAGTCGGCCGCCTACTTCGTGGTCGCCGAGACGCTCGCCAACGTCACCAAGCACAGCGGCGCCACCCGCGTCGACGTACGCCTCTGGTACGCCGACGGCGCGCTCCGGGCCCGGGTCACCGACGACGGCCGCGGCGGCGCCGACCCCGAGGGCGGCAGCGGCCTGCGCGGGCTGCAACGCCGGCTCGCCGCCTTCGACGGAGTACTGGACGTCCACAGTCCGCAGGGCGGACCGACCGTGGTGACGATGGAGCTGCCGTGCGCGTGGTGATCGCCGAAGACCTGGCCCTGCTGCGGGAGGGCCTGGTACAACTGCTGACTGCACACAAGTTCGAGGTGATCGAGGCGGTGGACAACGGGCCCGCCATGCTGCGCGCCCTGCTCACCCACCGCCCGGACGTGGCCATCGTCGACGTGCGCCTGCCCCCGACCTTCACCGACGAGGGCCTCCAGGCCGCGGTCGAGGCCCGCAGGCAGGTCCCGGGACTGCCCATCCTGGTGCTGTCCCAGCACGTGGAGCAGATGTACGCCCGCGAGCTGCTGTCCGACCAGAACGGCGGCGTCGGTTACCTCCTCAAGGACCGCGTCTTCGACGTCCGCCGCTTCGTCGACATGCTCCGGCAGGTCGCGGACGGCGGCACGGTCATGGACCCGAAGGTGGTGTCGGAACTCATGGTCAAACACGAGAAGGCGACCAGCCCCGTGCAGTCCCTCACCGAACGGGAACGCGAGGTGCTCGCCCTGATGGCCGAGGGCCGCTCCAACGCGGCCGTCGCCGCCAAGCTGTTCGTGTCCGAGAAGGCCGTCAGCAAACACACCAACAGCATCTTCACGAAACTGGGACTCGCGGCCTCCGGAGACGACAACCGGCGCGTCCTGGCAGTACTCGCCTACCTCAACGCGTAGGCGCCGACCAGCGGAGCGGGAGCGACGACGTCATGCACGACACCGGAGCGGCACCGATACGAACGTCGAGGGAGACCGGGAAGCCCGGGACGCCGGGGAAGCCCGGCACATCGGGGAAGGCCGGACGGAAGGAGTGGACCGGACTGGCCGTCCTCATCCTCCCCGTCCTGCTGGTCTCCCTCGACATGCAGGTGCTCTCCTACGCCCTGCCCTTCATCAGCGCCGAGCTGGCGCCCAGCGGCTCCCAGCTCCTCTGGATCGTCGACATCTACCCCTTCGTCCTCGCCGGACTGCTGCTCACCATGGGGTCGCTCGGCGACCGGATCGGCCGCCGGCGGCTGCTGATGCTCGGCGCCATCGTCTTCGGACTGGCCTCGGTGACCGCCTCCCTCGCCACCGACCCCGTCCTGCTCATCGCCACCCGCGCCCTCCTCGGCGTCGGCGGTGCCACCCTGATGCCGTCCACCCTCTCCCTCATCCGCACCATGTTCACCGACGACGGGCAGCGCCGTGCCGCCATCGCCGTGTGGACCGGCGCGTTCGCCGCCGGCGCCGTCCTCGGACCGCTGCTCGGCGGCATCCTGCTGGAACACTTCTGGTGGGGCTCCGTCTTCCTCGTCAACCTGCCCGTCATGGCGCTGCTGCTGCTCCTCGCCCCGGCGCTGCTCCCGGAGTCCCGGGCGACCGGGCCCGGCCGGTTCGACCTGCTCAGCGCCGCGCTGTCGCTGGCCGCCGTGCTCCCCGCCGTCTACGGCATCCAGAAGACCGCCGAGGACGGCCTGCATGCCGTACCGACCGTCGCCTTCGCCGTCGGCCTGGCCGTCGGCTGGTACTTCCTGCGGCGCCAGCGGCGCCTGGACGAACCCATGCTGGACGTCCGGCTGTTCCGCGACCGGGCGTTCAGCGCCTCCGTCGCCACCAGCGTGCTCGCCATCTTCTCCCTCGTCGGCTCCGGGCTGTTCACCACCCAGTACCTCCAAATGGTTCTCGGCTACGGCCCGTTGCGGGCGGGCCTGTGGGCCCTGCCCGCGGCCGGCGCCGCCATGGCCAGCTCGGCCCTGGCACCCCTCCTGGCGCGCGCCGTCCGGCCCGTGGCCGTGGTCGCCGGCGGCCTGGTCGTCGCGGCCGGCGGGTACGGGGTGCTCACCCGCCTCGACGCGGACTCCGGCGTCGCGGTGATCGTCACCGGCACTGTCGTCATGGCGGCCGGCATCACCCTCGTCATGACCACCACCTCCGACCTGGTCATCGCCACCGCCCCCGCCGACCGGGCCGGCTCCGTCTCCGGCCTCTCCCAGACGGCCACCGAGTTCGGCGGAGCCTTCGGCATCGCCGTCCTCGGCAGCATCGGCACCGCCGTCTACCGGCACGACATGGCCCGCCACCTCCCGGACGACCTCCCGCCCAGCGCGGCGACCGCGGCCCGGGACACCCTCGGCGGCGCCGTCGACACGGCCGGCCGCCTCCCGGCGGAAGCCGGCGCCGACGTCCTGGCCGTCGCCCGCGACGCCTTCGCCCACGGCCTGCGGATCGCCTCGTGGACGACGGCGGGGCTGCTGCTGGCGATGGCGGTGCTCTCGGTGTTCTTGCTGCGGCACACGGTGCGCGGCGGGGACGCGGACGGGGACGGGGCTCCGGGGGAGGGGGCCGGAGACGGGGCGGCCGAACGGGCGGCCGGGCAGCAAGCGTAGACGGGTGCCGGGTAGCGAGCGGGCCGGACGGCGGTGCGGGAGCGGGCGGTGAGGACGCGGCCGGGCTGAACGCGGTTGCCCGAAACGTGCGGGCCGCCCCGCGTCGGTGCGGGGCGGCCCTGACGGTCGCGGTGGCCTGCCGGCCGATGGCGCCGCGGACCCGGCGCCAGGCGGCACCGGCCGGCAGGCGCGGGCCGTTGAGGCCCACGATGACGGCGGAGCCGTCGCGGCCGGCGAAGCCGAGCGGCAGGATCCGGGCGCGGCGCCGGGGTACGGCCGCGTCACCGAGTGCCGGTTGCCTATGGCTCCGCGGGACCTTTACGGAACCGCTGTGGCCCGTTGCCGCCGGTGCCGCCGGGTTTCTTGCCGGAACGGCATGAATTCTTGTCCGCCGTGAGGCACCGGGCGAAGGTGCCGGTATGACTGAGAACGCAGAGAACCCCAGCGACATCGACGTGGTGGTCGTCGGCGGCGGAGCCGCCGGCCTGTCCGGCGCGGTGACACTCGCCCGGTCCCGGCGGTCCGTGGTGGTCGTCGATTCCGGCGAACCCCGCAACGGCCCCGCCTCCGGCGTGCACGGCCTGCTGTCCCGGGACGGCGTCGCCCCCGGCGAACTGCTCCGGGCGGGCCGGGAGGAGGTCGCCGCGTACGGCGGCCGGGTGATCGCCGACCGGGCGGTGTCCGCCGAACGGGCCGGCGACGGATTCGTGGTGGCGACGGCGGACGGGCGCCGCTTCCGTGCCCGGCGGCTGCTGGTGGCCACCGGGCTCGTCGACCGGCTCCCCGACGTCGACGGACTGCGCGAGCGGTGGGGGCGGGACGTGCTGCACTGCCCGTACTGCCACGGGTGGGAGGTGCGGGACCGGCCGGTCGGAGTGCTGGCCACCGGCCCGGCCGCAGTTCACCAGGCGTTGCTTTTCCGGCAGTTGACCGACCGGGTCACTCTGTTCCGGCACACGGCCGGCGACCTCGACGAGGAGGAGTGGGAGCGGCTGGCGGCCCGCGGGGTCTCCGTGGTGGACGGGGAAGTCGCCGGCCTGGAGATCGAGGACGACCGCCTGGTGGGCGTACGGCTGGCGTCGGGACCGCGGGTTCCGCTCGCCGCGCTGGCCGTGGCTCCTCGGCTGGAGGCCCGGGACGAGGTGCTCGCGGGACTCGGACTGACGGCGGCGGAGCACCCGACGGCCATCGGCGACCAGGTCCGTGCGGACGCCGCCGGGCTGACCGCCGTCCCCGGGGTGTGGGTCGCGGGCAATGTGGCGGACGTGACGGACGGGGTGGTGGGGGCAGCCGCGGCAGGGGTACGGGCGGCGGCCGCCATCAACGCCGACCTGGTGGCCGCCGACACCGACGCCGCCCTCGCCCGCCGCCGGGCCGGGAACCCCGTGACGGCCTTCACCCCGGAGGCGGAGGCGGCCCTCTGCGGGCGGGTGATGGGCGACCGCCGCCACGGGCTCGACGGTCTGCCGCCGTCCCGCCCATCCCGGCAGGGCTGACGCACGCGGGTGCCATGCCCCGCGTCGCGCCGTCAGGTGGTGCGGGCCCGCAGGTGCGCGCGCTCGCCCTGGCTGCCGAACAGCACCAGCAGTTCGACCGGCCGGTCGTCGGCCGAGCCCAGCCAATGTGGCACGTGGGTGTCGAACTCGGCGGCCTCGCCCGGGGCGAGGACGAGATCCCGGTCGCCGAGGATCAGACGCAGCCGGCCCTCCAGGACGTAGAGCCACTCGTAACCCTCGTGCGTCCGCGTCTCCGGCTCCGTACCGCGCGGCCGCGGCGGGATGACCAGCTTGTGGGCCTGCATGCCGCCGGCCCGCCGGGTCAGCGGAACGTACGTCAGGCCCGGGCGCTGGACCGGCCGCAGGTGGATCCGGGGGTCGCCGGTCTGCGGGGCACCCACCAGTTCGTCGAGTGGGACGCCGTAGGCGCGGGCCAGGGGGAGGACCAGTTCGAGCGTCGGTCTGCGCTCACCGCCCTCCAGGCGCGACAGCGTGCTCTCCGAGATCCCCGTCGTCCGCGACAGCGCCGCCAGCGTGACCCCGCGCCGCCGTCGCAGCTCCCGCAGCCGGGGGCCGACGGCGGCGAGGGTCTCCTTCAGCTCGTCCTGTTCATCCATGCGCACCACCTTGCCGAAACGGCATGAATTCTCACAACCGACCGCCCGGCTGTCCGTCGGGCTTCGACACGACACCAGGGAGCAACCCATGACAGGCAGGATTCCCGACACCGGCCGGGCCCCCGAAGAGGCCGCCGACTTCTGGGAGCGCGTCCACGCCGACCGGGACGAGCCCGTCTGGTCGGGCCGCCCCAACCCGCTGCTCGCCGAGACCGTGCGGGCCACGACCCCCGGAACCGCGCTCGACCTGGGCAGCGGAGAGGGCGGCGACGCGGTGTGGCTGGCCTCCCGGGGCTGGACGGTCACCGCCGTCGACATCGCGCCGACCGCCCTGGCCCGTACCACCGCCCGGGCCGTCGCCGCCGGCACCGCCGTCGCACAGCGGCTGACCGCCGAACGGCACGACCTCGCCCGCACGTTCCCCGCCGGCGCCTTCGACCTGATCAACGCCCAGTATCTGGAGACCCCCTTCGACCTGCCACGGGCCCGCGTCTTCCGGCGGGCCGCGCGGGCGCTGACCGCGGGCGGGCTCCTCCTCATCGTCGACCACGGTTCCTTCCGGCCCTGGGCCTGGGACCCCGACCCCGACGCCCGCTTCCCCGCGCCGGAGGAGATCTACGACGCACTCGGCCTGGACCCGGACGTCTGGCGGCCCGAACGCCTCGACCGCCCCGAGCGCGAGGCCACCGGACCGGACGGGCGGACCGCCACCGTCACGGACACGGTCGTCGCGGTCCGCCGCCTGACGGTCTGACCGCCCTCGGCCTCCGCCGAGCGGCCGACCGCTCCGGGGAAGGGATCCCGCTCCCGGCCCGACAGCCACGTGACGAGCGGCACAGGGGGAGCGTTGCCCGGCCGGAGCGCCATGGCGGCCCTGACCGGTGCGGCCGCGTCGGCGCGGAGCCCCGGCGGGCACCGGCGGCGACAGCGCTCCCGGCTGGTGACGCCATGCCGGTGCCACACGGAACACGGCCGCCGGAAGCACGCCGCAACCGCGAGGGCCGGCCACCGCCGGAGTGCGATGGCCGGCCCTCGCCGGTGCCGGTGCCGCCCTGGACGGGCGGCCCCGGCGGGGGTCAGCTCGCGTCCAACTCGCCGTCCAGGATGTCGAACAGCTCGTCGGCGGTGGCCGACTCCAGTGCCACCCGGTCGTCCTCCGGCGTCTGCTCGCCGGCCGGTTGGAGCGCCGCGCCCCAGCGGGCCGCCAGCGAGCGCAGCCGGGCCGCGATCCGGGCGTGCTCGTCCGGGTCCGGCGCGGCGCCGGTCATGGCGGCCTCCAGCGCGGCGAGTTCCGCCTCCAGGGACGGACCCGCCGCGACCGCCGTGACGACCAGCTCGGCGCGCAGGTGGCGGGCGGCGGCCAGCGGGGTCGGGTGGTCGTAGATCAGCGTGGACGGGAGCCGGACCCCGGTGGCGCCGCCGAGCCGGTTGCGCAGTTCGAGGGCCGTCAGGGAGTCGAAGCCCGACTCGACGAAGCCGCGCAGCGGATCGACGTCCTGGGCCCGCGCGTAGCCGAGCACCTCGGCGGTGTGGCCGCGCACCAGGTTCAGGAGGGTGCGCTCCTGCTCCTCCTCGGACAGGGCCGCCAGCCGTTCGGCGAGGGCCGCGCCCGGAGCCTCGGACCCGGCACTCGAGGCCGCCGCCGGCCGGCGGGCCGGGGCGCGGACCAGCGAACGCAGCATCGCCGGCACCTCGTCGGCACCGCTCCCGGACCGGACGCGGGCGGTGTCCAGCGCCATCGGCAGCACGGCCGCGGGACCGGCCGCCAACGCGGCGTCGAACAGGGCCAGGCCCTCGTCGGGCGACAGCCCCCGCACGCCCGACCGCGCCATGCGCCGCAGGTCGGCGTCGGAGAGCCGGTCACCCATGCCGGACCCCGCCTCCCACAGCCCCCACGCCAGCGACAGCCCGGGAAGCCCCCGGGCCCGGCGGTGCTGGGCGAGCGCGTCCAGGAAGGCGTTCGCCGCCGCGTAGTTGCCCTGACCCGCCGCGCCCAGCGTGCCCGCGGCGGACGAGAACAGGACGAACGCCGACAGCCCGGCGTCCGCCGTCAGCCGGTGCAGGGTGAGCGCCGCGTCCACCTTCGGACGCAGGACGCTCTCGAACCGCTCGGGCGTCAGGGACGCCAGCGTCGCGTCGTCCAGCACACCGGCGGCGTGGACGACGCCGGACAGCGGACGGTCCGCCGGAATCCGCGCGAGGACGGCCGCCAGCTCGTCCGGGTCGGCCGCGTCACAGGCCACGGCCTCGGCGGTCGCACCCGACTCGGCGAGTTCGGCGAGCAGTTCGCCGACCCCCTCGGCCGCCGGGCCCCGGCGGCTGAGCAGCAGCAGGTGGCGCACCCCGTGGGACGCCGCCAGGTGCCGGGCGAGCACACGGCCCAGCCCGCCCGTGCCACCGGTCACCAGCACCGTGCCGGTGCCGTCGCCGAACGGACCGCTCGGCGCGTCGGCTTCCGTGCCGTCGCCGTCGTTCGGGGACACCCGGACGAGCCGGGGGACGAGGACCGCCCCGCCGCGCACGGCGGCCTCGGGCTCACCGCCCGCCAGGACGGCCGGCAGCGCGTCCTCCGACTCCGGCGCGCCGTCCACGTCCACCAGCCCCACCCGGCCCGGATGCTCCTCGCGCACCGCGCGCACCAGGCCCCAGACGGCCGAACCCGCCAGATCCCGCACGTCCCCGGCCGCCTCGCCGGGCCGGCCGGCCGCGACGGCACGCCGGGTGACCAGCGTGATCCGGCACCCGGCGAACCGCTCGTCCGCCAGCCAGCGCCGCAGCAGCGCCACGACCCGCCCGGTGCCCGCCCGCACGGCGGCGGACAGCTCGTCCGGGGCGTCGGCGGACGGGGCGTCGGCGGACGCGGCGGGGTCCGCGTCACAGCGGACGACCACATGGCCCGGGAGCACGTCCGGCAGCAGCGCCTCGGCGCGGTCCGCCCACGCGTCCGCCCCGGGCGCGCCGCCGCCGGGACGGACGGTCAGCACGTCCACAGGGCCGCTTCCTGACTCGATCCGGTCGGCGGGCGTCCACGCGACGGCGAACAGCGGCCGCTGCCCGGCCGCCGCCCGCAACCGCTCACCGCTGAGCGCCCGGAGGACGAGGGACCGGACGGCGATCACCGGCGCGCCTTGCCCGTCGGCCGCGACGACGGACAGCGTGTGCGCCGCCGTCCGCGTGATCCGCACGCGCAGGCGCGTCGCGCCGGTCGCGTGCAACGTCACCCCCTGCCAGGCGAAGGGCAGGAGCGTGCCGGAACCGTCCTGGGACGTCTCCTCGGCGCGGCCCGCGTCGATGGCGTGCAGGGCGGCGTCGAGGAGGGCGGGGTGGATGCCGAAGGCACCGACGTCACCGTGCGCTTCCTCGGGGAGCGCCACCTCGGCGTAGACGTCGTCCCCGTGCCGCCAGGCGGCTTCGAGCCCCTGGAAGACGGGACCGTAGTGGTAGCCCTGGGACGCGAGTTCCGCGTAGGCGCCGTCCACGGGGATCGGCTGGGCCCCGGTGGGCGGCCAGCTCTCCGGTTCTGGCGCCTCGGTGGTTTCGCTCGCGGGAAGGTGCCCGACGAGCGTGCCCTGGGCGTGCTGGGTCCACGGCTCGTCCGTGAGGGCGTCGGCGGCGTGGGGGCGCGAGTGGACGGTGACGGGCCGGGCACCGGAACCGTCGGGCGCGCCCACCGCCACCTGGAGGTCCAGGGACTGCTCGGGGAGCAGCACCAGCGGCTCCTGGAGGGTCAGTTCCTCGACGTGCGGTGTGCCGGCGTGCTCACCGGCGCGCAGGGCCAGCTCGGTGAGCGCCGTGCCGGGTACGAGCACGGTGTCGCCGATGGCGTGATCCGCCAGCCACGAGTGCGTCCGCAGGGAGACGCGCCCGGTGAGGATCGTCTCGTCGGAGCCCGCGCGCCGGAGAACGGCACCCAGCAGTGGATGACCCGCCGCGGCCTGGCCCACGGTGGCCACGTCGCCCGTCTCGGGCGCGGGGTCGATCCAGTAGCGGCGGCGTTGGAAGGGGTAGGTGGGGAGGTCGATGGTGTTCGTTTGGCTTGTGGGGTGGAGTTGTGTCCAGGTGATGGGGTGGCCGTGGGTCCAGAGGTGGGCGAGGGTGGTGAGGGCTTCTTGTGTCTCGGGGCGGTTGCGGCGTTGGAGGGGGAGGCAGGTGGCGGTGGTGTGGTCGGCTGCCATGGCGGTGAGGACGGCGTCGGGGCCGATTTCGAGGAGGGTGGTGATGCCGTCGGTGGTCAGGGTCGATACCGCGTCGGCGAAGCGGACGGGGCGGCGGACGTGCTCGACCCAGTAGTCGACGCTCGTCAACTCCTCTGCCGTTGCCGTCAGTCCGGTGACGGTGGAGACGATCGGGATGCGCGGCTCGGTGAAGGACAGGCCCTCCACGACCGTGCGGAAGTCCTCCAGCATCGGCTCCATCAGCGGGGAGTGGAAGGCGTGCGAGACCTTCAGCATCGAGGTCTTGCGGCCCTCTTCTTTCATCTTCGCCACGATCGCGGTGACTGTTGCTTCCGCACCCGAGACGACGACTGCGCGTGGGCCGTTGACCGCAGCGACGGCCGCGTCCTGCGCGTCATCGAGGAGGGTGAGGGCTTCGTCTTCGGTGCACTGGAGGGCGGCCATGACCCCGCCGTCGGGCAGGGCCTGCATCAGCCGGCCGCGTGCGGCCACAAGCGTGCAGGCATCCTCCAGGGACAGCACCCCGGCGACGTGCGCTGCGGCGATCTCTCCGATGGAGTGCCCGGCCAGCACCTCCGGCCGCATACCCCACGACTCCACCAGGCGGAACAGCGCCGTCTCGATGGCGAACAGGGCGGGCTGCGCGTACTCCGTGCGGTTCAGCAGCTCCCCGTCCTCGCCGAAGAGGACGTCCCGGAGCGGCTGTCCGAGGTGTGCGTCGAGGTGCGCGCACACCTCGTCCAGTGTCTGCGCGAACACCGGGAACGCCTCGTACACCTCCCGGCCCATCCCTGCCCGCTGTGCGCCCTGTCCGGTGAAGAGGAAGGCGGTTTTGCCGGTGGTGCGGGCCGTGCCCTGGGTGAGGCCGGGGGCAGGGGTGCCGTCGGCGAGGGCGGTCAGGGCCGTGACGAGGTCGGCGCGGGTGCGTCCGGTGACCACGGCGCGGTGGTCGAAGTGGGCACGGGTGGTGGCCAGGGAAAGACCGATCGACGCGAGGCCGTCGTCGTCCGGGAGTACGTCCAGCAGGCGGCGGGCCTGGGCGCGCAAAGCCTGCGGGGTGGTCGCGGAGAGCGGCCAGAGCACCGGGCCCGTAAACGTCTCCGGGGCGGGAGCGGGGGCCTCCTGCGGTGCTTCCTCCAGGATCACGTGCGCGTTCGTCCCGCTGATCCCGAAGGACGAGACCCCCGCCCGCAGGGGAGCGGCCTCATCGGCCCACGGGGTCGCCTCGGTGAGCAGCCGTACGTGTCCGGCCGTCCAGTCGACGTGCGGTGTCGGTTCGTCGACGTGCAGGGTCTTGGGCAGGACGCCGTTGCGCATCGCCATGACCATCTTGATGACGCCGGCGACACCCGCCGCCGCCTGCGTGTGCCCCAGGTTCGACTTCACCGACCCCAGCCACAGCGGCCGTTCCGCCGCGCGGTCCTTGCCGTACGTCGCCAGCAACGCCTGCGCCTCGATCGGGTCGCCCAGCTTCGTCCCCGTGCCGTGGGCTTCGACGGCCTGGACGTCGGTGGGGGCGAGGCCGGCGTTGTCGAGGGCCTGGCGGATCACGCGTTGCTGGGAGGGGCCGTTGGGGGCGGTGAGGCCGTTGCTGGCGCCGTCCTGGTTGACCGCCGAACCCCGCACCACGGCGAGGACGCGGTGCCCGTTGCGGCGTGCGTCCGACAGGCGTTCCACCAGCAGCATGCCCACGCCCTCGGACAGGCTGGTGCCGTTCGCCGCTCCGGCGAACGCCTTCGTCCGGCCGTCCGGGGCGAGGTTGCGCTGCCTGCTGAAGTCGATGAACGTCTCGGGGGTGAACATCACCGACACACCGCCCGCGAGAGCGAGGGAGCATTCGCCGTTGCGGAGCGCCTGTACCGCCAGGTGCAGTGCGACGAGTGAGGAGGAGCAGGCGGTGTCGATGCTGACGGCGGGGCCTTCGAGGCCGAGGGTGTAGGAGATGCGGCCGCTGGCGATGCTGCCGAGGCTGCCGTTGCCGAGGTAGGTGTCGACGCCTTCGGGGAGGGGGGTGTGGGTGAGGCGTGAGGCGTAGTCGTGGTACATGATGCCGGTGAAGACGCCGGTGGTGGTGCCGCGGAGGGTGTGGGGGTTGATGCCGGCGCGTTCGAGGGCTTCCCAGGAGGCTTCGAGGAGCAGGCGTTGCTGGGGGTCGGTGCCGAGGGCTTCGCGGGGGGAGATGCCGAAGAACTCGGCGTCGAACTCCGCCGCGTCGTAAAGGAAACCACCCGTGTCGGCGTGGCTGGTGTTCGGCCGGAGGCCGCTCGTGTCGCAGAGGGTCTCCAGGTCCCAGCCGCGGTCCTCCGGGAACGGGGTGATGCCGTCGCGGCCTTCCGCCAGCAGCCGCCAGAGCTCCTCGGGCGTGGTGACGCCGCCGGGGAACCGGCAGCTCATGCCGACGATGGCGATCGGCTCGTCCGCTGCTGCCCGCGATCCGGCGGCAGGCCGTGCGCCCTGCGGTTCCGCTTCCCCACCGGTCAGTTCGGCCCCGAGGTAGGCCGCCAGCGCGGCCGGTGTGGGGTGGTCGAAGACCAGCGTGACCGGCAGGCGGACGCCGGCCGCCGCGCCGAGCCGGTTGCGCAGGGCCACGGACGTGAGGGAGTCGAAGCCCAGGTCCTTGAAGGCGCGGTCCGGTTCGACGGCGTCACCGCTCTCGTGCCCCAGGATGCCCGCGACCTGAGTGCGTACCAGGTCCAAGAGGAGGCGCTCGCGCTCGGGCGCCGTCATCCGCAGCACCTGGTGGGCCAGCGTGCCGCCGTCACCAGTGGCGGCGGACGCGGTGGCGCGCCGGGCCGCCGGCCGTACCAGGCGGCTGAGCAGCGGCGGGAGGCCGCCGGGGCGGTCGCGCAGCGCGGCCGGGTCCAGCCGGACCGGCAGCAGGAGGGGCGTCCCGTCGGCCACGGCCGTGTCGAACAGCGCGAGCCCTTCCGCCGCCGACAGCCCCCGCACGCCCGAACGCGCCATCTGGTCGACGTCCGCCGAGGACAGGTGGGAGGTCATCCCGGTGTCCTGGGTCCACAGTCCCCAGGCCAGTGACTGTGCGGGGAGTTGGTGGGTGTGGCGGTGGTGGGCGAGGGCGTCGAGGAAGGCGTTGGCGGCGGCGTAGTTGGCTTGTCCGGCGCCGTCGAGGGTGGCGGCTGCGCTGGAGTAGAGGATGAAGTGGGTGAGGGGGATGTTGAGCCGCTGGGTGGTGTGGTGCAGGTGCCAGGCGGCGTCGGCTTTGGGCGTGAGGGCGGTGTGGAGGTGCTGCGGGGTCTGGTTGGCGAGGGTGGCGTCGTTGAGGACGCCCGCGGTGTGGATGATCGCCTTGAGGTGCGGGATGCCGGCGAGAAGATCAGCGACTTGAGTGGGGTCGCTGACGTCGCAGGCGGTGAGGGTGATGTCGCCGCCGAGCTCGGTGAGGCGGTCCACCAGCTCAGTCGCCTGAGGATGGTCGGGGCCCTGACGGCTGGCGAGCGTGATGCCGGTGACGCCGTGCCGGGTGATGAGGTGTTCGGCGAGGAGGGTGGCGAGGCCGCCCGTACCGCCGGTGATCAGGACGCTGTCCTGAGGGTCCCAGTCCTCGAAACCGGTCGGCAGCGGCTCCCTCGAAGCCGATCCGGGCGTCGCGCGGACGAGGCGGGGGACGTGCATCTCGCCGCCCCGCAGCGCCAGTTCCGGCTCGCCGCTCGTCAGGGCCGCCGCCGCGAGCCGTCGCGCCGACTCCGGCGAGCCGTCCGTGTCGACCAGGACGAAGCAGTCGGGCGTCTCGGCCTGCGCCGCGCGCACCAGACCCCACACCGCCGCCCCGATCGGGTCGACCGGCGTCCCCGCCGGCCCGGCGGCGCCCCGAGTGACCACGGCCAGCCGGGAGGAGGCCGGACGGCCCTCCGCCGACCAGCGCTGCAGCGCCTCCAACACCGTTCCGAGGACCTCGCGCAGCCGCCGCGGCACGGCGTCGGCGTCGGCGGCATCCACGACGACGTCACTGGGCGGGCACGCGAGGAGCAGCAGGTCCGGCTCCGGCCCGTCCGCCGCTCCGCCGGACGGCAGCAGACCCGCGTACGCGCCGGGGTCGGCGCCCTCGTCCAGCAGCGCCCACGGCACCGGCCGTCCCGCCGCTTCCGCCCCGGCGGCGGCTTGCCACTCGACGCGGAACAGGGCGTCCCGGTGCGGTGCCGCCGCGGCCGACAGCGCGCCCGGCGCCACAGGGCGCAGCAGCAGCGCGTCCACCGAAGCGACCGGCGCCCCCGCCGCGTCGGCGAGCCGCAGCGCCACCGCGTCGTCCCCGGTGGGCGAGACCCGCACCCGCAGCGCCTGCGCGCCGACGGCCCACAGGCTCACGCCCGTCCAACTGAACGGCAGGCGGACGCCGCCGTCCGGCGCGTCGGACGTAGCGGTGTCGAACGGGCCGAGCCCGGCGGCGTGCAGAGCCGCGTCCAGCAGCGCCGGGTGCAGGCCGAACCGCGCCGCGTCGGCGCGGGCGTCCTCGGGGAGGGCGACCTCGGCGAACACCTCGTCGCCGCGCCGCCAGGCTGCCCGCAGCCCCTGGAAGGCCGGGCCGTAGCCGTACCCCTGGCCGGCGAGCCGCTCGTACAGGTCCGACACGTCCAGTGCGGTGGCCCCCGCGGGCGGCCACACGTCCGGCTCGTCCGCCACCCAAGCGGCCTCCGGCTCCGGGGCGGGCTCGGCGACGAGGAAGCCCTCCGCGTGGGCGGTCCACTCCGGGTCGGTGCCGTCCGCCGCGGATCCGGTCAGGGGACGCGCGTGCACGCTCACCGGCCGCCGGCCGTCCCCGCCGGGCACGCCGACCCGGACCTGGAGCTGGACGCCGCCCTTCGCGGGCAGCAACAGCGGCTCGGTCAGGGTGAGTTCTTCGATCCGGCCGCAGCCGACCTGGTCGCCCGCGCGCACGGCGAGCTCCACCAGCGCCGTACCCGGCAGCAGCACCGCGCCGCCGGCCGCGTGGTCCGCCAGCCACGGGTGGGTGTCCAGGCCGATCCGGCCGGTCAGCAGCGCCCCGTCCGCGCCGGCCAGGCCCACCACGGCGCCCAGCAGCGGATGGTCGGCGGAGTCCAGGCCGGCCGACACGAAGTCCGCCCCGGCCGCGTCCGGCCGCGGCCAGTAGGACCGGCGCTGGAACGGGTACGTGGGCAGCTCCACCCACGACGGCGCGTACGGGGCGAGCGGCACCGACCAGTCCACCGCGACACCCTGCGCCCAGACCTCGCCCAGGGACAGCAGGAAGCGGCGCGTCCCGCCGTCCTGGCGGCGCAGCGAGCCCACCGCCGCCACCGTCCGGCCCGCCGCGTCCGCGGTCTCCTGGACGCCCATCGACAGCACGGGGTGCGGGCTGGACTCGACGAAGACGCCATGGCCGTCGGCCAGCAGGGCCCGGGTGGTCTCCTCGAACCGCACGGTCTGCCGCAGGTTGCGGTACCAGTACGCCGCGTCGAGGCCACTGGTGTCGATCCGCGACGCGGTCACCGTCGAGTAGAACGGGATCCGCGACGCCCGGGGCCTGATGTCCGCCAGCGCCTCCAGCAACTCAGCCTCGATGGACTCCACATGGGCGGAGTGCGAGGCGTAGTCCACCGGGATCCGGCGCGCCCAGACGTCCTCGGCCCGCAGCTCGGTGAGGAGTTCGTCCAGCGCGTCGGAGTCGCCGGACACCGCCACCGACCCCGGCCCGTTGACCGCGGCCACGGACAGCCGGCCGTCCCAGCGGAGCAGCCGCTCCGCGACCCGGTCGGCGGGCGACGACACCGACATCATGCCGCCGGGGCCCGCCAGCCGGCGGGCGATGGCCTGGCTGCGCAGCGTCACCACGCGGGCCGCGTCCTCCAGGGACAGCGCCCCCGCCACACAGGCCGCCGCGATCTCGCCCTGGGAGTGGCCCACCACCGCGGCGGGCTTCACCCCGTGCGCCCGCCACAGTTCCGCGAGGGAGACGAGGACGGCGAACAGTGCCGGCTGGACGACGTCCACCCGCTCCAGGTCCGGCGCGTCCGGCTCGCCGCGCAGGACGGCGAGCAGGTCCCAGTCGACGAACCGGCCGACGGCCTCCGCGCACTCCCGGATCCGCTCGGCGAACGCGGGGGAGGAGTCGAGGAGTTCACGGGCCATGCCGGCCCACTGGGAGCCCTGCCCGGGGAAGACGAAGGCGACCTTGGAGCGGCCGCCGGCGGCCGTGCCGCGCACCAGGTCGTCCGGCGCCTCCCCGGCGGCCGCCGCCCGCAGCCCGGCCAGCAGTTCGTCCGTGTCCGCGGCGACCAGCACGGCCCGGTGCTCCAGCGCGGCGCGCGTCGTCAGCAGCGAGTGCGCGACGTCGGCGGGGCGCAGGGCGGGGTCGGCCGCGAGGCGGCCGGCCAGCCGGGCGGCCTGGGCGCGTAGCGCCGCGTCGCCGCGGGCGGAGAGGAGGAAGGGGAGTGGGGCCGGGGTTCTGTCGGTGTCGGCTTCTCCGGTCGCGGCCGGGTCGGCCGGCGGGGCCTCCTCCAGGATCACATGGGCGTTGGTGCCGCTGAGGCCGAACGACGACACGCCCGCGCGGCGGGGGCCGTCGCCCTTCCACGGCACCGGCTCGGTGAGCAGCGCCACCGTCCCGTCCTCCCAGTCCACCTTGGACGACGGCGCGTCCACGTGCAGCGTCCTGGGCAGCACACCGTGCCGCATCGCCATCACGGCCTTGATCACCCCGGCCACCCCCGCGGCGGCCTGGGTGTGCCCGATGTTCGACTTCACCGAACCCAGCCACAGCGGCCGCCCGTCCGGCCGCTCCTTCCCGTACGTGGCCATCAGCGCCTGGGCCTCGATGGGGTCACCGAGGACGGTGCCCGTGCCGTGGGCCTCCACGACGTCCACGTCCGCCGGGCCGAGCCGCGCGTCGGCCAGCGCCTGGCGGATGACGCGCTGCTGGGAAGGGCCGTTGGGGGCGGTGAGGCCGTTGCTGGCGCCGTCCTGGTTCAGCGCGGAACCCCGCACCACCGCCAGGATCCGGCGGCCGTTGCGGCGCGCGTCCGACAGCCGCTCCAGGACGAGCATCCCGGCACCCTCGCCCCAGCCCGTCCCCGCGGCGGCGTCGGCGAAGGCGCGGCAGCGGCCGTCCAGCGCCAGCCCGCGCTGCCGGCTGAACTCGACGAACGTACGCGGCGTGGACATCACGGTGACACCGCCGGCCAGGGCCAGCGAGCACTCGCCCTTGCGGAGCGCCTGCACCGCCAGGTGCAGGGCGACGAGTGAGGAGGAGCAGGCGGTGTCGATGCTGACGGCGGGGCCTTCGAGGCCGAGGGTGTAGGAGATCCGGCCGGACACGATGCTGCCGTCCGTGCCGGTGACCATGAAGCCCTCGGCGCCGTCGGGGACCGTGCCCACCCGCACCGGGTAGTCGGTGGCCATCACACCCGCGTAGACGCCGGTCCGGCTGCCGGCCAGGCTCTGCGGGTCGATGCCGGACCGCTCGAACGCCTCCCAGGCGACCTCCAGCAGCAGGCGCTGCTGCGGATCGGTCGCCGTCGCCTCGTGCGGGCTCATCCCGAAGAACGCCGCGTCGAACTCCGGCGCCCGGTGCAGGAACCCGCCCTGGCCGGTGTAGCTGGTGTGCGGACGCTGCCCCTCCGGGTCGTACACCGCGTCCAGGTCCCAGTTGCGGTCGCCGGGGAACGCGGTGATCGCGTCGGTGCCCGCCTCGACGAGCGACCACAGGTCCTCCGGGGACTCCACGTCCCCGGGGAAACGGCAACTCATGCCCACGATCGCCACGGGCTCCACGGCGGCGGCGGTCGCCGCCGCGGCCTCGTCGTATCGCCGGCGCAGCCGCTCGTTCTCCAGCAGCGACGCGCGCAGGGCCTCGGCGATCTTCTGGACAGGTGTATCCACGGTCGTCACTCGCATTCCTCGGTCACTCATGTCACTGGGCTCGCTCCGCCCGGCCGGCTGCCGGTCCGCGCCACGCGGGACCGGCAGCCGGCCGGAACGGTCACTCGGGCTGCTGCTCGGAGTCGCTGCGCTCGAACGCCTCGCGGACGAGGGCGTCGATGTCCATCGCCAGGATCGCGTCGCTCTGGTCCGCGGCGCTCGGCTCGGGGTCGGCGGGGTCGGCGGGGGCCGCGATGACCACCGGGGACGCGGCCGGGGCCGGGGCCAGCGCCAACAGGGCGTCCAGCAGGCCGGCTTCCCTGATCCGGGCGAGCGGTACGGACTCCAGCAGCCTGCGCACCTCGTCGTCGTCCGCCTCGGGGACCGGCAGCCGCGACGCGCACTCCTCGACCTCCGGCAGCAGCTCCTCCAGCAGGTGCTTGGCCATGGTCTGCGGGGTCGGGTAGTCGAAGACCAGGGTGGCCGACAGCCGCTGACCGGTCGCCGTCTTCAGCCTGTTGCGCAGCTCCACCGCCGTGAGCGAGTCGAAACCGGCGTCCTGGAACGAGCGGGCCGGGTCGAGCGCCGAACCGTCCGCGTGCCCGAGGACCCTGGCCACCTCGGCGCAGATCACGTCCTCCAGGAGCCGGAGCCGCTCCTCGGTGTCGAGCGGCGCGAGCCGCTCCGCGAGGGGCGTGTCGTCCTGGACGGCCGCGGTGGCGGTCGTGGTGGTGCTGTGCGCGGTGGGGCGGGTGGGCGTGGGCGGGCGGAGGGTGTGGAGCAGCGGGTGAGCGGGTGTGTGGCGGGGGTTGGGGTGGATGGGGAGGAGGGCGGCGTCGGGGGTGGTGAGGGCGGCGTCGAAGAGGGCGAGGTTCTGCTCGGTGGTGAGGGGGAGGAGGGGCCCGTTGTTCATGCGCTGGAGGTCGGCGGTGCTGAGCTGCCCGGCCATGCCGTGTTCGGTGTCCCAGAGTCCCCAGGCGAGGGATTGTGCGGGGAGTTGGTGGGTGTGGCGGTGGTGGGCGAGGGCGTCGAGGAAGGCGTTGGCGGCGGCGTAGTTGGCTTGTCCGGCGCCGTCGAGGGTGGCGGCCGCGGAGGAGTAGAGGATGAAGTGGGTGAGGGGGATGTTGAGGTGTTGGGTGGTGTGGTGGAGGTGCCAGGCGGCGTCGGCTTTGGGGGTGAGGGCGGTGTGGAGGTGCTGCGGGGTCTGGTTGGCGAGGGTGGCGTCGTTGAGGACGCCCGCGGTGTGGATGATCGCCTTGAGGTGCGGGATGCCGGCGAGAAGATCAGCGACTTGAGTGGGGTCGCTGACATCGCACGCGGTGAGGGTGATGTTCCCGCCGAGCTTGGTGAGGTGCTTTGTCAGCTCGGTGGCGCGGGGGTGGTCGGGTCCCTGGCGGCTGGCGAGGGTGATGTTGGTGATGTGGTGGTGGGTGATGAGGTGTTCGGCGAGGAGGGTGGCGAGGCCGCCGGTGCCGCCGGTGATGAGGACGCCGTCCTGGGGGTCCCAGTCCTCGAAGCCGGTCAACCGCGGTGCCGCAGTGGTCGTTTCGACGCGAGCCAGCCGGGCCACGTGCACCCCGTCCGCCCGGACCCACACCTGCGGCTCGGCGGAGGCGAGCGCCGCCGGGAAGAACCGCACCGAGGACTCGTCCCCGTCCCAGCGCGCCAGGACGAAGCTCTCCGGGTGCTCGGCCTGGGCCGAACGGACCAGGCCCTCCACCGCGGCGTTGACCAGCCCGCCGGGACCGTCCGCGTCCCGGGTGACGACCACCAGCCGGGAGGACGCCGGCCGTTCGTCCACCACCCACTGCTGCAGCGTGCCGAGCACCTCGCCCAGCACCTCGCGCAGCCGCCCGGGCAGGACGGTGGCGTCGTCGCCGTCCGTCAGCTCCGGTACCCGGCAGGGCAGCAGCACCACACTGGGCGCCGCTTCCTCCAGCGCGGCGAGGCCGGGGTACGCCGACACTCCCGTCCACGCCCAGTCCGCGGTCTGCTCGCCGAGCACCGCCCAGCCCTCGGGGCCGGCCGGGACCCGCGTCGGCGCGGCGTCGCCGTCCGGGAGCGGTATCCATTCGACCCGGTGGAGCGGGAGCGCGCCGTCACCCGCCTTCGCGATCTGGTCGGCCGACACCGGCCGGGCGACCAGCGAACGTACCGAGGCCACCGGTGAACCGGCCGCGTCGGCCAGTTCCAGCGACGTCGCGTCCGCGGCGCCCTCGACCGCCGCGACCCTGACCCGCAGCGAGGTCGCACCCGAGGCGTGCAGGGACACGTCGCTCCACGCGAACGGAAGCGCGGCGCCCTGCCCGGGCCGCCGGCCGCCGTCCCCGAGCAACTCGGTGGCGTGCAGGGCGGCGTCGAAGAGGGCGGGGTGAAGACCGTAGGCGCCGGCGTCGCCGTGGGCCTCCTCGGGGAGCGCCACCTCGGCGAAGACCTCGCCGTCGCGACGCCACGCGGCACGCAGGCCCCGGAAGACCGGGCCGTACTCCAGACCGTCCGCGGCCAGGGCCGGGTAGAGCGCGTCCACGTCCACGGGCTCGGCACCCTCCGGCGGCCATACGCTCAGGCCGGCCTCCGGACGCACCTCCGACGTGCCCTGTACCAGGAAGCCGCCCGCGTGCCGGACCCACGGCTCGTCGGCCGGGGCGTCCTGCGCCCGCGAGTACACGCCGACCGGCCGGCGGCCGGACCCGTCCGGCTCACCCACGGACACCCGCAGATCCCGGGCGCCACGCGACGGCAGGACCAGCGGCACCTCCAGCGTCAGCTCCTCCAGGACCCCGCATCCCACCTGGTCGCCCGCCCGCAGGGCGAGTTCGACACACGCGGTACCGGGCAGCAGCGCGCTGCCCATGACCGTGTGATCGGCCAGCCAGGCGTGGGACCGCAGACCGATGCGGCCCGTCAGCACCACCGTGCTCGACTCCGGAACGGTGAGGGCGGCACCGAGCAGCGGATGCCTCGCGGAGTCAAGACCGGCGGAGGCCACGTCCGCCTGCTCGGCCACCGCGTCGATCCAGTAGCGGCGGCGTTGGAAGGGGTAGGTGGGGAGGTCGACGAGTCCGGCCCGGCCGGTGGGGTGGAGGGTTTGCCAGGTGATGGGGTGGCCGTGGGTCCAGAGGTTCGCGAGGGCGGTGAGGGCTTCGCCGGCTTCCGGGCGGTTGCGGCGTTGGAGGGGTACGCAGGTGGCGGTGGTGTGGTCGGCCGCCATCGCGGTGAGGACGGCGTCGGGGCCGATCTCCAGGAGGGTGGTGATGCTGTCGGCGGTCAGGGTGGCGACGGCGTCGGCGAAGCGGACGGGGCGGCGGACGTGCTCGACCCAGTAGTCGACGCTCGTCAACTCCTCTGCCGTTGCCGTCAGTCCGGTGACGGTGGAGACGATCGGGATGCGGGGCTCGGCGAACGACAGGCCGGCGACGACCGTGCGGAAGTCCTCCAGCATCGGGTCCATGA